>SXPK01000249.1 GCA_005776365.1 Planctomycetia bacterium
AAGAAGTCGTCGCGCGCGAGATCCATCGCCGCTCGCCGGTGTCGAAGGGCCCCTTCGTCGCAATCGACTGCGGCGCCTTGCCAGAACAGCTGATGGAGAGCCAGCTCTTTGGCCACAAGCGCGGTGCCTTCACCGGCGCCGAGCGAGATCGCGATGGGCTCTTTCATCTCGCGGACGGCGGCACGCTATTCCTGGACGAACTCGGCAACCTGCCAGTGCCTTTGCAGGCCAAGCTCCTGCGCGCGCTGCAAGAACGGAAGGTCACGCCAGTCGGCGGCGACCAAGCCATCTCCTTCCGCACCCGCCTTCTCTGCGCGACGAACTCCCCACTCGAAGAAGAGGTCAAGGCGGGTCGCTTTCGCATGGACCTCTACCACCGCGTCGCGGAGTTCCTGGTCGTGCTGCCACCGCTGCGTTCGCGGCCCGAGGACATCCGCTCGTTCGCGCGTGCGTTCCTGCACGAAGCGAACCGTGAACTCGGTCGGCGGGTCGAGGGCTTCAGTGCCGCGGCGGAGTCTTGGCTCAGTGCGCAGCCGTGGCCCGGCAACCTGAGGGAGTTGCGCAACGCAGTCCGCCGTGCCGTGCTGCTCTGCCCAGAACGCATGCTCGATGCGGATGGCTTCGCCGGCACGCACGAGCACACCGCTGCGGACTCCACGATTGGAGATATCGAGTTGCACGGCGAAGGCCCGCTTGCGGACCGTGTGCGCAGGGCATCGGACGGTCTCGAGGCCAAGATCCTCATCGAGACCTTGGAGCAGTGCGGCGGCAACAAGGCCGCGGCGGCTCGCGCGCTCCAGATCGATTACACGACCCTGCATCGCAAGCTGAAGCGGCACCACATCCCCGGCTGAACTGCTGTCTGCGCCAGGCCGCGACCAGGATCAGGCTGCCACGTCCGACCGACCTTCGCCTTGGCAGGCCGACGGCATGCACCATGGCGCAGTCGCCATCCAACCATGGCGCCGATGCCATGATGGACCGGCTCCAACGACGTGGGCACAGATCGACTCGCCCATGGCATGGGCCCGCGAAGATTCCGGCGCGCTTGGCAAGGCGATTGCTTCCATGACGGCGTCTTCCTTCCCGATTGCCCGGGTCTCGGGGCCGCGATCCTTGTCGGACGCGGCCCCGAACCCTTTGTGGGCACCACTTCTTGGAAGGTCAGACTGCAAAGGTGGAGTTGCCCGCAGCGGCGGCCGTACTATGCCGCCCCGATGCGAGCCCTTGTTCGTCATGCCGCCGCCACCTTGCCGCTGGTGCTCTTGGCCTGCGGCGACCCCGGTGATGTCGAGTCCGACGCGAACCGGCAGGCGCCGGACCAGTTGCCGACGCTGACGCATGACTTCGGCACGGTGCGGCACGGCGATACGCGCGCCCACGACTTCGTGCTCGACCTGCGCTCGAGGATCGGCCCGGGCTGGTATTCGCCAGGAACGCACGTCGACTGCTCATGCGCTCGGACCGAGCTATTCCTTCGCGCAGCGGACGGCAGCGAGCGGCAGATCCCTTCGTTCAGCCCCGAGACCGCCCCGCAGCAAGGCGAGGTATTGGTCGTGCGCGCGATTCTCGACACCAGCAAGCGCGAAGCAGTCGACTCCAAGACGATCGACAGCCGCGTGCTCGTCGTGCTGCAACCGCAGAGTTCGAGCGACGCGAGCCAGAGAGTCATGTGGCCGCTGCAAATCCGCTTTCACATCGACTCCCCCGTGCGCCTGCGTCCAGCAGCGACCTTCGACTTCGAGCGCGTGCCCAAGAGTCGCCCCAAGCGCCTGACATTGACTCTGGCGAGCGACGTGAAGGACCGTCCGATCCAGTTCTCCTCGCCGCAGTCCGACGATCCGCGGGTCACGCTGGAACTCGAATCGAGCAACGGCCTCACCTTGCTGCATGCAACGCTGTCGCCAAGGGCGGGTGACATCGGCAGCTTCCGTGCAGTCGCGACGGTCGCCACCGACCTCGAGCCCGCGTATGCGTTGCGCATCCCCGCGGTCGCGACCTTTGCTCCGGATCTCGAGGCGATCCCGATGGCAAAGATCGCGATCCGATCTGACCTGCGCACTTCGCAGTCCGAGTCGAAGGCCAGCAGCCAATACGTGCTGGTGACGGACCACGACGAATCGCGCCCCGCGGACTTCGTGGTCGCCAGCATCACCGACGCCGAAGGCAAGGACGCATCCGCATCGTGGGCGATCACGATCGAGCGCATCGACGGGGACTCGCGCAGCCGCCGCGTCCATGCGCGCTGGATCGGCGCGTCCGCTGTCGAGTTCCGCGGCGCATTGGTGTTGAGCAAGGAGAAGGAAGTGGGTCCCTCCCTGTCGATCGAACTCGTAGCCTTGCACCAAAAGCATCCATGATGACGACCCGACTGCGTTCCACGAGCCTGTGCGCATTGCTGTGCTGCGTCTGGCTTCAGTGCGGCCAAGAACCCGCGGCAGCACCGACGACCAGCCAACCGGAAAGAGTCGAGCCCACGACGCAACCCGTCCTCGGCGAGCGCATCCGCGTCGTTATCTCTGGCAGCATGGAGGGCCGACTCGAGCCGTGCGGCTGCGCCTCGGGACAACTCGGCGGGTTGCCGCGTCGCGTGACCTGGCTAAATGAAGTCAACGGCGCGGACCTGCTGCTCGAGGGCGGCGGGCTGGTCGGCGGCAACACTGCGCTCGACCAGGAGAAGGCCTTCACCGCCGTCGAAGTGCTGTTCGGCATGCCGATGCGCTACGACGCGCTGGGCATCGACGCCAGCGACCTGCAACTGCCCCGCGACGTCTTCGGTCCGTATCTGGCCGCATACAAGGCGCCGATCGTCGCCTCCGACCTCGAAGCCCTCGCCGGGGACATGAGGCCAGCGGCATTCGTCGAGAAGACCGTGCGCGGCGCCACGGTGCGCGTCGGGTCGCTGACGATGCGCCTGCCAGAAGCCATCGCCAACGAAAGGCCGCAGCAGTTGCGCTTGCTCACGCCGCTCGACGGTTACCGCCGCGCGCTGGATGGCGCTGCGCCGGCAACGCTTCGCGTGCTGATGATCCACGCCGACCCCGACGTCGTGCGCGAACTCGTCCCACAACTCGACCCCAAGCCGGATCTCGTCGTCGGCGTCACCGCTGCGGTGCACGAACCGCCGTCGCAGCCGACGATGGTCGGCCCCGTTCCCGTGGTCTACCCCGGTGTGCGCGGCCGCTTCCTCATCGACTTGCAACTGGGTCGCTCGCAGCAAGGCGGCGCGTTGCCGCAGTATGAAGCCGTGCCGCTGCGCGCCAGCGAGACCAAGCCGCTCGCCGGCCAGGACCCGGCGGTCCGCGAGACGATTCGCAAGCATCGCCTATTCGTCGCCGAGGAGAAGCTGCGTGAGAAGATGGCCAACCAACGCCCGCTCGATGGCGGGCTGTCTTACGTCGGCAGCGCGCGCTGCGGAGAATGCCACGAGCAGGACCTCGAGTTGTGGAAGAACAGCAAGCACGGCCGCGCCTGGGACACGCTCGAACGCGCCG
>SXPK01000250.1 GCA_005776365.1 Planctomycetia bacterium
GCTGCCGCCGTTGCGCGAGCGCATGGAGGACCTCGAGATGCTGAGTCAGCGCTTCCTCGAAGTGCCCGCGCCGCGTGTGCGCCGCACCGGTGAACGAGCCCTTCTCGTGGCCAAAGAGCATGCTCTCCATCAACTGCTCGGGGATCGCCGCGCAGTTGACGGGCACGAACGGCCCTTTGCTGCGTCGCGACAGGTCGTGCAACACGCGCGCGACGACCTCCTTGCCCGAGCCCGTCTCGCCGCGCAGCAACACCGTGTAGTCGGCGGGCGCGTAGAGCTTGCAACGCTGCACCATCTCGGCGCACGCGGGGCTCTTGGTCTGCAGCGCGGGATGCGGCGCGTTCTGCGAACCGTCGTTCTGCAACAGGTGCTTGACGAGCACGCGGTTGCCGAGCGCGGACGCGAGCATGCGGCTCACGAACGCCACGCGCTGCAGGTCGTCGGCGGTCAACACCGCGCCGTCGCGCACGCAGTCCGCATACATCACGCCGAGCGTCTTGCCGAGCGCCTGCACGGGCATCGCGACCGCGGCGCTGATGCCTTCGCTGCGAACGCTTTGGAATTGGCGCATCACCGGATCGGCCGCTGCAAGGGGAACGTGCACGACACGTCCGTTCTCGCGAACTTGATTGACGACCGAACGACTGACACGGAACGGTCGCGCGTCGTCAGGCCGTGTCAGGTAGAAGGCGTCGCCGGTGCCATCGTGGTCTGCAACGAGCGCCACGTGCGCGCGGTCCGCGCCGGTTGCGCGCACGATTGCCACCATTGCGGCGTGTGCCATCTGGTCTGCGGCTTTGAGCCCTTCGAGATGGTCCGCCATTTCCATGAACGTCTGATACCAGGAGCCGACATGCGTTCCCGGCGAGAGCGTCAGCGTCGCGGGGTCGAGTTCTTGCGCCTTGCCGTCGCCAGCCTCGGCGAGGAAGCGCAGCTTGACGAGTGCAGGCCCGACGTTGAGCACGTCGCCGTCGAGGAAGTGCTCGAACCTCGAGCCCACCGAACCCGTCGCGCATCGGATCGGAAATGGCAGCCCGGGTTCGGCGCGCACGCGAAGCCGACCCTGCGGGTCGACTGCGACTTCGAGCACACGGCCTTGCACTTCGGGTAGGTCGAGCGCGACGTCACAGCCGGACTTGGGGCCGCCGAGCCAGAAGCTCTCGGCAGCAACTTGCAGTTCGCGGAATCCTGACCGGTCGGTGAGTTCGAGATGGACGGCCATGTGGCGGATTGTCGGCGACATTGCGCCATCTTGGGAGTCGCGGTGGCGGATTTCCGCCGATCGCGCCGATGCGAATCCAGCAGCCAGACCACACCGACAGCAATGGCATTCCCATGACATCGACCTCTCGAGGCGCCACCCACGAAGGGCCTCACGACACCACCCGTCGAAGACCGCATCGCACCCGCGCCATCCTCCTCGGGCCCACACGCAATGGCGCGTTGTAGGTCGAGGCCAGTCGACGCGTCCGAACCACGCGCCACCGCCAAGCGCTGCTAGAGTGGGATGCAAGACTTGGCGGCGAACTGCCTTCGGTGCCGACCGTGCAGACCGCGTCCCCATCGCGGTGAATCGCGCACGCTATCCCCAATGACCACGCCTGGATTTGCCCGCGACGGCGATGTGCTTCTGCACTGCAGCCTGGAACGCACGGTCTTCGTGCGCCGCGACGCGGCAACCGGCCAGCTCGAAGTGCACAAGCTGCTGCTGCGCGGCAGCCCGGACGAAGCGGCGCGCGAACATGCGATGGCTAGGCGTGCGCCAGGCGGTGTGGCCCCTCCACTTGGCGCCGACGTCGATGCGGCAACGGGGAGGCCGGTCGTGCGCACGCGATTCTGCGACGGCCCTAGCCTCGACCGCCTGGTCGCCGACAACGGCGCACTGTCGGCCAAGGCCGCTTGCGACGCGCTGCTGCCGGCCGCGCGCACGCTCGCCGCGATGCACGCGATCGCAGATCAGGACGCGCCGTTGGGCATCTGCCATGGCGACGTCAAGCCGGCCAATCTGCTGGTCGCAGATGGAACGACGCTCCTGCTCGACTTCGAGCATGCCGGCCCGGCCAAACGCAGCGCCTGTTTGGGCACCGTCGGATTCGCGGGGCCCGAGGCCGCGATCGACGCGCCACTATCCCACGCATTCGATGTCCACTGCCTTGGCGCGACGTTGTGCTGGTTGGTTGCGGCAGCGACTCCGGCAAGGGCGCGGAAGGTCCTCGCACTGCAAGACGAGCCCCTTCGCCTCTTGCTCGAGGCATGCCTGCAGCGTTCGCCTGACGCGCGGCCGTCGATGTCCACCGTCGTCGAGGCTCTAGAAGAACTGGCCGCGCGGCTCGCATCGGATCCAACGGAGGCAGCGCGCGACGCGTTGTTGCGAGGTGACCTCGATGCCTGCGAACACGAACTCGAGCGCCTGGTCGAAGGCGGCAACGAACTCCGTGCGGCGCTGCGCTCGCGTCGTCGCCTGCTGCGTCGCGTGCCATGGCTCGCCGGCGCGCTCTTGCATGGAATGCCATCGGCGCCGTCATCTGATCACGCGACGCTTGCAACCGGGATCGAGCGCGCCGTTTCCGCGTTGAGGAGGTTTCCGCGCGCAACGCAGCTCGCGCGTTCACTACGCGATGGCGGCGAGGCGGCATTGCGACTCGTCGGGCGGGCGCTGCCTTCGATCGCCGAACTCGGGCGCAAGGAGCAATTCGGTCTTGCGCGCAAGCAGCTCGCGCTGCTCGACCGCGTCGTCACGGCAACCTTGGCGCAGCCGTCGCCGACTCGACCTACGGGCGACGGCCCTGCGGCCATGCCGACGCTGTTCCAAAAGTCGCCGCGACTCTGTCTGCAGAGGGAGCGCGAGAGTCTCGAGGCAATGGCGAACGACCACGACGAGATGATCGCGACACTGGAAGCCGCGGAGGCCAACTTCGCCCTCGATGAGGCAAGCGCCGCCGTCGATCGCATCGGCGCTGCGTTCGGCGGCGCGTCGGAGGCCGTTGCACGGCGACGCGACCGGTTGCACCGTTTCGCGTTCTTCCTCGAACGCATCGCGCAGGCTCGCGACGCCATCGAGCGGCTGTTTCCGCTCGCGCCCAACGAGGACCAAAGGCCGCTGCGCACGCTGGTCGCCGAATGCGCGGCGGCGGTCAGCCTCGCGCTCGACGCTGGCTCGACTCCGGGTCGCAGCGTCGGCCTGCGCAGCCTCGCGCTGTCGCTCGACAGTCTCGACGAGGAGTTTCCCGCCGTGCGAGAGCGCGTAGCCCCGGCGCGCCAGAGCCTTGCGCGCATGCTGTCGACGACGACGGATGACGGGTGGCGACTCGTGCAACAGGCGACGGATACGTTGCAGAAAGAGCCAGTCCCGGTGCGCCCGCTGCAAATGTTGCTCGCGCGGCTCGACGCGCTCCGCGCCGTCGAGGCCATCGTCGACCGACCACACCGAGAGCGCAGCGCCCTGCTCGACAGCATCGAGTCGCTGCGACTGCGCATCGAGCAAGCACAAGCCGCGCGCGACCGGCTGGCGCGCGGCGCCGAAGACGCGCTCGCTCGCGGCCACTGGACGACGGGCCTGTTCGACATGGAGCGTGCCGCGCAGCACGCAGCTGCCGACGAAGCTGTCGAGGACAAACAAGCCGAAGCGCTGCGCCGCCGACTCAACGAGGCGCGACGTCGCAAACAGGATCTGGAAGACGCGCAACGCAGAATGCACGAGCTGCAAGCCCGATGCTCAGCTCTCGAAGACGCGGCAAGCAGCACTTCGGAGGAACGACAACTCGCGCTCTCCGAGTTGCGCGATTGCCTCTTGTTCCTCGCAGCTCATTCTCAGAAGGACCGCAGGACACTGTACGAGTCCGATCTTCGCGAAGTCGGATTGCGCATCGCCGAGGAGCAGATGATGCAATGCGAGGTTGCGATCGGCGGCGCTGCCGATGCCCCGGCGGCGCTTCGCGTCGCCGAGCGCGCGATGCGAGAACTGGAGGCCGTGCCCGCGGGCCTCGACCCCGACGCCGAAGCTACTGGGCGGCTGTCGCGCATGATGGAAGCGTGGCAACGCCGTCGCTCTGCGCTCGCGCGCGAAGTCGAAGCAGCGCACGCCGTGAGTTCGAGGCGTGCTGTCAGCAAGAGGCTCACCGTGGCAGCCACGCTATTGCTCTTTGCGCTGACCGTCGCGGTGTCCTTGTTGCACGACTCAAGGGCGGCACACGCAAGCGCGCACCCACTCGAGATCGCCGCGCTGCTGCAGCCCGAGCCGCTGCGGCAGACTGCCCTCGACCTCGCGCGCGCGTTGCAGCAAGTCGAGTCCGAGAACGGCGACCGCATCGCGCGCACCGAAGGCATCGTGTGCGATCGCATCCTTGCGTGTGCCGAGCTGCGGGAGTTCGCGCTAGAAGCTTTCGACGTCACCGCTGGCCGCGCGCTGGCTGCAGCGAGCACTGAGGATCGAGCTGCCATCGGCGCTGCAGCTGCCGCTGCACGAGAACGCATTCGGCAACGGATCAAGCCGCAGTAGGACCGAGCGCACAAGGGGCGCTGGCCCCTGCGTCAACCGTGCGGGCACAAGGTCCACTGCACGCGGCGGCCGTGTTGCTTCCCCTCCAGCATTGGCGTCACGGCGCTTCGGCACCCGAAGCCAACACCAGGACCCGATGGCTGCGCCGCGAGCCCTGTCCGAGATCCCCAAAGCCGCGGCGAACTCGCTGTTGGCAATCGCTCTGCGGTGCTCGTCCTCGATGCCGACTCGCACTGAAGCCACTTCTACGCAAGCCGACTCCACGCTCCTGGACCAGACTGCGTAGCCCTATCACGACATTGCCGGACTAGAAGGACGCCACTCGTCGGCCGCACTGCCGACGCACCGGAGCGACACGGCCATGAGCGACCTGAACCGCCAAGTCCATCCTCATCATGCGCGTCCATTCCACGGGCACGATCCCCATAAGGAAGAGTTGATTGCGCGCTGGCGTGCCGAACACGACGCAAAGAACCGGGCGCTCTTTCACAGCGGCATGTTGTGGCTCGGTGTGCTCGCCGTGTGCTCGATCGGGATTGGTGCATGGTGGAAGTCCGCGGTCGACGCGCGGCACTCCGCCCGCGAGCAGGCTATCGCGGAACAAGCTGCCATGCGCGCAGAGTTGCTGCCGAGCAAGCCGCTGACGCCGGAGTCTGCGGCCGCGTTGCTCCAGCGCATCGAAGCGGATCGAGCGCGCTGGATGTCGAGCCCCGACCGCACGGCAGTCCTGCAGCAAATCGACCGCGCGAGGTCGATCGTTGACGAGAACCAACGTGAAGTGGCGCTCGCCGCCGCGTTGGATTCCGCGGAGCGACAGCTGGACGCTGGCATCGTCGCGATGGATCTCTGGCGCGCGTTGCACGAGCGGCTCCATTCTCTGCGCGCCGCAGCCGGCACTGGACCAGCTGCCCGACTTGCAGCCGTCGAAGAGCGAGTCGACACGGGCTGGTTCGACGCCTTGATTGGCGCTGCCAGCAAGGAGGATCCCGCCGCTGCGTTGCACGACCTCACCGCCGCCGAGGATCTTGCTGGCTGCATGCTCGCCGGGGTCGGCCACGATCGCGCAAGGGAACAGGCGTGGCGCATGCGGCTTCACGCGTTGACGCCGCGCTTTGATGCCGCGAGCGCCGCGGCATTCGACGCCGCCGCCGCCGCACGCAAGCCATGGATCGACCTATTGCCGGGCACCCAGGATGCGGATTGGAAGGCCAGCCACGGCGCCGCGATCGCGCGCACGCTCACGGGCCCCGAGTTGTCGCTGCGCTGTCAAGAAGGCGACCGCGCGCACAGCGCCATCGTCGCCTTGCGGAACCACGACTGGTATGCGGCACAGGGCACCGTCGAAGTGAAGCTCGAAGCCGGCGAGGCAGCGTTGTTCTTCCGCAGCAAGCGCGTATTCGACTTGCGTCGCGGCGGCGGCATCGCATTGCGCACCGAGCCGGCCGAAGGCGCCGTGTTCGCGGCAGCCGACCGGCCCATTTCTATCGAGTGGACGATCGTCGGCGACCGGCTGACCGTCGCTGTCGGCGGCGACACGCCGCAGCACATCGAACACGGCATCCACCACGACGAACGCCACGGCTCGTTCGGCGTACTGCTCAAGCCCGGGGCCGCGATTCGAATCTCGAATCTGCGCGGTCGCCGCCTCGACGAGCCGAGCGCGCACGGCACGATGCCGCACCAACACTGAGTCCGGTTCGACAGGTCGGCGGACTGCTCCGCCAGCATGGGCGCGAGGCGGAGGATCTCGCAGCCCGCTCCACTGATGAAGCTGCCCGCCTGGAACGGGAACGGCAATCGCGCCCCCAATGCAGGTGCAGCGACGCCGCAGGAGCCTTGGTGAGAAATGCGGGCTGCGGGCTAGGATGCGGAGCCGCCAATCGCGATGAAGCTCACCACCTGGAACGTGAACGGCATTCGCGCGCGACTCGCGCACGTGATCGACTTCTTGCGCGAGCAGCAACCGGACGTGCTGTGCCTGCAGGAGA
>SXPK01000251.1 GCA_005776365.1 Planctomycetia bacterium
GAGATGACCACGGACAAGTGCTGCGCTTCGTTCGGCAGTGGTCCGGTAGCTTCGAAGGATTGTTGCTTCCCGGTTCGTCTGGCTTCGAACAGCGCAGATTCAAGCTGGGGCCAATCGACGAGATCGGCCAAGGCGATGCCTGGAACGGCGGCTCCCCGCAGTTGCAGCATCGAGTGAGCCGTCGGGTTTGCGCACAGTGCTCGCCCTTCGGCATCGAAAACCAAGGCGCCATCCTGCAACGCAGCCAGCAAGCTCTCGATCGCGACCGTCTGCCATGGCACTGCAGGCGTCGGCATTGCCGCAGTTGAAACCGGCTGCACGGAGCCCGCCGGCCGCAACGCGAAGCCGACCAGAAGCGCCAACAAGAAGGCAATCCATGTCCAGCCCGCCACTGCGGCCAGGACGCCAAAGGCCCCGAGTGCAATCAGTACGAACTTCGAGGCCCTCAGCAACGAGTCAACGCCTCCCGTCGGCGAATCTATAGCCGACGCCGCGAACCGTCTCGATGACGTCAGCGGCAGGGCCGAGCTTCTGGCGCAGGGCGCGCACGTGCACGTCGATGTTGCGGTCCGTCACCAACGCATCTTCGCCGATGACGCGGCTCAACAGATGGGATCGCGGGAACACGCGACCTGGATGCGAGGCAAGGAAATGCAATAGGCGCATTTCCGTCGGGGTCAGCGTGAGCCCCGCGTCACCCATCGAAGCTTCGTGGCGGGCCAGATCGATCGTCAGCTTGCCACGGACCACACGCTCGCCGCCGCCGCTCTGTTCTCGCAGCGGCCCGCGACGAAGCACGACCTTCACGCGAGCGACGAGTTCTTTGGGACTGAAGGGCTTGGTGATGTAGTCGTCCGCGCCGATGCCGAGGCCGAGCACGATGTCGCTTTCCTCCGACTTCGCGGTGACCATGATGACAGGGATGGCTCGGGTGACCGGATCGCTCTTCACCTGCCGGCAGACTTCGACGCCGTCCATGCCGGGGAGCATCAGGTCCAGGATGACGAGGTCGGGGTTGTCGGTCCGGATCCGGCTGAGTCCCTGCTCGCCATTGCGGCACGACACGACCTTGTGGCCTTCACGCTCGAGGTTGTAGGTGATCACCTCGAGGATGTCGGCTTCGTCTTCGATGACCAGGATCTTGGGTTTTGCCACTGCAGAGCCTCTTCATGTAAGGAAGGGCAGCGACCCTAGGAAGCTTTCATCAAGAAGTGGTCAAGACGTTCTCAAGTTTGACTGCGGACCAGTCAATACCAGGACGAGCTGATCCGGCCCACCGCACGCTTGCCACGAGGCGCCTGGGCCCGGAGATTCCGCCTGCAGCGCATCCAACACGAGGCCGAGTGGGCGGCCGTGCGTCGCGTTCCTTGCCTCCCCACGACTGCAGATCGACAGTGCCGCCGCCCCTTCGATTCGGTCCATCGTCAACGTGACCGTGAAGGCTTCTGCGTGCCGGCCCGCGCAGATCTGACGCATCGCCGAGAGCAGCGCGTGCGCAAGCTCATAAGGGTCGACCTCATCTTCGGGATCTGAGTCAGCGGACCACTCGACCTTGCCGCCGTGGTCCCGCATCGGAACGCGCAACACATCCACCAGTTCGTGGACGATGAGCCCTACGGCCGCTGGTTGCCGAATCTCCCCCAGTAACCAGCGCAGCACAGCGAGTGCGCCAAGCGAGCGAGTTGCTCCTTCGACGACCGCGTCGGCGTCGGATTCGATCTGGTCTCGTGCGGTTCCTTCTTCGGCAGCCGCCATCGACAACAACTTCGCCCGACCTTGAACGGTGAACAGTGCGTTGCCGAGCAGGTGCGCGATGCCGGGAGCGACGAACAGGAGATTCGCTGCGCGCGGATCGCTCGTGGTCGGAGGCACTGTCATCGTAGATCCACTGGTTCCTTGCGGTCGCGGACGGCCTCGCGCAGGGTGACATCGATGTCGGGAAGGACTTCTCCGTTGCGCTCGATGCGCAGTCGCAGACAGGTGCCGGGCGGTGATCTGGTGATGCGACCGTGCAACTCTCCGGAGTCGGTGATGGGATCGCCGTTCACGGCAAGCACCACATCGCCAGGCTCGATTCCCGCATCCTCGGCAGCCTGACCTGGAATGACGCTGCGCACGACGCACCCCTGCGCGCCGCCCGAGCCCCTTCGTCGAGCCTCGAAGGACATCCCGAGTCGACCACGATGGACGCGGCCATCGGGACTCTTGTCCATCGCATCGAGCGCCCATTTCAGCGTGCGACTTGGGATCGCAAACGACAGGCCTTGCGCCGCCTCCGATCCCTGCGTCGTGACACCCACGACACGACCTTCGAGGTCGACGATCGGACAGCCCGAGCTGCCTGGATTGACGGCTGCACTGAACTGCAAGAACTCGCTGGAGACACGCATGTCGTCAGCCAGAAGGTGCCGACCGACGTAGCTGACGACTCCGGCGGTGACACTTTGCCGAAATCCATAGGGATTGCCTACGGCAGCCACCCAGTCGCCTGCACGAAGCTGCTCGCTCGGACCGAGTTCGAGTGGCTGCAGGGACGGGGGCGGATCGACGAGCCGAAGAACTGCGAGGTCGGTCACCTCGTCTTCGCCGACTAGCAGAGCCTGAAAGGGACCATGTTCTGGCAGGTCCACCACCAGTCGCTTTGCCCCGACCGCTAGGTGCCGTGCGGTCACCACGAGTCCCCGTGCGTGAACGATGAATCCAGAACCGTCGCGCGCGGCAAGCGGCGACTCGCCGCCTGGCGCGTTGTCCGCTGCCGCCGCCACATCCGTGGACGGCTCCTCCACGATGGCGCGCACGGCTACCACACCGGGGCTCGTTCGCTCCACCGCTGCTGCGAACGAGGGCAGCGCGGCAAGGTCACCCGAGCCAGGGTCATGCGCCGCGTTCTTGAATACATCGGCCGGTGCGCGTTGTGACCCGAGCATGTAGCCAACGAGGACGCAAAGGCCTGCCCCTATGGACGCCCTGAGCCAAGTGCGAATGGTCGCGCGCTGCGCAAACATGAGCACACCAGCGTAGCTGCTGACGGTGATGGATGCGCGTCCAGAACCAGCGCGGCACGGCGATGGGCTGCGACTATCCTCCCCGCCATGCTTGCTACCACCGCAGCGGCCTACGAGCAGCTCGTCGAACACGCGCGCGCCGCTTACGTGCTTTCGAGCGCGTCAGCGATCCTCGCTTGGGACCAAGAGACGGGGATGCCGCGCGGTGGCGGTGAACTCAGGAGCCGCCAACTCGAAGAACTTGCCAGGCTCACTCACATGCGCCACTCCGATCCGCGCATCGGCGAATGGCTGCAGTCATGCGAACACGATGCGGCGCTGCAGGCAGATCCAGATCGGGCGGCAAACCTCCGCGGTTTCCGCCGCGACTATGACCGCGCAACCAAGTTGCCGGCTTCGTTGGTGGCAGAGTTGGCCCGACACGAGAGCAAGGCGCAGCAGATCTGGTCCGAGTCACGGACCGCGTCGGACTTCGCCACCTTTCGGCCCGCATTGCAGCGCATGATCGAACTGCAGCGACTAAAGGCCGATTGCTTGCGCGGAGCGCATTCGCGATGGGACGCGCTGGCAGACACCTGTGAGCCGGGGATGAATGCGGCAAGTCTCGCAGCACTGTTCGCGCCGCTGCGCGATCGACTGGTGTGCTTGCGCCAAGAACTCGATGCCAGAAAGCGCAAACCAGACGACCGTTTCTCGCGCCAGCCCTTCAGCGAGTCGGCGCAAGAAGAAGTCTGCCGTGCGGCCTTGGTGGCGATGGGGTTCGACTTTGGCCGTGGGCGACTCGATCGCAGCGCGCATCCCTTCTGCACCGGGTCGGTCGGCGACGTGCGCCTCACGACGCGTTACGCGAAGGACAACGTGCTCGACGCGCTTGGGTCTGCGATGCACGAAGGCGGCCACGGCCTCTACGAGCAGGGCCTGAACGAAGTGAACATGGGCACTCCGCTCGGCGAGGCTGCGTCGCTGGGCATCCACGAGAGCCAGTCGCGACTGTGGGAAAACCACGTCGGCAAGAGTCGCGCGTTCTGGCACTGGGCATTGCCGATGTTGCGGCAGAAGCTAGGCGTCGAAGTCGACGGCTGGTCGCCTGACGATCTTTGGCGAACGTGCAACCGCGTCGAACCAAGCCTGATCCGCGTCGAAGCTGACGAACTGACCTATGACTTGCACATCATGGTCCGATTCGAAATCGAAAGAGCACTGCTCGACGGCGCGCTGGCAGTCGTCGACCTGCCCGCTGCCTGGAATCTCCGCTACAAGGAGTTGCTAGGAATCGATGTGCCGGACGACCGCCGCGGTTGCCTGCAGGATGTCCACTGGTCCTGTGGCTTGTTCGGTTACTTCCCGACCTACACCCTTGGCAACCTCTACGCCGCGCAGTTTGCGGCGGCGGCTGCACGCGCGATCCCCGATCTGGAGGAGCATCAAGCGCGGGGCGACTTCGCGCCGCTGCTCGACTGGCTCCGGCACCATGTGCATCGCCACGGTCGCCGGCACGAACCGCGCGAGCTGTGCCGCCTTGCGACCGGCTCGGAGTTGTCATCCCAACCCTTTCTGAGCTACCTCGAATCGAAACTGCGCGCGGTCTACGCATGAGCAGCAATCCGTTCCTCGTGGCGGTGCTCGCGTTTTGCACCGGATGGAGTTGTGCGTTCGTGCGAGGCCAGGAACGACTGTCCCTGCATGGCGACTGGCGCATCGAGCGGGTCGAGCCTCGCGCCGGCACTGGCGCGACCTACATTTCTCTGCCGGCTGCGAATGAGACTGCTCTTGGCGTCGCCTTCGACGGTTCGGTGAAGCTGTCGCGAACGCTCGATCTGCCTTCGACGTGGAAGGGCCGGAAGATCTGGGCGGAGTTCTTGGCGGTGGCGACGCATGCGCGAGTGACTTGCAATGATGCCGAGGTCGGTTCGCATCTCGGCGGTTGGACGCCGTTTTGCTGCGAACTGACGGCGGCGTTGCGTTGGGATGGAGAGGACTCGATTGCGATCGAGATCGACGAGCGGGTTGGCCACAACACCCAAGGCTTCCTGCCCATCATCCAGCCGCACTTCGGTGGCGTGTGGCAAGGTGTCTCACTGCGCGTCGACGATGGCGTTGCGATCGACCGGGCCGGCACATCGCTGTTCGGCAGGCTCGAGCGCGATGGGTCTGGGGCCTTGCTCAGTCGTGTCGCACTTCGATGGTCGGCTGGAACGCATTCTCCTGAACAACTTCAGCTGCGACTGACGGTGCGCACTGGCGACGACGTTGTGGCGCGAACCACCGAGCGAATCAAAGGGGCGGGCGCGCTCGAATTCCAAATCGCCATCGCTGGAGTCAGAGCTTGGTCACCCGCGGAGCCGTTCCAATACGTTGCGCATCTGTCCCTCTGGGATGGCGATCGAGAAATCGACTCCGCTTCGCTTCGTGTCGGTTTCCGTCGCTTGGAAGCTCATGGACGCGAGATTCACTGGAACGGTGCGTTGCTCTCCGTGCGCGGCGTGCTCCATTGGGGCTGCGGCAGTGGTTTGCTCCATCCCCCAACCGATCCAGCATGGTGGCGCAGTCAAATCGAGCTTTGGAAGAGCCTTGGCTTCAACCTGCTCAAGTGCTGCCTCTTCGTGCCGCCGCGCTGCGTCTTCGAATTGTGCGATGAGCTAGGGATGCTGATCTGGCAGGAGTATCCGACTTGGCACCCGAAGCTCGACGCCGCGCACAAGGACGAGTTGTTGCGCGAGTACCGCGAGTTCTTCGCGCACGATCGCGGGCACGCTTGCGTGGCGTTTCGAAGCATCACGTGCGAAACGGGTCACGACGCGGATCTCGGTGTCGTGAGGGCTCTGTTCGACGCCTGCCATGCGGACGTTCCCGACACCTTGGTCGTCGATGACAGTTCCTGGATCGGCTGGCAGCGCGTCACGGACTTCTGGGACGAGCATCCTTATGGCAACTGCCGCTGGTTTCGGTCCCGGCTCGGAGACTTCGAGCGGCACATGGAGCAGCATGGCGACAAGCCGCTGTTGCTCGGCGAGTGCATGGCCGGGGACACCTGGGTCGACCTCGCCGCGTGGGGAAAGCGCGGGGACTGGCCAGCATGGCGTCGGCCGTTGTGCCTGGATTCGCAACGCGAGTTCGAACTATGGGTCGCCGCACAGTTCGGCGAGTCAACGCTTGCTGCCATGCCGGCAATTGCGCGCAACCACGCGATGGCGCTCCGTCGCGCGCAGATCGAGACATTGCGCGCGAGGTTGCCCTACGCAGGCTATGTCGTGAGCGTTGCTGCTGACTTCCCGAAGGCACGGATGGGACTCTGTGACGAGGACGGTGTTCCAAAGTGGTCGGTCAGCGACTTCTCCTGGCATGGCGACCGCATGCTCACGCTGGACGGCCTTTCACGCGCGTTCGTCACCGCCCCCGACCGTCACCTTCGGCTTCGTGTTTGCCCAGTGGGTTTTGGCCCGGACGCAACGGCATTCGAGTCAAGGCCGATGCCGGCGGTGGACCGTCCGACCCGCGCGCATGCCGAGGCGTCGCTCGATGGCATCGAGACGGGTTGGGATGTGTGGCTGCTGCCGCAGGTCACAGAGGGTGCACCGAGTGAGGTGTTGGTGCTCGACGTGCTCGATGATGCGGCGCTCACTGCGATCGAGAAAGGTGCCTCTGCCTTCCTGCGCGTTGGCAACCTCAAGGGGACGATCCAGGCGCATCCCCTGTGGCACTTGCGAGGCGCGCCCTTCGCGCCGCCGCATCCCGTGCACGCGGCCTTGCCGGCGCAAATGCTCTGTGAGTTGCTGCCGTTTGACCTCGATGGCGATCGCATGATCCCCTACGCGCCATGGCGCGATCAGGTCGATCCGATCCTCGCCTACTGGGAGACACATGACCTGCCTGAGGTCCGGATGCACTTGCTCGCCTTCGAGACCCGGCTTGGGAAGGGTCGCCTGATTGCATCCACGTTGGACCATGCCACCGACGCCGGTCGTTATGTCGAACACGAACTATTGCGCCATCTCGCAGAAGGCCCGCCGCCCAGGCGCGCGCTCCGGCCCGAGACGATTGCAGCCTGGCGCAGCCTCTGCACTGAGCGAGTGCTGGAACTCTCGAAGTGGCGCTTTGCGACCGACCCAGACGATCGCGGTCTCGACTCGGGGTGGCAACTGCCTGCACACGATGACCAAGCGGCCGGCTGGCGCGAACTCGCAGCGGGAATGCACTGGGAGAATCAGGCGGAGGACCTTCGCGGCTACACCGGCATCGCTTGGTATCGGACTTCGATCGACGTGCCGGTGGAGTTTGCAGGCTTGACGTCGCGCATGCTCTTCGCGGGTGTCGACGACAGCTTTGCGCTTTGGATCGACGGCAAGCTGGTCGACCGTCGAGGGGATCCAGCGACCGGGGTCACGGTCTGGTTGGAACCGCAGACCATCGAACTGGGGGCCACCCTTTCGCCTGGCCGGCACGACATCGCGGTTCGCGTGGTCGACCACGCTGGCTCCGGGGGATTGTGGCGACCGGTTTCCGTGACCACGGGGCCGACGGGGATCCTTCGCGATCTGCGCCGGTGACCCCTTGCGCCAAGAGCGTTGCGGCCGACAACTACTTGATCGCGAGCCGCCACGCGCACGAACGCAACCAGACATGAAGGTCCAGAGCATCCTCCCGACTCCAAATCCCAACGCCTTCAAGTTCGTCATCGATCAGCCGATGACGCGAGGCGGGCAAACGCGCAGCTACGGCAAGCCCGAGGATGCGCGCAACGACGTGCTCGCGATCGGGATGTTCGCGGTGCCAGGAGTCGAGACGCTGTTCTTCTGCGAGAACTTCGTCACCGTCAGCATGACGGCGAAGTCCGATTGGCGCGGGGTAGCAGAGCAGGTGACGCGGCTGCTCGAGACCCATGCCGACGGCGGAGAAACGACTGATGCCTCTGCGGGCATGGCGCATGGTTGCGGCTCACACGGCCACGCCTCCCCTTCCGCACCCTCGCACGACAACCCGCTCGCTACGTTTCCGCGCGGCGGCGACCCCGAGATGCTGTCGCGGATCAACTCGTTGCTCGACGATCGGGTGCGCCCAGCACTGGCCGGCGACGGCGGCGGTCTCGAAGTGCTTGGCCTCGACGGCAAGACCCTGGTCATTCGCTACCAGGGCGCGTGCGGGAGCTGCCCGAGTTCCACGTCGGGGACGATGATGGCGATCCAGAACCTGCTCCAGAGCGAAGTCGACGAAGAGCTGGTCGTGACGATGGGTTGAGCGAGTGAAGGACTGCGGGCGCTCGGCGAGGCGATTCCTGCGGTGCCACACTCCGTGGGCCTTCATCGATGAAAGGCGGCAGTCCTCGCGATCTTTGCTGCACGTCGAGCCCGGCGCATTGCCAACGAGTTCGAGCATAGAATGGGTGGCGCAGCCTGCGCGCTGCCCCGCGCGCTGCCGGCCCAAGGGGGGCGCGAACCGAACTGCAGCGGCCGGTGCCGCACGAGGCACGGCGGATGATGCCGGCGTGTAGGGCCTGCGTGCAGGTGCCTGCGTGTAGGGCTTGCGTTCGTGACCACGGTGCAGGCGGTCCCGAACGCCTGCACCGGCAAGTCCTGGCAGGATGCGGGGACGCCGCAGCGATACGAGAGAATGGTGCCGGAGGCGGGAGTTGAACCCGCACGCCCTTACGGGCGCAGGTTTTTGAAACCTGTGCGTCTGCCGATTCCGCCACTCCGGCGCGGAGGGCGCAGAAGTATGCCTAGATGCGGTCCTAACTCAAGCCGACTTCGGTGCGTCGGCTGGAGGTTCTGCGAGCAGCAGACGCTGGGCCGCAGCCGTGGCCAGCGCCTGGCCACGCCCGGCCTCCCCCAGCTTTTCCAGCGTCTCGGCAAGCGAAAGGCAGACGGTTGGCGATGGGCCGAGATGTTCGGCGGCATGTCGGACGGCACGCAGCGCGGCATCGCGTTGCCCCAACCGCGCGAGTTCGTTGGCGACCAGCAGCACCGTGCCCTGCATCGGGCAGCACGCCAGCAACTCGCGAGGATCCACGCATCCGGGCCGATCCCGCAGCAACTCTGCGATTCGGTCCAGGCCGGCAGGCGAAGCCGTTTCGCCAAACGCTCGGACGGCGTTGCGGTAGTCTCCCCTCTGCACAAGGATTTCCCCTTGAAGCAGCCCGGCACTGGGTCCCGGCAGCTTCTGCGTCGCGCGCTGCATCTTCTTCGCGAAGTCGACGTCGCCTTCGCGCAAGGCCTGCAATCCGGCCGTCAGCGCATCGCGACAGAGAGTCTCCTGTTCCGCCCGGATTGCCGCCGGCGCCGCGTGCTGCGCAACTCGGATCTGAGCCTCGGCGGCTCCTCGCAAGTCGCCTTGCGCTAGCAGCAGCGCCCGCAAGGCGGAGCAAAGACGTGGATCTTCTGCATGCCGCTCGCACGCTTGCCGCGCCTCGGCGATCGCTGTTTCCGGCAGGGCATTCCCGTGCGCCGCCAGCGCCGCGATGCGCAACTGGGACCGGGAGCGGTCTAGTTCGACTGGAAGTTTTGGATCCGAGCACCGCGCGACCCACAGCAGCGCCTCTGCAGGTGCATGTGCCTCGAGTGCAAGTCGGGCCAACTTCAGGCACGCATCCGGAACGATCCACGGATACTCCTCTGGCTTCACTCGCCTGCGGCGACAGATGGCCTTCAGCAGGTTGCGAGCCCGGACTTCGTCGCCGGCGAGGAGGGCAGCGGTTGCATCAAAGTGCCGACCAAGCAGCGCATGGCACCGCATGGAACGGAATTGTCTGCGGAACACGCGCCACGTGACCCACAGCAAGGCTGCGAGCGACAGCAGCGTCGATGCAATCCGGCCAATCGCGGTTTCGAGGGCTGGTCGGAGCACCTGTCCCAATAGATCGAAGACCTTGTGCACGATGCCGAATACGGGATCGAGCAACGCGAGCACGATGAGCACCGGGATGCCGTAGAGCAGCGCCTTGCCCTTCCATGTCCTTGGCAACATCGCCTTGCCAGCCTTCGCGGCAGCTTTGCGCAAGAAGCCCTGCCTAACGGACATCCTCGCCTCCAGCGCTCTTGCGGCCGAGATGGTGCAGGGCCTCTTCCATCGCCAGTTGCATGTCCGCGTCCAACTCGTGAGCGCGCAGCGATGCCAACGCGACGCGGCAACGATTGGTGCCGAGTTGGCGCAAGGTCAGCACGAGTTGCCGTCGACGATGGCCACCCCTGCCGAAGTAGCCAATCGTCATCAGCCCGATCAGGCCAGGGCGGGTGTATGCCGCGCAGATCGCTTCCACTGCCGGATCCCCCATGCGCACTAGCGTCGCGCGCAAGAAGTCATCCCCGTCAGATGGCTCGCTGGCAAAACTATCGCAGAGTCGGTCGACGCATGCTGGGCCGATCCTCGCCACGAGGTCTGACATTCGCTGCCGCACGGACTCGCTTCGATCTTCGTCGACGAGGGCGGCGATCAGCACGTCGACTGCGAGCACGCCGGCGGCCACGAGCTGGCGACTTGCAAGGCCATCGACCGGTTCCTCCGCCAACACTTCGATCCACTCCGCGAGCAAGGCCCGCGATGGTCCGCGGCGCGCCAGCAGCCCTTCCAGGGCGTCTGGGTGTGCAGCACCCGGAATGGCGCGAAACACGTCGACGTCGCGCTCGAACATCGGGTCAGCGAGAAGCACGTCCGCGACGAAGCTGCCCTTCTGGATCGCTTGCAAGAATCGACGAAGGACCGCTTCGTCGGCCTTCGCGATGCGATTCAGGATTTCGACCGGAGGGAAGCGCTCCAGGATTGCCTGGAACTCCGTCATGTCCGCAAGTCCGAGGAAGTAGTCGATGAGGACCTTGCGGCTTCCCGACTTCGCGGAAGCAAAGAGCGCTCGCATGTGCGGCAAGGCCTCTCGGCCATAGCCCTGAACGACGCGGCCCACTGCGTTCGCCGTCGCGCCCCCATCGGGGAAGATGCGCCGCTCCTCACGCCGTTCTGCGGCCGCGAAGAGCGCGGGCGTGCACTTTGGGCCGAGATCGCGCAACAAGTCGATGGCCGCAGTCGCAGCCTGGCCGCGGCCGGTGGCACGGTCGAGCAACTCAGGGACCGCCTGTTCCCCAAGTTCGAGCACGGCGCGACGAGCAGAATGGAAGTCGTCGGAATCGGCCTCCGCCTCGAGTGCTTGGCGGCATGCACGGCGAACGTGCGCCGCATTGGCCTCGAGAGCATCCGCGAGCCGATCTGGCGCCTGCACTGGCATGAACAGCAACGGCTCATCCGCCTTGGCCTTGTCTTCTGCGCCACACCGAGTGCACGGCCCGGCCTCGGTCAGCAGCGATGTGCCGCAGGCCGAGCACCGCCATCGACCCTCGGGCCACAAGTGCGCAAGCCGCTGCGGCCAATTGTGGGCGCGTTCTGGCACCGCAGATCCTGCGGCAGTCTGCGTTGTCGCCAGCGCCTCGGTATCGCAGCCGAGCAAGCGCTGTGCAGCGACTGCGGGCAGTTGTCCAACCGCATCGAGCCGGGCCTGCAGCAGAGCAACGTGGGAAGATCCACGCCCAAGGGCCGTGGCCCGCTGCAGAAATGCTGCGGCACCCTGTCGGTCGCCGCCGGTGAGGCGGGCTGAACCCGCCTGGGCAAACGCAATCGCGATGCTGCTCCGAAGCTGGCCGTCTGATTCGCGCCTCCTGAGCTTCGCATCGTTCTCTCCGCGAGCGAGCAACGGGAGGATCCGGCTGGCGATTTCAGCTGCGGCGATTGGATCCCCTGCTTGCAGCCGAGCTCGGAATGCGAACTCGAGAGCGTCGCGAGATGGGGTCTTCCCGTCGCCAATCGACAACGCCGCCTCCGCAGCCTCGCGCGGTCGTCCCGCGGCCAGCAAGGCCATGCCGAGTTGCAGCGAGTTGCTTGCGCCACCTACCGCGAATGAGTCACGCAGCAACAGATGCTGTGCGTGCGCCTTTTCGGGCCTTTTCAACAACAGGTAGACGTTGCCGAGCAGCATCCGCGCGTAGTGGTTCTCCGGGTCTTCGGCCAGAACACGCTCGAGCCGTTCTTCGGCCCCACTCAAATCGCCTTGCAGCGCCTGCTCGATGCCAAAGAAGTAGTCGCTCAGGAGGGACCGGTTCTTGATGCGGTCGCCGAGTCTCGAAAGCCGCCACCAGACGATGAGACAGACCATCGCCACCAGAATCGCGACCAGTGTCTCCAGGGTGCCGCGCGTCTGCGTCGCCTCCCAGAGCCACTGGATCCATGACGGTTCTGCTGCTGGGGCTTGAGGCAGCGATACTGGAATGGCGACGGACAGCATCCGCCTCAGGCGTCGACGACGTTCGCGGATGTCGTAGCACGGGCTTGGCCGGAAGCGGCCGCCTGCGGACGTCGCACGCCTGGTGCAACGCACGCGCGCGGAGCATCGACGTTCCAACGATCCAACGCGTAATCGACGAGCATGTTCAGCAGCTGTGGGATGGCGATGCCGGCAGTCTGTGCGGCCTTGGGAAGCAGGCTGGCATCGGTCATGCCAGGGATCGTGTTCACTTCAAGGACCACGGGTCCATCGGCGGCGAAGATCATGTCGGTGCGAGACATCCCGTCGCAACCGAGCGCGCGGTGGCATTGCAGCGCGATGTGCTGCACCTGAGCGATCCGTTCCTGCGTCCAACCGGGCGGCGGGCAGATTTCGTCGCAGGCGCCTTTCTCATACTTCGCTCGTTCGTCGAAGTGGTCGGCAAAGCGCGGGTAGATGCCGATCGGCGGCAAGGCCCGCAGGGCGCCGTCACGATTGCCCAGCACCGGCACAGTGAGTTCTTCGCCGGCGACGAGCGACTCCGCAAACCAGCGATGGAAGGTGCGCTTGTTGGCGTCGACGAATGTCTGCAACTCCTTCTGCGACGCGACCCGCGCGACGCCGCGGCTGCTGCCGCTGCACTCGGCCTTGCAAAATGCCGGGCTTCCGACCTGCTCGACCAGGCTCCGCCACTCGACTTCGACATCGCACGATGCAAGGGGCGCCTCGGGCACGTAGGCATCGGCAACGCGGATGCCCGACTGCTGGAGGATCTGGCGCGTGCGCTGTTTGTTCATCGCCAACGCGGAGGCAAGACAATCCGAACCGACGAACGGGACATCGCCGATTTCGAGCATTCCCTGCAGCCTTCCGTCTTCGCCATATGGGCCATGCAGGGCCGGGAACACCATGCGAACCCTCGCAACTTCGACGAGCCAGTCGATCGCAGTGCCGGCGCGCAATGGGCCGTGCGCAGTCGAGCGATTCCCGGGCTCCCATTCTTCGCCGGCTTGCAGCGGCTTGCGATGCGGCCAGAACATCCCTGCCTGGTCGAGGAACACAGGCCAGACGCGAAAACGCTGGCGGTCGAGGTTGGCCAGCACCATGCGCGCGGAGCGCACCGAGATGTCGTGTTCAGGCGAACGCCCGCCGCCGAATACCGCGATGTCCATACTGCCACCCTCCCAGGAGGCGCGGGGATCCTAGCGGTTTGGGCAGCGCGACGAAAAGCTCACGCGCGCAAGCCGACATCGCGAGCAGCAGCCGCGGCGCCAAGCAGGATCGCGTCGGATCCCGCCTTGCTGTCGCAGAACCGCAGCTTGCGGGTGATGGCCGGTGAGCACTGGGCGCGGACGAATGCCTCAATGCGCGCAGCCAATTCTGGCCAGGCCTCTACGACGCCGCCTCCGAGCACGACGGCCCGTGGGTTGAACAGGGTGCAGGCGTTCGCCGTGCAAACCGCAGCAGCCATGACGGCATCTTCGACTACGACGCGCGCCTCGCCTCGTCCGGTCGCAAGCGCGTTGGCCAAACTCCACATGGATGCGTCGGGCGAAGGGCCGAGCGCATCGCGCAGGCGCTCCTGGATCGCGCGGCCGCCGCAGTAGGCCTCGAAGTGCCCGAGCCCTCCGCACGGGCACGTGCGGCCGCCCGGCACGAAGATGGTGTGACCGATTTCACCCGCAGCATTGTCGGCACCAGCATGCGGGCGACCACCCACGATCAGGCCGATGCCGATGCCGGTGCCGAAGAACAAGCACAGCAGCGGGTCTGCGCCGCGCGCATCTCCAACCGCGTATTCCCCCATCGCGCAGGCTCGGCCATCGTTCATCAAGGCAGCGGGGAGCCCAAGCGTCTCACGCAGGTGGCGGACCATCGCAAACTGATCGAGCGGCAGATTGGGGGCCCTTTCGATCGTCAGTCCATCGGCGGTGATGACGCCTGCGGTTCCGACGCCGACGGCACTGGGCGCCTCCACGCCATCCGGGCGGGCAAGAAGCGCAGCAGCAAAGGCTGCATCGAGCGCTGGCAAGAACACCGCGCGGTCGCGGCTCGTGTTGATTCGCTGCGCGGCGACGACCCGCTGGTCCTCGGTCACCAGCGCGACGCGGCACTTGGTCCCGCCGAGATCGGCTGCGATCACGCTCTTCATGAGCTTCACATCCTAGCAGCCCTTTCTGAAACGCAAGCTGTCTGCGAGCCTGGCATCAGGCCGATCTAAGCGTCGTGCAAGCGGTGTCGAATCCACGGACTCGATGCAGTTTGCACGCGAGATCGTCCCAGATGCCTGACGCAGGCAGGATGCGAGCTTCCATCGGCCGCGCGGACCAAAGGCGCCTGCCCGGTGCCTGGCTGAAGTCAGCTGCTGCAGGCGGCGTCGTCCTGGGACAGCGCCTCCATCAACTCACTGAGCAGGTCGACCATGTGTGACTGCTGCTTCTCGATCGCAGTGATGCGACGCATGACCTTTTCCAAAACCGGTGGCAGGAGGGCCTCGGTGACAAAGGTCTTCACCATCCGAAACGTCTCCGCCTGCTCAGGGTTGGCGTTCTTCTCGAAGTGCAGGTGGTAGGCGTTCTGCAATGCCACATGCGTTGCTTCGAGGATCTCCTTGCTCACCGCGGCGACATCGAGGCCATGGTGCGTGAGCTTGAACGATTCGACCTTGTAGCGGTGCAGCGCGTCCTTCAGTTTCTTCTTCATGACTGTGCTCCTCGGTCGCGGCTCAGCCGCGAAACCGACCGAGCAGCAGACACGTATTGTGACCCCCGAATCCTAGCGAATTGCTGATCGCGTGCTCGACACGCAGATCGCGTGCCTGGTTGGGCACGTAGTCGAGGTCGCAGGCTGGGTCAGGGGTATCGTAGTTGATCGTGGGATGAATATGGCCGTGCGCAATCGACAATGCAGTCACCGCAAGTTCGATCGCGCCCGACGCGCCCAAGAGATGGCCGACCATCGACTTGGTCGACGACACAGCCAACTGCTTGGCGTGCTCACCGAACACCTTCTTGATCGCCAGAGTTTCGATCTTGTCGTTGAGTTCGGTGCTGGTGCCGTGGGCATTCACATACTGAATGGATTCCGGCCCGAGACCAGCGTCCTGCAGAGCCTGCCGAATTGCGCGGCTGGGTCCTTCGCCCGACTCGTTGGGGGCGGTGATGTGGCTGGCGTCATCCGTGGAGCCAAACCCGAGGACTTCCGCCAGGATCGTCGCGCCGCGTCGCTTCGCGTGCTCGACCTCCTCGAGGACGAGCGCGGCGCCGCCTTCGCCCTTGACGAACCCGTCGCGGTCCCGGTCGAAGGGTCGACTGGCGCGTTTTGGGTCGTCGTTGCGCGTCGACAAGGCGCGCAGAGAACAGAATCCCGCGAGCCCGAGTTCCGTGGTCGCGGCTTCCGAGCCGCCGGTCAGCATGAAGTCCGCCTCGCCCCACTGAATCGTGCGCAGCGCCATGCCGATCGCATGACTGCTGCTGGCGCAGGCAGAACTGGTCACGTAGCAGGTGCCTTGCAGCCCAAACCGGATCGCCGCCTGGCCAGCGACAGCGTTGGCCATCATCTTCGGCACGAAGAAGGGACTGATGCGGTCGGCCCCGCGCTCGATCTGGAGCACCTTGCTGGATTCGATCTCGTGAATGCCGCCGATCCCTGTTCCGAGGATGCAGCCGGCGCGGGTCGGGTCGATCTTGTTCGCATCGAAGCCCGCCGACTTCATCGCCTCGTCCGCTGCGACGATGTAGTACTGCGTATAGCGGTCGAGCTTCTTGGCCTCGGGCCGGCTGAAATACTTCTCCGGATCGAAGCCCCAGACCTCGCACGCGAACTTGGTCGTGTTCTTGCTGGTGTCGAACTTGGTGATCAGGCCCGCACCCGACTCACCGCGCAGGATCTTCTCCCACGTGGTCGGCATGTCGAGGCCAAGCGAGGTGACGGAACCGAGTCCTGTGATGACGACGCGACGACGTGCCATGGCGTTTGCTCAAGCGGGGTTGTAATCCGCTCATCTGGACCAGGAGAAGGCGCCCGTGATCGGGCGCCGGGGCTGTCAGCTGAGCTTGGCCGTGATGTATTTCACGGCGTCGCCGACGGTCTGGATCTTCTCCGCGTCCTCGTCGGGGATGTTGATCTCGAACTCGTCTTCAAACTCCATGACCAACTCGACCGTGTCGAGGGAGTCCGCGCCGAGATCGTTGATGAACGATGTTTCGTTCGAGATCTTGTCTCGGGTGGTCCCGAGCTGTTCGCAGACGATGTTCAGCACTCGCTCTTCGACGTTTTCGACCTTCGACACTGTTTCTTTCCTCTGTGGGTAGGGACTGAAGCCCATGCCCGAGGGGCTAACCCTCGGGACTGCGCCGGGACAACTACATGGTCATGCCGCCGTCCACCACAAGCGTCTGGCCAGTGATGTAGGAGGCGCCTTCACTGCACAGGAACAAGACGGCTGCGCCGATGTCCTCGGGTGCACCCAACCTGCCGAGCGGGATCTCGTTGAGCATGCCCTGACGCATTGCATCTGGGATCTGCGCCGTCATGTCGGTTGCAATGAAACCCGGGGCAACCAGGTTGACCGTCACTCCACGGCCGGCAAGCTCTTGCGCGAGCGACTTGGTCAGACCCAAGAGTCCAGCCTTGCTCGCCGCGTAGTTGACCTGACCCGCGTTGCCGGTGATGCCGACGACGGAGCCAATGTTGACGATGCGCCCGCCGCGTGCCTTGGCCATCGCACGCGCAAATGCCTTGCACACCAAGAAGGGGCCGCGCAGGTTCGTGCCGACGACCGCATCGAAGTCCGCGGTGCCCATGCGCAAGAACAGGTTGTCGCGCGTGATGCCGGCCTTTGGCGCCGGGCTGGCTTGGGGCCACATCGTGTTGCGCTGGTGATCGCTCCGCAGACAAGACCACTCACTCTGAATCGAAATGTCCACGCCGTTGCTTTCGTCGAAGATCGCTCTCGTGACCGGTGC
>SXPK01000252.1 GCA_005776365.1 Planctomycetia bacterium
CGAGTGCCACTCGACGGACGTGAAGAAGAACTTCGACTCAGATGCCTTGCGCTATTCGACCACAGCGAGCGAACACGGCGTCGGTTGCGAAGGCTGTCATGGGCCGGGATCTGCGCACGCGGAATGGGCGGCTCGCGGCGCGGATCGCGGGGTCCGGGGGGCGGGTTTTTCCCATCTGCTGCCGAAGCCGGGCGTGTTCGAGTTGCGGCCTGGCGAGAAGAACGCGAAGCGAGTCGATGCAAGCGCCGAATCCGAGCTCGACACCTGTGCACGGTGCCACTCGCGGCGCACCACGACGGATGAAGAATACGTGCATGGCAAACCGCTGCTCGACACGCATCGGCTCGCCCTGCTCGACGAGCCGCTCTACTTCGCCGACGGCCAGATTCGCGACGAAGTGTTCGAGCACGGCTCATTCTTGCAGAGTCGCATGCATCGCATGGGAGTGGTGTGCACGGATTGCCACGACCCGCATCAGGGCGGTCTCCGCGCAGAAGGCAACGCTCTCTGCGCGCGTTGCCACGCTGCGTCGCACTACGATCAGGTCTCTCACCATCGTCATGCGATCGGCAGCAAAGGCGCGCAATGCGTCGAGTGCCACATGCCCGAGCGGACCTACATGGTGGTGGATCCACGTCGCGACCACTCCATTCGGGTGCCGCGTCCCGACTTGTCCGTGCTGCATGGAACGCCCAATGCATGCACGCAATGTCACGTCGACAGGGCAGCGAAGTGGGCAGCCGACGCGGTCGTGTCCTGGCGTGGTGACAAGGCGCTCCGGCAGCCCGATCACTGGACCGCGGCGATCGCGGCGGGACGCAGCGGCGCGCCAAACGCTCGGTCGTTGCTGATCGAGGCGGTTCGTCGTTCTGAATGGCCGGGCATCGTTCGAGGCACGGCAGCGCGGTTGCTCGGTGCGTTCGATGGCGAAGACGCGCGCCGTGAACTGGCGGCGGCGTTGCGCGACGCGGATCCAGTGGTGCGCTTTGGCGCCGCCTCCGGGCTGTTCGAGCACGAGGGACGCGCTGAGTTGCTGGCTGCTTCGCTCGCCGACCCCGTCGCCAACGTGCGCGCCGACGCTGCGTTCGCTCTCGCGGACTGCGTGGAGCAGTTGTCGGTGGACGCGAAGCAGGCGATGGTCCTTGCTGCAAACGACCATGAACGTGGCCAACGCGCGAGCGCAGAACGCGACTGGGCCTTTGCGAACCTGGGCCTCTTCGCCGCGCGTCGCGGTGACGCCACCCAAGCCGAGAAGCTGTATCGCCGGGCCTTGGTCGCCGACCCGGGCTCGGTTCGCGCCGCCACCAATCTCGCCGACCTGCTGCGCGAGGTCGAGCGTGACGAGGATGGCGAGCGGGTGCTGCGTGATGCGCTGGCTTGCACTTGGGAGAAAGCGCCACTGCAGCACGCGCTCGGGTTACTGCTCGTGCGCAAGGGCAAGCACGAAGAAGCCTTGTCGATGCTCGCGGCCGCCGCGTCCGTGCCAGACGCCTTCCCTCGCCATGTCTACGTGTTTGCGGTTGCGCTCGCTGGCGATGGCCGCATCGAGGACGCGATCGCAAGACTCGAGGCCGCGCAACGCGTCGCGCCGTGGAATCGGGAGATACTCGAGGTGCTCGTGACGTTCACGGCAAAGGCACGTGGTGCGATCCTTGCGATCCCCTGGGCGCGAATGTTGGTCGAGCTCGACCCAGCAGATGTCGAGGCGCGCGAGCGCTTGCGCGAACTCGAATCTGCGAAGTGACCAAGGCTTTCAGCGGGGTTGCGTTTGCGGATGGATCTCGACGGCGACCATCAGCAGGCAAGTGCGGCCCTGTTCTGCGCCAGGAATCGAAGCGAGGACCAGCGCGTCCTGCGCGGCGATCGCGGGGCTGGCGGTGAGTTCGTGGCGCAGCAACACAGGCGTGTGCAGCGAGCCCAATGGGGTCGCCGCCACAGCGACGGGAGTCACGAGCCGCGTCGTAGACCAGTTCACCGATAGTTGTGTGCCCGGATCGCCAGGAGTGGCGCGGATCGCGAGCGTGTCGCCATAGTCGATGCGACCGACGCGGGGGTTTGCGATCACGGCATCATCGCTGGCGAGGAAGTCGAGCGAGCGCACCACCGCTCGCTGTTCTTCCACCGCGATCGTCGCTGGTTCGCCGAGCGACACGACGAGTTGGGGAGCCATCAGCACATTGGCTCTCTCGCGGAGTGCATCGACCGTGACGTCGACGAGCGCCGGGTCCATGTGGGCGCCGCGGATGCCCGCAAGCGGCCAAGCAGCCTCGGTCGGCTGACCCTGTCCCGGCAATGCCGCCGCTGACGTTGCCGCTGTGGCTGCTGGCTGCGGCAGCGAGGCGAGCAGCGAGCGAGCGTCCGTTACGTCCAGTTCGATCAAGACGGCGCGCAGATGGACCGTGGCGCGTTCGCCGGACTGTGCCACCTGCGGACCCGCAGTCGGCTCCGCAGTCGGTTCCGCAGTCTGCGGCGCAAACTCCGCGGCGATGGCCCCGCCGCGGTAGCTGACCGCGAAGGGATCGCGGAGGTCGAGTGGCGCAAGCGCCGTGGGCGCAGCGCACGCGGGTAGCACGGACAGCAAGAACACCAGCGCGCGATTCATGGGGCGAGACGCTAGCGCTGGAGGCACAAAGCACCAGCGAAGTTGGTCAGCCTCGCACACCGCTGGCCGCCCGCGACGGCGTCGCGGCATTTCAGGTCTTGCGCTGCGTTCGCGCTCCCTTTCGGGCCGGCACTGCGCTCATGGCTCTTCACAGTCGGTGGAACGACTCCTGCCGGTCGGTCCTTGGACTTGTCGAAGTCTTGGCTTGCCGCGGTCCAATATTTCGAGAAACATCGAAGCATGAATTTCGACCAGACTGTGCGGGCCTTTGGCGCGCTCGGCCAGCCAGCGCGGCTCGCGGCCTTCCGTCAGCTCGCTCGGGCCGGCGAGCGCGGCATGTGCGCTGGGGAGATTGCTGGCGTGTGCAAAGGCACGCCGTCCACGCTGTCGTTCCATCTCGCTGATCTCGTCGTGGCGAAGCTCGTTCGCAGTTGGCGCGAGGGCCGATCGATCCGCTATGCCGTCTGCGCCGATTCGATGCGGTCGCTGCTGTTCTTCCTTGGCGAGGACTGCTGCCAGGGACGGGCGGACCTCTGCCCAGACCCGATGTCGCGCATCACGTCGAGGACGGCACCGTCGCCGCGTGCAGAAGGATTGCCCGTCGTGCTGTTCTTGTGCACCGAGAACTCCGCGCGCAGCCAAATGGCCGAAGCGCTCCTGCGCCATCGCGCCGGATCACGTTTTACTGCGTGCAGCGCGGGGCTCCGCCCATCGCGTGTCCATCCGCTCGCGCGCGCCGCGCTCGAAGAAATCGGCGTCGCCACCAGTGGCCTGCGCGCCAAGGACGTCGGTGCATTGCTCGGCAAGGCAGCGATCGCGAGGTCGTTCGTGCTCTGTGAATCCGCGGACCGCGAGTGCCGCGGCATCGTCGGCCTGGCTCATTGCGAGCGCTGGATCTTGCCGGATCCCGCGGCGGCGAGAGGTCCGCGCTCGGTCCGCCTCGAGGCTTTCCGCGCCGTGCGCGACGAGTTGCGCCGGCGCATCGACGCACTTGTCGCGCGGCCGCGCAAGTCCACCACCCGTGGCCGCCGTCGAATGGCATCTGCGTTATGAGGCTCGCGATCAACGGCCTCGGTCGCATGGGGCGACTTTTCCTCCGCGTCGCCGCAATGCGTGGCTTCGCCGTCGTTGCCGTCAACGAGCCCAAGGGCGATCTCGCGTCGCTCGCGCTCGGCGTCGAGTTCGACTCCGTTCAGGGGCGCTTTCGTGAGCACGTTGCCGTCGATGAGGGCGCGCTCGTGGTCGGCAGCGCGCGCATTCCGGTCGCGCAGACGAGCGATATTGCTTCGCTGAAGTGGGGGGATCAGGGCGTCGAACTCGTCGTCGAGTGCAGCGGGAAGATCAAGAAGGCCGAGTCGCTCGCGCCGTGGCTGGTTGATCCGCGCGTCCGAGTCCTTGTTTCCAATCCAGTGCCGGGGGTCCCGAATCTCGTCTACGGCGTCAACGACACAGCGTGCGATCTGGCCAAAGAGCGGGTCGTGACCGCCGCTTCGTGCACGACGAACTGCCTCGCGCCGATTGTCCGTGTGCTGCACGACGGCATCGGCATCGAGCGCGGCCTCGTGACGACGATCCATGATCCGACCAACACGCAAGGCGTGGTGGATCGCGCCGACTCAGACCCGCGCCGAGCGCGCTCGGCGCTCGTCAACCTGATTCCGACCTCGACCAACTCGGCGACCGCGGTTGCGATGATCGTGCCCGAACTGAGGGGCAAGCTCGACAGCATCGCGGTGCGCGCGCCGGTGCTGAACGCGTCGATCACGGACTGCTCCTTTCAGATGCGGCGGCGGACTTCGGTCGAGGAGGTCAACGGCCTGTTGCTCGCCGCATCGCAGCAAGGGCCGCTCGTCGGCATTCTCGGCTACGAGAGCCGACCGTTGGTCAGCAGCGATTTTGCGCGCGATCCGCGCAGCGCGATCGTCGACTCGCTCTGCACGCGCGTCGTCGACGAGACGATGGTCAAGGTCATGGCCTGGTACGACAACGAGTGGGGTTATGTGAATCGCATGGCGGACCTAGCCAAGAGCGTCGCGACCGCGTGCTCCCGATGACGGACCACGCTCGCTTCCTGCTCGTCTCTGTCTGCTACCAGGCGTTCACGCTCAGTGACGGCGCGCTGCGAATGCTCGTGCTGCTGTCCTTGCATGCTCAGGGACGCTCCCCGCTGGAGCTCGCGTTGCTGCTGCTTCCGTACGAGGTGGCCGGCGTCTTCACCAACCTTCTCGCCGGCGCCGTGGGCGCAACGCGCGGCCAGAAGCCTGTGCTCGTCACTGGGCTGCTACTGCAGGCCGTCGCGTGCGTGGCGCTATGCGCTCCCGCGGTTCTGGCGTCGGTGCCGCTGGTCGTGGCCACGCAAGTTCTCTCGGGCATGGCCAAGGACCTCGTCAAGACGACAGCCAAGAGCTACACGCGCACGCTGGCTCCTGGTGCGGATGCCGGCGCGCTGTTCTCGATCGTCGCGGCGATGACTGGCAGCAAGAACGCGATGAAGGGGCTCGGTTTCTTTGTCGGCGGTGCGCTGTTGTCGTCGATCGGTTTTGCGGCCGCCAACGCGGCGATCGCGGCGTTGCTTTCCGTTCTTGCAGCCCTCGCGTGGAGCAGTCTGCAGTCGCCGCCGATCCGATCGAAGCAGTTGCTTGCCGCCGCGTTCTGCCACGACGCGAGCGTCAACTGGCTCGCGCTTGCCCGGCTGTTCCTGTTTGCGTCGCGCGATGCTTGGTTCGCAGTCGCATTGCCCTTGTTCCTCGCCTCGACTCTGGGCTGGTCCGGGTCTGCGACCGGCGCGCTGTTGTCGGCATGGATCATCGGCTACGGCATCGTGCAAGCCGCGACGCCGTCTCTGTTGCCACTGCGCTCGACGCAGAAGGGCGCGACCGCGGTCCCGTTCGTGACCGCTGCGCTGGCATTGCCGATCCTCGCGTGCGCGTGGGCGCTCGACGCGGGCTGGGACGCAGCGCCGGTCGTGATCAGTTGCCTGTTCGTCTATGGCGCGATGTTCGCAGTATGCAGCAGCCTGCACAGCTGGCTCGTCGTGGCCATCGCATCAGGCGATGACGTGGTCGAGCGCGTCGGCTTCTACTACGCGGCGAACAGCGCGGGTCGTGTCGCGGGGCTGCTGGCGTCCGGCTTCCTGTATGCGAGCTTTGGCCAGGGCCGTGACGGTCTTGTCGCCTGCATCATCGCGTCGGCGCTGGCGATCGCCTGCGCGACCGCCGCGTCCGTTCCGATGTCCACGCGCGTGGTGGCTTCGAAGTTCAGTCCTTGATCTTCAGTGCGGCGATCGCCTGCGCCGGATCCTTGGCGTAGCGATCGAGGCAAGCCTGCTTGCAGAAGTGCATCGAGTAGTCCTGCACTTGCAGCGGCCACTTCGCTTCTCCATCCATGCCCAGAGCGCAGCCGGCGCAGCGGTGCACGACCTTGTCGACGTTGCCGTCCTTGGCGTCGGCCTTCGCGAGCTTGGCGAGGGTCTCCTCGGTGATGGGGGATAGTGATGTCGGCGCAGCTGCCGAGGGCTCAGCGTTTGGCGCCGGAGCTTCGACTGGCTTGGATTCGGCGGTGCAGGCGGAGAAGAACAGGAATGCCGCGGCGGCGACGTATGCGAACAACTTGGACATGCCGACGAATCTACACCGAGGTGCGCCTGGTCGCCGCATCGGGCTCCTGCCGAACGCCGGATGGCAGCGTGGAAATCGCAGTGGCGGCGGCGAGCAGCAAGCACAAGGCAAAGGTCCATGCCGGCGCCTCCAGCATGGAAAGCGGAAGCCACATGAGGCTCCAATACGGGCTGAGATTCTGGATGTGCCCCAGACTCAGCCCTGACACGATCGCAGCCAGCAAGGCGCCGACCAGTGAAGAGAGAAAGGGACTGCCAAGCGCGAACCCTGCTGCTGCGAAGACCAAGCCTCGCCGGGTTCTAGAGCGGCTTGCGACGATGACGAAGAGTGCGCCAACGAGGGCAGCGCCGCTGACCACGGGGAGCAGCACGGGCATCATTCGGATCCAGTCGATCGAGCCGACGCGCGCACTTTCATTGACGATGGGGCACAGCGCGAATGCGAATGGCATCGCCGCATGCAGCGCGATTGCCAGCAGCGGCCGCGCGAGGCTGCCGGATGCCTGCCCGCTCACCTGCCTTCGATCCCCACAGCCGTGCGAATCGCTGCTGCCGCCGGTCCGCAACTCGCGCGTCGAAGCGCCTCGACCTGGTCGGCATCGATCCTGCTCTTGCCGGCGAGCGAAGAGACCCGCTCGTCTTCCTTCGGGTCCGGGGTCACATAGATCCAGTTGCGCGTCATCGTGTCGACGACAACGAAGCGGAGCCGAATGCGCATGCGCAGGTTCTCGCTTGGAACAAAAAGGCCGACGATCGGGATCCAAGCAGCGGCGATTCCTTCCGTCGCATTCGAGCCAGACTCGAGCGTTCCCCAACACGAAATGACAGCCGCGTAGCCGCCGCGCTGTGCCGCGCCCGCGAGTCCGACGCCGCCCTCGGTCCATCCGGATGGGATGCCTGATGCCGTCGACACCTGGAATGTCTTTGCGAGTTCGTCGACGAGCGCCTGGTCCGGGAACATGGCGCCCGACTGCAACAACAGGATGCGGTCGCCTGGCTGGAGTCGCACGCCGGGGCTTTGCGAACTGCTCGTGCCGACGCTGGTGCCCACGACGTCGAACTCGGACAGTTCACCGCGGTAGGTCGTGTTCTGGTTGCCCCAAGGCATCGCCGTATTGGAGATCGAGCGCGTTGCGCAAGCGCCGGAGAACAGGGCGCAAGACAAGGCAGCAACCAAAGGCAGCAAGCTTTTCATGGCCACGATGATCCCAGCGTCACTTCTTTCGGGCCAGCATGAAGCGCACCGTGTCGCCGGGCCCGCTTGGATCATGGTGCATCCATTCCTGCGCGACGGTATCGGGATTGATGAACATGAGCGTCATCGAACCCATGCAGTGTTCGCCGCTCTGCAGGTCGGTGGCGCCCTCGAAGACGAAGGCCATCGTGTGCCCGTCGCTGCTGGTGGCGCGCATCCTGGGTTGGTTGCCGGCGCCGCAGTAATGCGTCATCACGAGCGAGGCGCCGTCCATGTGATAGACGTTCGTCATCTCGCCTTTGTCGCCCGGCATCATCGTCTCGCGCACGATCGAGCCGCCGGCGCCGATCGAGAAGACCGTCGATGTCGGTGGCGCACCAGGTACGCGGAGTTCCCAAACGCCTTCGAGTTGCTTCAAGCGGCCCAGCAACGCAGCAGCCTCGGCATCGGTCGCGGCATCCACGATCCGCACCGGCGTGCGGCAAGCACCGGAGGCTGCGAGAAAGAGTGTGAGTAGTAGGCTCGTGCGCATCGCGGGGCAGCGTAGCGAAAGCGGGCCTGGTTTCGTCCGCTCGACCGCATAGGCATCCAGGGAATCCTCGGTCCCATCAGTGACTCCTGCCTGTGCGATCCACAAGACCCCGTATACGTTGTGCCGTCCTCAGGCACTCTCACTTCCATTCCTATGCACAGAATCCTCGTCCTTTCCGTGTTCGCAGCGACTGCGTTCGCGCAGAGCAACACGATGCCCGGCCTCGAGGGCCGGATCACCAACAATGCCAGCCCGACTTTGTTCGGCCGGCGCGGTCCCGCCCATCCGAACGGCGAGATTGGCATGTCGTACTCCTACACGATGTGCAACCCGGGGTCGGTGGCGATGGCGTGGTCGGCGCCGATGAACCCGAGCCATCCGATGTTCGCGTTCTCGATCGTGCGGGAGTCGAACGGTCGGCTCGAGCAGATCACCAACAATGCGACGACCTACGTGAAGCATGCCTTCGCAGCGGCGAACTCGACCAGCACGTGCGGAACCTGCACGGCGACAGGCACCGGCCTGCGAGTCGGCTGCAGCGACACCTACGGCGCGAGCACCAACGCGAGCCGGACCTACCTCGGCCCCGCCAACGAGGTCGATCCGTGGACCGGCATCTGGAATCCAATCGGCTCCTACTTCGACCGCAGTGATCCCGACGTGGGCGCGCCCGCTAACGCCGATGGAGTGCGCAGCTTGACCAATAGCACCGGCGGGGTCTTCGTCGACGCAGTGCGCAACCGCGTGACGCTGCAAGAGCAGGATCTGCTGGTGCCGGGTCGCTTGTTCCACTGCATGCACATCGTCGTCCGCGGCGAGGATGGCGATGCGCACTTCGACAACCTCGCGCACCGTCAGTTCACGGCGACGTGGAACGGAACGACGTGGGCGTTTGCGAATACTGGCGTGCCGTTCACGACAGGCAGCGTGCTCAATCTGTGGACCGGCGCGACCATCAACACTGCGCGAAACGGCGAAGACGACGGGCACTTCTACGTCGCCTCCAAGGCCACGGACAATGGCAACGGGACCTGGCACTACGAGTACATCGTCCAGAACTTCGACAACGCTCGTGGCGGCGCGACTCTTCGCATTCCGATGTGCGCCTCGACGGTTGCCAACAACGTGTCCTTCCGCGACGTCGATGGCGATGCGCTCAACCAGTGGACCTGGTCGCGCGTCGGCAATGAGCTGGTGTTCTCGGCGCCGGCCAACAACCCGCTCGACTGGAACACGATGTTCAACTTCGGATTCGACTGTGACGTCGCGCCGGTCGGCGGCTCGGTGACGGTCGACCAGGCCCGCATCGGAGCCGGCGCGCTCAGCGTTGTCGTTGCATCGCAGATTCCTGGCGGTGTCGCTCAGGTGACGGTGATGGGCCCGGGTTGCGGCTCGCCGGCGCCTGGGATCACGGCTACGGGCGGCTTGCCGCTCGTCCCGAACGCGGGCTTCGGCCTGCAACTGACGGCGGACGCCAACTCGCTCGTGTTCCTGCTGTTCTCGACGCAAGGCGCAAACATCGACCTCGGCCTCGGCTGCACGCAGTATCTCGATGCGGCGAACATCGTCGGCTACGGCACCTACGTCACCGATGGCGCAGGCGTTGCCAACGTCGCGGTCCCGGTGCCCAACGATCTCGCGTTCGATGGCGTGCCGATCTACTGGCAGTCGGCGCAGAAGGCCGGCATCGGCCCGGCGTTCGGCCACTTCACGATCAGCAACGGCCTCGTTACGCGGTTCGGCTGCCGCTGAAGTCCGCCGCGGGGCAAGGCGGCGCAGGCCGCCTTTCGCTCCGCGAGCGGGTTGGCAGCAGTTCTTCAGCGGGCTGTCAGTCCGCGCTGATCTCGCGCACCGCGCCGTCTTCGACGTGCCAGCGCCGCGTGAGGCGCACGGTGTCGAGCATGCGACGGTCGTGCGTCACCAGCAGCAGCGTGCCTTCGAACGATTCGAGCTCCTGCTCCAGCTGTTCGATCGCCTCGAGGTCGAGATGGTGGGTCGGCTCGTCGAGAACCAGCAGGTTCGTGCCCTTGGCTTGCAGCAACGCCATCGCGGCGCGCGTGCGTTCGCCGGGCGACAGTGAGTCCGCGGTGCGCTGAACGAGTTGCGAGCCAAGGCCAAACTTCGCAAGCAGCGTGCGCACGTCTGCATCGGTCATGTCGGGGACCATGCGGCCGAAGACGGTTGCCATCGGCAGGTCGCCCACGAAGGCCGCGCGCGCCTGGTCGATTTCACCGACCACGACGCCTGCGCCACTGGTCGCGGCGCCGGCGATCGGCGCGAGGCGGGTCAGGAGCAGCGCGAGCAACGTGCTCTTGCCGCCACCGTTGGGGCCAGTGATCGCGACCCGGTCTTTGGCGCGCAGTTCGAGGTCGACAGGCCCGAGGCGGTATTCGCCGCGCACGGCGACCGCCGACTGCAACTGCGCGACGAGGTCGCCAGAACGCGGTGCGGCGGCGATCGTGAATTGCAGCTTCCACTCCTTGCGCGGCGCTTGCACTTCGCCGAGCCGTTCGATCATGCGCTCGGTCTGTTTGACCTTTGAGGCCTGCTTCTCGGTCGTGTCCATGCGGAAGGCTCGGCCCATCTTGTCGCGGTCCTTGGCCTTTCGCCGCGCGTTCTTGACGCCCTTCGACATCCATGCGCGTTGTCGCCGCGCACGAGCTTCGAGTTCGGCCTTGCGGCCGGCAAATGCATCGTAGGCCTCGCTCGCATGGCGACGCGCAGTCGCGCGCTCTTCGAGGTAGGACTCATAGCTGCCGCCGTAGACCGCGATCTTCTGCATGCTGCGGTCGATCTCCACGACCTTGGTGACGGTGCGCGTGAGGAACTCGCGGTCGTGGCTGACCAGCACAGTCGGAGCATTGAGGGACTGCACGAACTCTTCGAGCCTGGAAAGGCCGTCAAGATCGAGGTCGTTCGTCGGCTCATCGAGCAAGAACGCGTCGTAGCGCGACAACAGCAAGCCGGCGAGCCCCGCACGCGCGGCTTGACCGCCCGACAACGCCGTGGTCGGCAGTTCGAGGTCGACTTCGAGGCCGACGTCGGACAACACCGCGTGCGTGCGTTCGTCGAAGTCGGCGCCGCCAAGCGCCAGCCAATGGTCCAGCGAGGATGCATAGCGCTCCTCTGCTCCGGTGGCGCCCTTCGCCATCGCGTCTGCATCCGCGTGCATGGTGGCCTCCGCCGCTGCGACGCCGGTGCGTCGGAGCAGGAGCTGTTTCACCGTCTCGCCGGCAACGCGCTCTTGCTCCTGCGCGAGGTAGCCGAGCGTTGCCGACGCGGGCGCAACCGTGATCGAGCCGGCCTCGGCCTTGCGCAGGCCAGCGAGAATCTTGAGCAGGGTCGACTTGCCGGTGCCATTTGGACCGACGAGCCCGACGACGTCACCGGGCGCGACGACGAGGTCGAGCCCGCGCCACAGTTCGCGAGCGCCGAAGCTCGCGGCGAGACCTTTGCAGTAGATGGTGGCGGGCACGGGGGCGAGGACGATGGCGCCGACGAGCGGCGCGGTCAACCGCGTGCGCATAGCATGGGAGCATGAGCGACACGCAACGATCCGTCGTCTGCCCGGCGTGCGGCGGCAAGGACCTCTACGTCACGGTGAAGACGGTTCACTGCGGTGGCGGCTACGCGCCCAATCTCTTGCCAGGCCTTCACCGCTGGTTCAATCCCGGCGCCTTTCGCGCGGTCTTGTGCGCGGACTGCGGGCTGCACCGGATGTTCGCGGAGCCCGAGTCGCGCGTGGCTGTGCGCAAGTCGCCGAAGTGGCGGCAACTCTGAAGGACCTCAGCGCGCGAGTCCTTGCCACGCGGAACTGTTGGTCCCGCAGCCCCGCACGGATCGTGGGGCCATCGGAGTTGCATACTGCACGCAGATCAGGACGTGATGTGAGACCACTTCCTGGCGCGCAACCGGCAGCGCTCTGGTCCTTGCGACCAGAGGCTGCCTGCGACCATCGTCGCGCCCGCGCGTCAATCAGTAGAGCAACATGCCGCACGGCCCCGTCACGTAGGGAACGTTCAGGTTCGAGTCGAGCACTGCCGCAACGTGCTGAATGTCGAAGCCTGCGAACTGGGGGAACCCCGCCGGCATGGTGAACGTCGCCGTGCCACGGCCATTGCCGTCGAGCAAGCCCAGCGTCGTGCTCCATGGCACGCCTGCGCCGGTCGTCAGGTTGTTCAGCGACTCGGTGGTGAGCGGGTCGATGTTGATCGGGATGGTGGCGCCGCCGAATGCGAAGCCAGGCCGGGTGCCCGACGCGGTCGCGACCACGACGTAGAGCATGCCAGCGTGGGCAACACCGGCGTCGATGTTCATGGTGTGCAAGCCGCCGAGGGTCGCCGACACGGCGCTCGGGCCACAGGCCAGCGCATCCACGCGGTTGCGCAAGATGGCGGTCGGCACTGAGCCGGTGAAGAAGACGCGCGAGCATTGGTCGCCGTTGTGGTTGAACGACAGGTTGCCGCCATCGCCCGAGGACGTCGCGACGATCCCCATCGCCGACGATTGAACCTGCAGTCCGTAGACCTCGCCTTGCATGTTGGCAAGTCGAGCACCGTGCGCTGCATCCCAGGCAATCTGCGCCGGGACACCCCAGGTCGCGGCCAGCGGGTCGCCAACGCCGGCCACGTTGACGAGCACCGTCTCACGTTCGTTGATCATCAGCGTCGTGGAGGACGAGGCCATGCCGCCGCCAGCCGTGTTGCCAATCGTATGTCCTGCAGGCAGGCCGGCGATCGGAGTCGTTTGACCCTCACGCAGGATCATCTGCACGTCGGTCGGGCCGTATGGCGGACGCGCGATGAAGACGGCAGTGTCCGAGAACAAGCTCATGCCCGTCGGGCCGAGTTGCGCGACGAATGCAACCGTGCCGCTCTCATTGATCTGTGCGAAGCCGTTGGGAAAGAGCGCCTGGTAGATCTCGCCCGGCACGCCGGTCGGTGCGGCCTCTGCCTCTCGCGCGATGCGTGTGATGCTGCCGCCAATCTCGCCGGCGAAGATGCTGGCGTCGTTGGTGTTGCCGGTGACATCGCCGCCAGTCAGGGTATTCGTGAACACGAAGCGGCCTGACGTTCGCGAGAAGCCTTGGTTGGAGAATCCGCTGGCGCTTGCGATCGGGCCATAGACGCAACCGCCGGAGCCTGCCGCGGGTTGGCCTTCTCGCATGAGCACGGAGAGCCCCGACCCTGGCGTGTAGAGCATCAACGTCGAATCGTCGGCCGCCGTGACGCCGCCGGTGCCGAGCGTCAGGGCCTGCGCCAGGATCACTCGACCCGCTTCATCGATCACTGGCTTGAAGCCGTCCAACGTGCCGCTGACGGTGAAACCGCCGGCGACCGGATCGCCTTCTCGGCACATCCAACCCAGGCCAGCCACCGGATTGCCGATGAGCCAGGCGTTGTCGTTGACGCCCGCGACGACATCGCCGCCCACGAGCGCGACCTTGATGATGGCCGTGCCCGCGGAGTTGAGTGCGGTCACGTTCTGTGCACCGCTGATGGTGCCCGAGAAGGTCGAACCGCCTGACGGCGCCGGGCCGCCTTCTTGTGCCAGCACGAACTGGCCACCGATGCCAACTTGGCCCCAGTAGACGGCGGAGTCGTTGGCTGTCGTGATGCCCGTGCCGGCCAAGGTCGTGCCATACAGGATCCAACCGCCCTGCGGGCTCAAGCGCGCAGCATCCCAGCCAGTAGAGGAGTAGGTGACCGTCACTCCCGGCAGCGCCCCCGAAGGCTCGGCCTGGCCGCGTTGCAAGAACATCGCGAGGTCATTGGCACTGCGACCATAGAA
>SXPK01000253.1 GCA_005776365.1 Planctomycetia bacterium
ACATGTGCCGTTGGGTTGCGAAGAACATCGTTGCAGCCGGGCTCGCCGACCAGTGCGAGTTGCAGGTCGCCTACGCGATCGGGCACCCGGATCCCGTCAGCGTCTATGTCGACACCAAGGGCTCCGGCAAGATCGCCGACGAGAAGATCGTCGCTGCGGTCAACAAGGTGTTCTCGTTCAAGCCGGCGGCGATCGTCGGACAGCTGGATCTGCTGCGGCCGATCTACCGCCAGACGACGAACTACGGGCACTTCGGCAAGGATGGTCTGCCGTGGGAGATGACCAACAAGGTCGAAGCGCTGCTGAAGGCCGCGAAGTGACCTGAGGCAAAGGGTCCACGCCCAGAAGCGACGACGCCGCGCGGCGGGGACAGCCCTGTCGCGCGGCGTCGCGCGTTTTGCGGTGCCTGATTCAGGCTTTCTGCAACCGGATGGGCGAGGGCGGACACCCGGGGTGTGTCGCCGCGCGTCGTGGCGATCCCTAACCCTTCTGGCGCTACCAACGTGACCATCCGTTTCTACACCCTCTCCCTGCTCTCCCTCACAGGATCCGTCGCCGCGCAGGCTGGCACCTTCTTCTATCCAGCCAACGGTCGCTTGACCGTCGATCGTTCCTACCACTACCGCGCCGAATGCAAAGTCGGGAACATCGAGGCCATGGTGGTGGACGAGTATGTCGTCAATCCACCGGCGCGCGTCGCCAACGTGCCGATCACTTCGACCGGCGGAGCGGCCTCGACGCAATGGGGCCTGGTGCCTACCGCCTACCTGCCATTCGACCCCATCGGCTGCGTTGCCGGCGTCCTCGAAGTCCTTGCGAGCCGTCAGGGCAGCACGCGAATCAAGGCGGACAGAGGCAACATCCGGTTCACCTTTGGCGACGAGAGTCTCGATCTGTTGCGCGTTGATGAAGATGCGACCTGCGGCGGCGGACCTCTGGATCCGGTCTTGGTTGCGACTTCCAAGATGAACTCGTGGAACTCAATCCTCAGCACGGTGCCGTTCACGGTGCGGCAGCAGTCGGAGCTCCGATCCGAGTTCTTGTCGATCACACTCGACGTGTCGGACTCGCCATTCTCTGGGCTCGCGGAGTTCTTGGTCGCCGCGCAAGCGCGCCTCACGGTCTGGCAGGACGTCAACCTGAACGGCGTGTTTGACCAAGGGGTCGACCAGGTTGTGCTCGCACAGGCCACTGCATCGCTCAGCGGTGACCAAGGCAGTTTTTTCGGCCCGCAGTCGGATATCCAGCCTCCGCAGTCCAGCACGCTCAGCCCGGGCCGTTACTTCGCGGTGTTCGAAGTCGACCACATGTTCGACACCAAGTTGGTCGGCAATGTCGCAGGCCAGGACGACAAGTTCGACACGCTGGGCGACGGATGTACTGCCGGAGCCCATTTGACAATTCAGGCGCTGTCTACCGGCGGCACTGCGCCTACCGGTGGCGGCGGCGTACTCGGCAACTGAACAGGCAGCAGATCAACGCGCGGCCTGCGCCTTCGCAAGCCGTCGCGCCTCACCAGTGCGTCGGTTGGTAGTCCTTCAAGAACTGGCCCCAGACGTGCGTACCGGTGCGGATGCCGTCGAAGATCGGGTCGACGATGCGAGCGGCGCCGTCGACGATGTCGAGCGGCGGATGGAAGCCGTGCTCCTCGACCTTGCGCGCCGCGATCTCCGCCGGGTCCTCGTCGGTGACCCAGCCGGTGTCGACGCTGTTCATGTGGATGCCGTCCTGCACGTAATCGCGGGCCGACGTGCGCGTCATCATGTTGAGCGCGGCCTTCGCCATGTTCGTGTGCGGGTGCTTGTCGGTCTTGAACGCGCGATAGAACTGACCCTCCATCGCCGACACGTTGACGATGTGCTTGTCGCGCGACGGCACGCGCAGCATCAGCGGCTTGAGGCGCGCGTTGAGCACGAACGGAGCCACGGCGTTCACGAGCTGCACTTCGAGCAACTCGATCGTCGTGACCTCGGCGAGCGGCATGCGCCAGCTGTTGTGCGAGCGCAGGTCGACCTGCTGCAGGTCCTGGTCGAGCTTGCCGCCCGGGAAGATGCCCTCGTGCGCGATCAGGTCTTCTTGCAGCAGCGCCTTCTGCGAAAGCTCCGGCGCGTCGTGGATCAGGACCGACTCGCGCGTAGATGGCAGCATGCGCTCGCTGTCTGCGACTTCGGCCATCTTGCAGCGCAGCAGTTCGTGCGAACGCAGCACGTCGCGCGCGCCGGTGGGCAGGCTTTGCAGCGGCTCGCGCTCCTTGTCCATCAAGTGGCCGTAGAAGCCCACCGGGCGCCGCACGGTCTGGCACGCGTTGTTGATGATGAAGTCGAGTCGATCCTGCGTTTGGTTGAGATGACGGCAGAAGGCTTCGACGCTCGGTGTGTGGCGCAGGTCGAGCCCGTGCACGAACAGCCGGTCCTTCCACTCGTCGAAGTCCGCTTCGCGCGCATAGCGCAGCGCCGAGTCGTGGGGGAAGCGCGTCGTCGCAAACACCGTGCAGCCTGCGCGCAGCAGCAGGATGCTCGCTTGGTAGCCGATCTTGACGCGCGAGCCGGTGACGACCGCGACACGGCCGCGCAGGTCTGCGGTCTGCTGGCGCTTCTCGAAGTTGAAGTCGCCGCACTTCTGGCACATCGAGTCGTAGAAGTGGTGCAGCGTCGTGAAGCTCGCCTTGCAGACGTAGCACGAGCGTTCGTCCTGCACCGTCGCGCGTGGCTCGGCGGGCGCGTTCGTCAGCGCGGGCGTCGGTTGTTTGTCCGCGAACGCCGCGTCGATGTCGGCGCCGGGACGCAGCGGAGCGGGCAGCGGCGGCGGCGTGACGAAGACCGCTTCCTTGCGCAGCTTGCGGATGCCGGTCTCCGACAGCTTCGCCTCGTCCCCGGCTCGCTTCTGCGCCTTGCGTTGGCGACGCATCTCGCGCCACAGTTCGCGCTTCTGCCACGGGTCCGGCCTTGCCACGCGGCCTGCGGCCTGCAGCAGGTCTTTGCGTGTCTCGTCATCGAGGTGGGCGAGCACCGCGCGGTCATCGAGCACATGCTGCAGGAACTCGATCGCGGAGCGCGCGCGTCCTGCGAGGTCGGAGGCTACAGGCTCGTTCGGCTTGTCGTTCTCGGTCACGGGGGCGAGGAGGATAGCAACTCGCCGCCGCATTGCGCGGAGCCCGCGTCGCCTACCACTCGTGCGGTTGCGTGACGCGGAGGTAGAGCTCCTCGACGCGCGCTCGTGCCCAGTCCACCTTGCGTAAGAACTTGAGCGAGGAGGTGAGGCTCGGCTCGTTCTTGAAGCAGTTGACGTTGACCTCTCGCGCCATCTGCTCCCAGCCGATCGTCTCGATGAGTCGCTCGAGCATCATCTTCAGCGTGATGCCGTGGAGCGGATTGTTGGGCTGGTCGTGCATGGTGCCAGCACGCGTTCTACTTCACTGCACGACGACTTGCACCGCGTCGGTTGCGTGGAAGCAGCCTGGTTGTTCGAAGCTCGATCCTTGGAAGCAGATTGCGGCGAAAAGGAACACCGGCGAGTTCGGCACCGTGAAGCAGAACGAGGGCGAACCGCCGAATGCGACGAGCACGTCGGTGGGCAGGCCGTAGAGCCAACTCGGCGCGCAGCCGACTGGCGGCGACACGATGGCCGGAGTGCGAGTGCACGAACCCGGCGTGAGCAGCAAGAAGTCGAGGCCCGCTGCGTTCGGCGACGGGTTCTGGAACTGCACGCAGAACGACGCGCCGACGCGCGGTTCGGCAGAGCAGCTGAGCGGCAGGCCGCCGTTGCCGAGTTCGCCGGGGCCGGCGCGATCGCACGCAGCGACCAGTTCCCAAGTGTCTTGCAGGTTGCCGAAGGAGCCGATGCCGCCGTAGCCGCCGACGATCATCATCCGGTTCTTCGCGCGGTCGAATGCCATGCCGTGCAATGCGCGCCGCGGCACCGCGCCGGCATTGCGCTGGATCCACTCGGCGCCGTCGTAATCCCAAGTGTCCGAGATCGCGGAGAAGTCCTGTCGCTGGCCGCCGAACAACACGATGCGCGAACGCGCCGCGTCGTAGCCCAATCGGGAGTAGCTGCGTGGCTCCGGCATCGGCGCGATGCCGAACGTGCGCTGTGTCCATGCCGTGCCGTCCCATTCCCAGCAGTCATTCTTCACGAACTGTTGGATGCCGCCGAACAACACCGCGACGCCGCGCGACTCGTCGAAGGCAAACCCTGGGTACAGACGGTTCGGCGGCTTGATCGCCGGCGTGCGCGGCGTCCACGTGACGCCGTCGTATTCGTGCAGCAGGTCCTGCGCGAAGGCGCCGGGATAGAGCACAGTGACGTTGCGAACGGAGTCAAATGCCATCGCGTGGCCATACTGCGACGCCGGCGAGTTGGCGGGCGTGATCGCGTTCCAAGTCGCGCCGTCCCATTCCCACGTGTCGCGCAAGAACGTGCCGTTGCTCGCGGTTCCGCCGAACAACACCACGCGGCTGCGCGCGCGGTCGTAGGTCATTGCATGGGTGGTGCGCGCCGGCGGTTCTTGCGTGAGAGCGAGCCGCTGCCATGCGCTGCCCGAGAAGCGGAAGGTGCCAGGCGTTGCTGGATTCCGCACATCGGTGGCGCCGAACCAGACCATTTCTCGTCGTGCTTCGTCGAACGCGATCGCATCCGACATTCGCGCCGGCGTCCCGGCGCCTGGCGATGGCGTCGACCACTGCGTTCCGTCGAAGGCCAAGGTTGCGTCGTTGTGGCTGCTCTGTGAGTTGGGGATCACAGTCGTGCCGCCCGAGACGACGCAACGCGCACTCGCAAGGTCGAAGGCCATCGCCGCTGAGTGGAGGTAGATGGGCAGCGACACTCGCTGTGTCCATTGGGCTCCGTCGTAGTCCCAGGCGTCGTCGTAAGTGATTCCGCATGCGGGTTGGCAACCGCCCTGGCCGCCCACGAGCACGATGCGGTTCCGCGCTGCGTCGAAGGCCATCGCCGCTGCGTGCCGGGCAGGCGGGCCGAGTAGCGCGCGCTGTTGCCAGCTGGTCCCGTCGAACTCCCAAGTGTCGGCGCCGGTTGGGCATGAAAAAGCGAAGCACTGGCCCATGCCGCCAAACAACACGGTGCGGTTGCGCGCCGCGTCGAAGGCCATCGCCGGTTGCGCGCGTGGCGCGGGACCTGCTGGCCCCTGCATCCATTGCGCCCCGTCCCATTCCCAGTGCGGATCGGTGGCAACCACGTTGGCGCCTGCATTGCCGCCGAACAGGATCGCACGCGAGCGCGCGAGGTCGAAGGACATCGCTGCGCCAACGCGCCCCAGAGGTCCCGCGGCGAAGGTCCGTTGGCTCCAGTTCGTGCCGTCGTACTCCCACAGGTCGCCAAGGAGCACGACCGAGCCTGACGCATCGTTCGTCTGGCCTCCGAACAAGACGGCGCGCAGCCGCGTTGCGTCCCACGTCATTGCATGATGCGAACGCGCCGGCGGATTCGTCGCGAGCGCTCGCTCGTGCCACTGCGCGCCGTCCCATTCCCAGGTTTCATCGCGTCGGCCGCTCCCGTCCACGCCGCCGAACAGCACCGCGCGCGCTCGCGATGCGTCGTATGCCATCGCCGACCCGGTGCGCCCTGTCAGGCGAATGCGCCCTTCCGGTTCGCGCCACTGGATCTGGGCGTTCGCTGCCCCCGCGCACGCGATGAGGACGCCTGCACGTGGCAGCCAGTTGCGGATGGTGGCGATGCTGCCGCTCGACATGGCGCAGCACGATCCGGGCAGACAAAGGTCGCGGCAAGCCCCTGAGTCGAGGTGATTGCCGCGATGGGGGACCCCGCGGGTCCCATGGTTGTCGCATGGGCACGCTCGTGACGCGCTGGCATGCGGTGGTGGCCTTTCCCCGACTCGGTGCGCCCGGTGCGACGGAGCATCATGCGCATGCCGCGCGATGCGAACTTTCGGGCGTCCTCACCGCGCGCGCCACGTCGTGGCGCTTGCTGCGTGACCCTTGTCGGGCTCTGCCTGGTCCCAGGCGTCGTAGAGTTCGATGAGCGCAGCCACGCATTTCTTCTTGTTCTCCGCGCTGACCCCCTGCGCGATCGAGAGCACTCGCTCCGCTGCGAGAAGCTCGGCTTCCGCCTCGGCAAACCTCTGCAATCCGGTCAACACGCGGCCCAAGTTGCGGCGCGCATTGCCGACGCGCGCGTGTTGGCCACCCAGCGCGCGTTCGTTGCCCGCGACGACTTCGCGCTGCAGCGGCTCGGCTTCGGCGAATCGCGCCTGCGTTATCAGAACGCTCACGATGTTGCCGATGGAACTCAGTGTGTTCGTGTGCGCGTTGCCGAGCACGCGGCGGAACTTGTCCGTCGCATCGCGATACAGCGTTTCCGCTTCGGCTAGCTTGTTCTGCTGCTCCAACGCGAATCCGACGCCGCTTTGCGAGACCAAGGTCTCAGGGTGATCGTCGCCCGACAGGCGGCGGCGCGCCGCGAGCACGGCACGCAGCATCGGCTCCGCCTCCTCCAACTTGTCTTGCTGGGCGAGCAGGTTGCCCAAGTTGTTCATCGTGACCAGGCTGTCCGGGTGGTCGTCGCCAAGTTCCTTGCGCGATGTCGCGAGAACGCTGCGATAGAGCGACTCGGCTTCGGCGCGGTGCTCGCCGTTCGCCAGCAGGCTTGCCAGCATGGACGCACTGATGAGCGTCTTGCGATGTTCGGGCCCCGCGACGCGACGGTGGACTTCGAGCGCCTTGCGCAACAACGGCTCGGCCTCCGCGATGCGGCCTTGCTTGCGCAGCACATTGCCCAGGCCCTGCATGCTGTCCAGGGTCGCGCCGTGCTCGTCACCGAGGACGCGACGGCGAGTGTCCAACACGACGCGGCTCAACGGCTCGGACTCGGCGTAGCGCCCTTGCGCGTTGAGATTGGAGGCCACGTTGCTCGCGAAATCGAGCGTGCTGGGATGCTCTTCGCCTTTCACGCGCCGCATGCCTTCGTAGGCTTCGCGGTAGTAACGCTCGGCGTCCTTGTCCCGCCCGAGCGAACCGAACAAACCGCCGAGGTTGTTTGTCCACACGAGCGTGTCGACATCGTCTGCGCCAAAGACCCGCCGGCCTGTTTCGTAGGCCGTTTGCCAATACGGCTGGGCCTCCGCGGGCTTGCCCAGGTCGATGAGCAGGTAGCCCATTACGTTGGTGGTGATCAGCGTGTCGCGGTGCTCGGTGCCGAGTTCTCGCTGCATGGACGCAAGGCAACTCCGCAGCAATGGCTCGGCCTCGCCTGTGCGGCCTTGATAGCGCAGGTTGCCGCCGAGGTTGCTCAGCGACTTGAGCGTGTCAATGTGCGTGGCACCCAACACCCGCGTGCGACCTTCGTAGGCACGGCGCAAGAACGGCTCGGCCTCGACGAACTTGCCCTGCTTCTCAAACAAGTGCCCCATGTCGTTGACTGAATGGAGCGTGTCTCTGTGTTCTTCGCCGAGCACGCGGCTTCGCGTCGCGAGGGCCCATTCGAGCAGGGGTCGAGCATCGTTGTAGCGACCGAGCTTCGTGTAGAGCGTGGCGAGCGTCTGTCGCAATGTCGCGTCCACGATTGGTTGATCCGCAAATCGCGTGACGACGGCAGCGACTGCCGGCGCCAGCACCGCGTGGTCGAGGACCGAAACCGCGGCGTCGGTGGCGTTGACGCGCGCCAACTCGGTGGCGAAGGCCTGTTCTGACGCCGTGCGGTCGTTCGCCGGCGCCCGGTTGTTGGCCAAGGCCTCGGCATGCTGCAGGCGAAGGTCGTGCATCATGCGCACGCCAGCGTCGGTGGGGTCGAAGCGCTCCAGCATCTGCGCTTGGAAGGTCGCGACTTGTTCGAGTTGTGCAGCGCGCTCTCCGGCAATGCCACGCTGCACCGCCTCCGCACTGCGTGCTTGCTCGGCCTTGTCCCGCTCTGCGCGCGCGATGCTCGCCTGCCATGCGAAAGCGGCCACACCGACGAGAAGGGCTGCGGCGACGGCAGCCGCGGCGAGCGCTGTGAAGCGATGCCGACGCACGAACTTCCGCAAGCGATAGATGGGGCTCGGCGGCGCTGCGTCGATGGCTTCGCCACGGAGGAAGCGGCGCAGGTCCATCGCCAGTGCACTCGGGGTCTCGTAACGTCGCGCCCGGTCCTTCTCGAGCGCCTTCATCACGATCCAATCGAGCTCACCGCGGACGAGCACGCCCAGGCGTTTGGGTTCGATGTTGCGTCGCGCGGCGATGTTCCCGAGCAACTCGGCGGATTCGCGCAAGCGCGTCGACGGCTTTGGCGGGTCGTCTTCGCGGATCATCCGTTGGATCTCGCTGTACATCGTCTTCGCGATGGAATTCACGTCGAACGGCGTGCTGCCGGTCAGCAATTCGTAGAGCACGACGCCCAGGGAGTAGACGTCCGTGCGAGTGTCGATGTCGACGGAGCCATGCGCCTGCTCGGGGCTCATGTACTGGAGCGTGCCGATCACCTGCTTGTGTTCGGTGAACAAGGTCTTGTCGGTCAGCTTCGCCGAGGTTGCCTTGGCGATGCCGAAGTCGATCACCTTCGCCAATGGACGACCGTCTTGCTCGCCGACGAGGATGTTCGACGGCTTGATATCCCGGTGGATGATGCCTTTCTGGTGCGCGTGTTGAACCGCGCTGCAGACCTGCGCGAACAGTTCGATGCGAGCGTCGATCGGGAGCTTGTGCTGGTCGCAATAGGCCGCCAGCGGTTCGCCTTTCACCAACTCCATCACGAAGTAAGGCCGCCCCGTCGCCGTCGCGCCGGCATCGAGCACCCGCGCGATGTTGGCGTGATCCATCATCGCCAGTGCTTGCCGCTCTTGTTCGAAGCGAGCGACCACTTGGCGCGTGTCCATGCCGACCTTGATGATCTTGAGCGCCACGCGCCGCATGACCGGCTTGGTCTGCTCAGCCATGAACACCACGCCGAAGCCGCCTTCGCCGAGCTTCTCGAGCAGGTGGTAGGGCCCGATGCGCGTGCCTGGTCCTTCGCGCAGCGCATCGTCGGCGCCTTCGGCTGGCTGTGGGCCGGTGGGCGCGCCGAGAAATCGTTCATCGTCTGCGGCGGCCAGCATCGCATCCAGGCGCTGGCGTAACCCGGCATCGCCGCCGCATTGACCATCGAGGAAGGGCTCGCGCTGGGACTTGGGCAGCGCCATGGCGCCATCGAAGAGCGAACGGATGCGTTGGTGTTTGGAATCGGGCATGGCTAATGCGACAACGCGCTCAATCGGTTCCGTTGGTGATCTCTTCTTTCAACCAGGCCCGCGCAAAGGCCCATTGGCGCTTGACGGTCGATGCCGAAACGCCGAGCGCGGCGGCGGTTTCGTCGATGTTGAGGCCGGCGAAGTAGCGCAGTCGCACAACTGCCGCCACTTCGGAGTCGATGCCCCCCAAGCGTTCGATCGCCTCGTCCAGGATCAGGAATCCCGCTGATTCCGACTCGGAGTTCGGATCGGGGAGCGTGGTGAGTTCGATCGCCGCCTGGCGCGCGGCTCCGCCACCGCGCCTCCCAGCCGCTTTCGCGCGTGCGTGGTCGATCAAGATGCGCCGCATCGCTTGTGCTGCGGTGGCAAAGAAGTGGGCGCGGTTCTGCCAGGGGATTTCGCGCGGCCCGACCAAGCGCAGGTAGGCCTCGTGGACCAATGCGGTCGCGTCGAGGGTGTGGCCCTTGCGTTCGCCGCGCAAGAAGGCCTGCGCTGCGGCGCGAAGGTCGGCGTAGATCTCGGGCAGGAGCAGCTCGATGCGTTCTGGGGTCGCGCGTCCAGGATCGAGCAACAAGTCGAGCGTCGAAGGACGAGGTGCGGGCTGCATCCGCGGAATGTACCACCGCGGCGTGTCGCAGGCTGCGCCTGGTGATCTTGGGTCGCGATGCTCCTTTGCCCAAAACGCGCGGAGGAACTGCGCTCGATGCAGGAGCCGTGGCGATTTGCCTTCGAGGATTTCGATTTTCGTGACCTGCGGTCTGACGTGCGGCCGCTCTTGGCACCGGCCCGAGGACTCGGGCCCTGCTGGCCCTCGACTTCGGAGAGTCGGTGCCTCGTTCCTTCGCGTCACCCCTTCCTCAGATCACCCATGTTGAGACCCACTCTCTCGGCGCTCGCCGTCGTGTCTTTCTTCTCGCTGCCATTGCTCGGCCAGGACTTCGCCAAGCCAACTGCCAAGACGGACGCTGCATTCTACGGCGGTGCGGCGTGGCGTGCCTTCTTGGCTGACTCGCCTGGAGAATGGAGCCTCGACTGGTGCGCGGCGACCGGGACGCCGCGTGCCATCTGGGGCGCTGGCATCACGCTCATTGGCTGGCGCGAAAATTCGATCGAAGAAGCTCGACGTCACGCGCACAAGCTGCTGGCCGACCGCGCCGAGTTGCTTGGGCTCGGCACGTCGGAGTTCCGCGAAGGCATCGGCGCGCGCATGGGTCGCGTCTGGTCCTTCACCTTCGACCAGTTCTTCCGCGGCCTGCCAGTGATTCGCGGTCGTGCCGATGTGCGCCTGCACATGACCGGTCGCGTGTCGATGTTCGGCAGCACGGCCTGGCAGGTCCCAGACGAGTTCAGCGTCACTCCCGCACTGGACGAGGTGACCGCGACCGCACTTGCGTGGCAGAGCCTGGGCGAACCCCCGACCGGCACTGCGCAGCCAACTCCCATCACGCCGCCGCGGCTGGTGATCTGGGGCGACATCAACGCCAATCAAGTGCAGAAGCCCGTGCTCGCCTGGGAGGTCGCCATCAGCAATGTTGATGGTAACGGCCTTGGCAAGATTGGGCGCTGCTACGTCGACGCGAGGACGGGCATCGTGCTGAGCTTCACCAACGACAAGCACGAATGCGGGTCTGGCTGTACGGACGCGATGCATGGCGCCATCGCGAAGTCGCCGACCGCGAAAGCGGATGCTGCGGCACCGATCTCGACCACGGTCACGGTGCAGGCGTGGACCCGGACCGGCATCGACGGCTTCTCGGCATTGGTCAACGTGCCGCTGCCAGGCCTCGTCCTCGACGTGCCGGGAATCGGCAACGTCACCACCGACAACAACGGCCAGTTCGTCATCGACATCGCCGTTCCGGTCAACATCACGGTCGGCGGACTGGATGGCCGCCATCATGGACCGATTGCCGGAATCGAGGCGCCTTCTGGCGTGTTCGTGGTGAATCCGGGCGTGGCGATGACGATTCAACTGCTGACGGCCGCGGCGACCTTGAACGCGGCCGCCCATACCTCGATGTCCTATTGGTGTGAGCAGAGCAACGAGTTAGCCCGCACGATCTTCGGCAACGTGCCGCAGCTCGCCGACTTGGACCGCATGGTGCCGACGGTGAACATCCCCATTGCCTCATCCAATGACTACTGCAAGGCTTACTACTCGCGAAACTCGATCAACTTCTTCCAGGCCGGTGGCCCCTGCACGAATCTCGCCAGCGCGACAATCATTGCGCACGAGTGGTGCCATGGCCTCGACGATCGCTACGGCGGCGTCGGCAACGACCTTTATGATGGGCTGGGCGAAGGCTGGGCAGACCTCTTCAGTCTGTATCTGGTGGACAGTCCGTTGCATGGCCTAGGCAGTCAGGTCGCCGGCGTGGCGGCGCGCGACGGCAACAATACGGTGCAGTATCCGTGCGCCGCCGCAGCCTGCGCCTCCCGTCACTTCGCAGGTCAATCCTGGATGGGCTTTGGCTGGAAGCTGCGCGATCGGTTGGCGACCACGCTGCCGCTCGGCCGTTCACAAGCCATCGCCGTCACCAACGACATCGTCCTTGGCTCCATCGTTGCCAACGCGATGCGACAGAACTTTGCCGTGACCGAGGTCTTCCTCGCCGACGACGACGACGGCAACCTCAACAACGGCACGCCGCACTCGGCCGAGCTGATCTGGGCATGCCAGCAGCACTCCTTGCCGTTCCCGAACATGCCAGGCCATGCGAACGAAGAATGCAGTGGTGCCTTGCCGCTGGTTCTTGGCCAGAACGGACCGTTCTCGAACCACAACTCATCGACGTCATTGCCCGGCTGGAGTTGTCCTGCCACCGGCAACGACGTCTGGTTCCGCTGCGATGTGCTGAATGCTGGCACGCTGACCATCAGCACCTGTGGCTTGGCGAACTTCGACACTGCAATCCAGATTTTCTTTGGGGCGTGCGGGGCGGGGAATAGCACCTGCGTCGACAACTCCTGCGGGCTGCAAGAGACTGCAGTCGTGCCCGTGGTGGCAGGTAGCTACTACGTGCGCGTCGGCGGCCACAACGGCGCCACTGGTACCTTCAGCCTTACAGTGAGCGGCCCTCTGGCCGTGGCGAGTGTTCCCTATGGGGCGGCCTGTGGCCTTGCGTCGAAGTCCTTCTACGAATTGTTCAGAAACGAAAACTTCGACCTCGAGCACAGCACCATGCGCCTCGTGCCCACCAATGGTTACTACGTTGCGCAGCAAGGTGGAGCCTTTGTGGCGCCGCCTGTTGGCGCGGCGACGCTGGCGTTGACAGACGAGTCGTTTGCCATGGTCAACCTTGCCAGCCCATTCCCATTCCTCGGCGGTTCGACCACGTCACTGGAAGTCTGCTCAAACGGCATGGTGTCGGTTGCGCCTGGCAACTCGACCTGGCCTCTCTTTGCGCAAGGATTTTCCATGGCCCAGCCGCGCTGGGAATCCTGGCATGACTACAACCCGACGCTTCCTGGTTCGGGCCAAGTCAAGTTCCACGAAGCCGGAACCGTCAGCTACGTAACGTGGGATGGCGTGTTGACGCAAAGCAACTACGTGCTTGGCGCCGACACCTTTCAGTTCCAGTTCGACCGTTCCACTGGCGCCGTCACCTACGCATGGCAGGCGATGGACTCCGCTGACAACCGTTACAACGATTCCCTCTACTCCGTCGGCTACTCCGCCGCCGGCCTCAGCGTCGACCCGGGGTGGATGAACATCTCGGCCGAGGTGCCGGCGACCTTCCGCACCAGCGCGGACAATGCGCAACCGCTCGCGCTTGCGAGCACGCTGCCGCGGATCGGCACGACCCTGACCTTCACGACGAGCAACTTCCCGGCATCGAGTGGGTTCGGCGTGCAGATCCTCGGCGTGCAGCGATTCACTCCGGGGGTCGATCTGACGTTCCTCGGCATGCCGGGTTGCCTGCTGCACACGAGCCTCGACATGGTCAACGTCCTGTTCCCGGCTTCGCAAGTCGGCACCTACTCGATCCCGGTGCCCAATGATCCGGGCATGCAGGGCGGGCTGATTCGGGCGCAGAGCGCGGCCTGGGTCGACGGCGTCAATGCAGCCGGACTGATCACGTCGAACGGTCTCGAACTCGGCGTCGGCATCTGATCGTTCTGCCCGCGTGTTCGCAGGCAGAACGCAAGTCCCGCGCTGCCGTCAGGCCTGCAGCAGTTCGCAGGCTTCGGCATAGCCAGGTGCCGGCGTGCCGAACTCGCTGGCGGTGACACGCGCCAGCGCGCACGCATGGCGCCAACGGAAGGCGGGCCTCGCAGCGGCGAACTCCTCGCTGGCGGTGCGAAAGAACTTCTCCGCGTGCAGCGCGCCGTCTTCGCTCGTCGCGTAACGCAAGAGCAGCGCAAACACGGGCTCGGCTGCGTGGCCGAGTTCGCCGTAGCGATGCACCAGCGCGCAGGCGGTCGATTGGTCGTTGCGCACGATCGCGTCCTCAGTCGCGCGCAGCAGCGCTTCGCTGTCCTTTGTGGCGATCGCGGCCAACGACTCGGCATGCGGCATCGGTTGCCAGGCGAGGAAATCCCCGCCGCGCTCGATGCGGTCCGTTGCTGCCTGGAAGGCGCCGAGGATGAGGCTTGCGAAGGTATTGCGAGCGCTGCCAGCCCTGCTCATGCCGCGCCAGGCGTTGGCCGAGTCGCAGGCGTGCACGCCGATCGAGTCGCCGTGAACGCTGCCTTGGCCCTTGTTGGGTCGCACTTCGTTGCCGGTGCGACCATGGTCGCGCAGCACCAACTGGTTGGTTGCCAGCGCAATCGCTTCGCCGACGCATTCTGGCGCGATGCCTTCCGCGAGCGCCGCTGCCGTCGCGTCGGCCACCAAGGCCGGTTCCGAACCAAAGATCAGCAGGCTCATCCTCTCCACCCAGGCATCGTCGGGAACGCGATTGCCGGGCGTCTTGCCGAGCAGCCGATGCTGCTCCAGCAACCTCGGCAGCACGGCGCGTATGCCATCGCTGTGGTCGCGCGCATGCGGTTCGTTCCGGACGCAGTAGTGCACCGATTGTCGCAGCAGGGTGTGGGCGTGCTCTTTGCCGATGACGTCGAGCAGGTCCCAGGCGCGGTGCGGCATGACGACGCGATGCACGTCGATGCCATCTTGCACCTCATGGAGCAATGCGTCGAAGGCCTGCTCGGCGCTGTGGCGAGCCAAGGCCGCGAACGCTCCTTCGGCGGCCGCCATGTCGTTGCCGCGCACGGCGTCCTTCAGCGCGTCGCTGCCGGCTCGGTCCGCGGGCAGTTGCGTTGGCGCGACGACGCGCAGCACTTCCTTGTTGCGGCCGCCGTATTCCTGCATGCGGTGCGTGTTGCGATAGAGCACCTTCAACACCGGCAACGGACCTTGGGCCTCCGGCATCGCCATCGCCATGCGATAGGCCGGCGCGAGCGCCATCATCGTGTGGTAACCGACGTAGTCCTCGCCGCCGAATGTGCGCGCATTGGCCAGAGCACCGGCGGTGACGAGATCCTTGAGGCTCGTGCCGGCGCGCAGCTTGGCGACCAGCGTCCGCATCAGTTTGTCAGCGGGCGTGTCCAGCAACAGTGAAACGAGCGGTTCGTGCGCGCCGAAGGTGAGCTCCCCTGGTTCTTGCGCGGCGAATGTAGAAGCCATCGCCAGCTGCGAGGCTGCGGACAACCCGACCCCCGCCGTGATCATGCCGCGGCCGACTTCGATCAGAAAACGCCGCCGATCGTAATGGTTCATCGTTTGGCTCCGCTTGCGTGCATGGCCCGGGACCAGGTGAGTCGACAGGGGCCAAAGTCTATCGAAGGTTGGCGCACCATGATGGGGCACAGCCTTGTTCGTGGTGCATTGCCGCGGTGCTTCCACCAAGAGACCTCAACGCAACGAGCAGAATCGTGACACGGTGGGACATCCGGTCAGGAGTGAGGAGATTGGCAAGCGGCGAAGATCAGCAGCCCTGGGGGTTTCGAACTGCGGAACCGAGCACACGGTACTGCGACTCCTTCGTTGGGCGCCCCACTTGGCCATGCAGCGCGTCGCCATGTTCCAGCGCGGCCAGTAGAGTCCGGCGGCTCCATCTCTCGCGGTCCTGTCGCTCCCACTCATGACCAAGCACGTCCATGCCTTCCCCAAGCTGCACAACGCCACCTGGCCCGGTCTCGTCGGCAAGGAGCCTGGCACCGACCATCCGCCGATCTCCTTGGACACGATGCTCGACTTCACTGCCAAGGCAGAAGTCGGCGGTCGGAAGTTCGACGGCGTGGACATCTTCCTTTGCGATCCGCACACCAGCATCGACGCCAGCGACGATGAGTTGAAGGCGCTCGCGGACAAGGTCGGCAAGCGCGGCCTCGTGATCGGCTCGATGGTGGCTCCGGTTTGGCCGCCGACGGGCGGCGGCTCGGCGATGGGCACGGACAAGGAGCGCGCCCAGTTTCTGACGCAGGTGAAGAAGGCCTGCAAGATCGGCAAGAGGCTGCGCGAACTCGGCATCCGCAAGTACGGCATCGTTCGCATCGATTCAGCCACGGGCGTGGCGGACTGGAGCAAGAACCCGGCGGCAAATCAGAAGACCATCGCCGCGACATTCCGCGCCGCTGCCGACATCGCCAAGGATCACGGCGAACGGCTCGCCGCCGAGGGCGAGATCTGCTGGGGCGGCATGCATAGTTGGAAGCACATGGTCGAGTTGTTGGAGTTGACCGACCGCAAGGGCATCGTCGGCTTCCAAGCGGACATGGCGCACACCTTGCTCTACACGCTCGGCTACAACGCGCCCGAGGATCGGCTCCTGCCAGCCAACTACGATTGGCAGGACAAGGCCGTGCTCGACAGCGCCTACGCCAAGCTGACTACGGCGCTGCGGCCTTGGACCTTCGACCTGCACATCGCGCAAAACGACGCGACGGTGTTTGGCTCGGGATCGCACGACAAGACCGGTCGGCACTGCTTGCCTAAGGACCAAAACGGCAAGCTCAGCATCACGCATCACGCTGGCTTCTGGCTGAAGGACGAGAAGCAGCAGCCCAACCGGACGATCCAGCATCTGTGCTGGGACGGCTGCATGTTCCCGAACAAGGTCATGGAGACGCAGCAGACCTGGAACGACATTCTCGAAGCCATGCTGCTGGTGCGCGACGCACACGGCTGGAACTGAGCAATCGCCATGAGCAAGAAACCCTGGAACATCGGCTTGATCGGCTGCGGCTTCATGGGCCGCGCGCACAGCAACGCCTACCGCAAGGTGGGCAACTTCTTCGACCTGCCGCTGCAGCCCGTGCTCAAGGCAGCATGCGCGCGCACCAAGTCCGACGTCGCGGCCTTTGCCGAACGCTGGGGCTACGAATCGACTGAGACCGATTGGCGGCGATTGATCGAGCGCAAGGACATCGACGCCATCGACATCTGCACGCCCAACGACACGCACAAGGAGATCGCGCTGGCGGCAGCGGCGGTTGGCAAGGCGATCTTGTGCGAGAAGCCGCTCGCGCGCACTGCCGCCGAGGGTGCCGAGATGGTGGCCGCTGTCGAGCGTGCCAAGGTGCCCAACATCGTCTGGTACAACTATCGGCGCGTGCCGGCGGTGACGCTCGCCAAGCAGTTGATGGACTCTGGCAAGCTCGGCAAGGTCTTCCACTACCGCGCCGTGTTCTTGCAGGACTGGACGATTTCGGCCGAATTGCCGCAGGGCGGCGCCGGCCTCTGGCGGCTCGACAAGAAGGTCGCCGGCAGCGGCGTCACCGGCGACTTGCTCGCGCACTGCATCGACACCGCGATCTGGCTCAACGGCGGCATCGACACCGTCACGGCGATGACCGAGACCTTCATCAAGCAGCGCAAGCACAACCTCAGCGGCAAAGTCGAGAGCGTCGGCATCGACGACGCCTGCGCGTTCTTGGCCCGCTTTCAGAACGGCTCGCTCGGCACCTTCGAGTCGACGCGCTACGCCCGCGGCCACAAGGCCCTCTACACCTTCGAGATCAACGGCGAACACGCCTCGATCCGTTGGGACTTGCACGACCTGCACCGACTGGAGTTCTTCGACCATCGCGACGAAGGCGCGCTGCGCGGCTGGCGTTCGATCCACATCACCGATCGAGAGCATCCCTATATGGGCAAGTGGTGGGTGCCGGGTCTGCAGATCGGCTACGAGCACTCGTTCGTGCACCAAGTCGCCGACTTCATCGACGGCATCGCCAGCGGCAAGCCGGCTGGGCCGACGTTCCGCGAGGCGCAACTCACCCAAGAGGTCTGCGACGCCGTGCTGCGGTCCGCAGACAGCAGGCAATGGGTCGACGTGCCGCGCACATGAGCATGAGCGCGACCGTTCCTGCCCTGCGCCTCGTCGGCAAAGAAGCGATCGACCCTGCGGTCGGCGTGTCGACGCGCAACCTCGCGCTCGAGGACGTCTGGATCGGCGAGCCTCTTCCGGGCGAAGTCTTGGTCGAGCCTTTGTTCGCGGGGGTCTGCGGTTCTGACAACAGCGCCTGCCTCGGCAAACCCAACTTCGACTGGGTGCAGCGACCGCGCACGCTCGGCCATGAGTTCAGCGCCCGCATCCTCGCGTTTGGGCCGGGCGCCGAGGGCCACGCCGGCTTGCGTGTCGGCGATGTCGTTTGCGCGCTCGCGATGCGCGGCTGCCGCGACAGCCGGTGCCGCGGCTGCCGGCGCGGGCGTTGGAACTACTGCCGGCGAAAGCGCATCATCGGCTTTCATCGCGACGGTGCGCTCGCCGCCCGCGCCATCCTCGAAGTCGACCGCTGTGTGCCGTTGCGCCAAGGCATCACGCCGCTGCAAGCAGCGCTGATCGAACCGCTGTCCGTCGTTGCGCAAGGCGTGCTCAGGAAGTGCGGCATCCAGCCCGGCATGGACGTCGTCGTCTCGGGTTGCGGCATCATGGGTCTGATGGCGGCAGAACTCGCGCGCGCTGCCGGCGGCCGCGTCGCGATCACCGGCATCGAACGCGACCGCGACCTTCGGCTCTCGCTCGCCGAACAACGCGGCTTTTTGCCGATCGTCGTTTCCGAGGCGGCGCCATTGCACGAGCGGCTCGCGCACGGCATCGAAGCCCGCGACGGCACGCGCTTTGGCGATGCCTTCGACGACGGGCTCGTCGATGTGCTGATCGAGTGCTCTGGCGCCCCGAGTTCGCTGGCGACCGCCGGCCTCGCCGTGCAGCCCGAGGGAACGATCTGCACGATCGCGACCTACCCGTGCGACGTCGCGTTCGGCGCCACTGCCTTCACGCGTTCTGGCCAATCGATGCAGGGCGTGATGGGGAGCAGTCACGAAGATTACGACGCGGCCCAGTTGCTGTTGCTGCGCGGCGTGCTGCCGGTCTCGACCTACACGCAGGTCTATCCGTTCGCGAATGCGATCACGGCGATGGCTGACTCGATCGCGGCGCGCACCTGCAAGGCCGTGATCCAGATGCAGCCGACATGAGCGACGCCGTATTCCTCGTGACGGGCGGAACGGGCTGCATCGGCGCCGTGACCGTGCGTGATCTGCTTGCAGCCGGCGCCGCTCGCATCGTCGTCGCCTCGCGCGCCGCGACGCCTGGCCTGCTGCCGCTGTGGCTGCCAACGCCGCTCGATGCCCGCATCACGCTTGTCGCCGCCGACCTCGAAGATGCCGCGACCATTCACCGCTTGGTCGCCGAGCATCGCCCAACGCATGTCGTGCACCTCGGCGGCCTGCAGAGCCCAGACTGCGATGCGGATCCGGCGCGCGGCATGGCGGTCAACGTCGGCGGCACCCAGGCGCTGCTCGAAGCCTGCGAACGCCTCGCATCGCCGCTGCGACGCTTTGTCTTCGCCAGTTCTGCAGCGGTCTACGGGCCGCGATCCTTGTATCCGGGGCCCTTGGTGCGCGAGCACGACCCGCTGCAACCGCCCAATCGCTACGGCGTGTGGAAGTTAGCCGGCGAACACCTCTGCCGACTGTTCGCGCAGCGCACCTCGGTGGCCACCGTCTGCCTGCGGCTCAACACCACCTACGGTAAGGGCCGCGACCGCGGCCGCACGGCGGCGACGACCACCGCGATGAAGCACGTCGCACAGGGCGCGGCGCGCGGCGTCGTGGAGCCCTTCGTGATGCCCTATCGCGGCCGCGAGAACTACCACTTCGTCGAGGATGTCGGCGCGCACTTCGCAACCGTTGCGATGGCGCCATTCATTGGTTTTGGCGCGTTCAACATCCGCGGCACGACGGTCGAGGTCCGCGACTTCCTGGCGCTGATTCGCAGCGTCGCCACCGGGCTCGGTTTGGGGGAGCGTTGCGATCTCACGATCGCAACGGGAGCGAGCGAGAACCTGTTCGTCAGCGACCTCGACGACCACGCCATCCAGGCTCGGTTCCCTGGCGTGCCGTGCACCAAGCTCTTGGACGGCGTCCACCGGACCTTGCTCGAGTTCCAGCGGCTTTCGTTGATCGACCAGAAGACCGAACCGGGCGCTCGCTGATCCAACGCTGGCGAATCGGCCACGGCGGGGTCCGTAACGAAGCGGAGGCGCCATCTCACACAGTGGCGTCGCTCGATCGGCGTCACTCGATGGCCGCTACCTGCTCGCGCGCGTGATGCGATCGCGCACGCCATCCCACGCCGAGTCGCGCGGCACGTCCTCGACGAGGATCGTGGCCAACTGGGCGTCGTCCATCGCATGCAACTCGGCATAGAGCCAGCGCGCATAGCCGCGCGGGTCGTTGTCCATCGCTGCGACGCGGGCGCATTCACGCAAGGCAGCTCGCACTGGCTCGGTGATC
>SXPK01000254.1 GCA_005776365.1 Planctomycetia bacterium
CGGCGCTTCGACGTCGAAGCGCAGTCCGAAGGCGTCAGCCTTTGCCTCGAGCACGGTGAGGCACTGCGGTTTGTCGAACAGCGCTTCGAACCGTCGCTGCCGCAATACGACGCCGACGCCGACTTCACGCACCGACCATGCGCCATCGTCGCGGATCGAATCGAGCTGCGCCTTCGTTGGCGAGGCGACCTGGGCGGCGCATGACGCCAGCGTCGCGAGCGTTGCGACAAAGAGAGTCAGCGTTGCGTGAGCGCGAGGTCGCATCAGCTGCGCTTGTTGACGAACATCGAAGCGTCGTCGATCGGCGTAGCTGCCTGCTCGCCGGTCGCAAGGCACTTCAGCGCGAGCGTTCCTTGCGCGAGTTCGGCGGTGCCAAGGATCGCCGCGAAGGGCGCGCCGATCGTGTTCGCATAGGTGAGCATCTTGCCCATGTTCGCGGCGTCGGCGTAAACCTCGACGCGCAGGCCTTGCGCACGCATTCGTGTCGCGACTCGGATCGCCGCGTCGGCAGGCACGTCGCCCATGCGGCACAGGAGCACCTGCGGCCCGATGCAAAGGGGCGGAAACATGCCGCGCTCTTCCATCACGAGCAGCACGCGTTCGAGTCCGAGCGAGAAGCCGACTGCGGGCACGGGCTTCTTCTGGAACATTCCGATCAGGTTGTCGTAGCGGCCGCCGCCGCCCATCGAGCCCGCAAGACCCTTGCACGTGATCTCGAAGATCGGGCCCGTGTAATACGACAGTCCACGCGCGAGCGTCGGATCGAAGATTGCATGCTTGGCCGCGGGCCCGTCTTTGGCGACGGCGAGCAACTCGGCAAGCGCGCGCGATGGCGCCTGGAAGGGGCCCTCGGTAGCCGCCATGCGTGTCAGCGCGCCGGGTTCGCGAGCCTGCTCGAGCGCGTGCAGCAGCGCCTCGCCGCAGTCGTTGGCGAAGCCCTTCTGCGCGAGTTCTTGCAGCACGCCGTCGCGGCCGATCTTGTCGAGTTTGTCGAGCGCGATCAGCGCCAGGCCCTCGTTCTCATTGGCAATGCCCGCCGCAGTGACAAAGGCGCGCAGCAGTTCGCGGTGGTTGACGTGGATCGCAAAGTCGGCAAAGCCGAGCCCCTGCAAGACGGCGGCGACTGCGCCCATGACTTCGGCATCGGCGATCACGCTCGTCGTGCCCGTGATGTCCACATCGCACTGGTAGAACTCGCGGAACCGTCCCTTTGCCGGACGATCGGCGCGCCACACCGGTTGGATTTGATAGCGCTTGTAGAACGCGGGCAGGTCGCGGTAGTTGGCGACGACGCGCGCAAGCGGCACCGTCAGGTCGTAGCGCAGCCCCTCGTCTGCGAGGTCGATCTCGGTTGGCGCGCCCGACGCGAGCGCGCGCTGCAGCTTCTCGCGGCGGTGCAGGATGCGGTAGAGCAGTTGGTCGCCCTCGGGCCCGTACTTGCCGAGCAGTGTCGACAGGTTCTCGATGGTCGGCGTCTCGAGCGGCTGGAATCCGAACGACTCGTAAACGCGCTGCACCACGGCCAGCACGTGGCGCCGTCGCACGACGTCGGGCGCAAGGAAGTCGCGCATGCCGCTTTGGGGCTTGGTCGAGATCTCGCTCATGGGCCGCACATGGTGCAACGGCGACGAGTCGCGTGCCAGCGTGCAGCGGTCGCCCTGGGCTCAGTCTGTGGTCGCGTCTGGAAGTTCGCGCAGTGCAAGCGGGTCCTTCTTGAGCAGGCGCCATGTGGCGGGATCCGCGCGCTTCGTCACCGTTGCCAGGCGAAGTCCGTCCTGAAGGCACACCTGCGCTCGAGCGTCGTGCTTGCTGACGTCGGGTCGGCCGAGGATTCGGTGACGCACTGCTGGGGCCTGGACTGGATCTCGCGACAGGCAGACGAATGCGTAGGGCAATGCACGAAGGTCGATGCCGACGTCGCGGCCGGCGCGCGCCCAGTCGCCGTCGGTGAACACAGCTTGCGGCGGCTCGGCAAAGAAGTGGCACCACTCGCTGCTCGTTAGCAGCGCGGGGCACCTGTCGCGGTGCGCACACGGCGCGATGACGTGCATGGATGCGGCGAACTCATCGCGCAGCGATGACAGCCGCCGCGAAGCCGCGAAGTTGCCGGATTCTACAAGGATGGCGACGCGCGATCGCGCGATCGCGTCGCGCAGTTGGGCCAGGCCGCTGGCGTCGAGTTCGGAGACGACGTGGCTTGCGAGCAGCACGTCGAAGGACAAGCCTTCGGTAGTGGTGACGGCGCGCGTGCGCATCTTGGGATGCTTGGCTCGGATCGCGGCCGCCGCGAATGCGGCGGCGATGGTGGAGCGATCGAGGCACAAGACCTCCGCTGCACCGAAGTGCTCTACGTGGCGCAATGCCGCCACACCGGCGCCGCACCCGAAGTCGAGCACGACCGCATCCTCGTTGCGCAGCAGGCCGCGATCCCTGCACTCAGACAGCGCGGCGTCCCACTTCCAGCCGATGCGCGCGCCGAGCACGCGTGCGTAGGCGCGCAGGTCGTGTTCGTCGCGCCAGTAGTCGAGCAGCGCGCGGTCGCCGCGCGTGTCGTCGAGGAACATTGCGCGCAACCGTTGGATCCGGTCCAGCTCGTCGCGCGAGAGACTCATCGAAGGCTTTGCTCAGGACCTACGCGTCGCCGCAGCCGTGGGCGGTGACGTGTTCGGCGACGACGGGCATCAGTTCTTCGACCAGGACGCGCTGATACTCGGGATGACGCTGGAAGATCTCGAACGCAGACTGGTTCTCGAAGGTCGAGAACAGCGCGAGGTTGAAGCCCTTCGAGTCCTGCGCGAGGTTGTGCGTGACTGAAAAGCACTCGACCCCGGGCAGCGTCTCGACGAGCGCTTGCAGCGCTTCGCGCGCGCCTCGCACGCGCTCAAGCGGGATGCCGGGCTTCAGTCGAAAGAGGATCGAGCAGTGGAACATCGCCGCGCGGCATGTTCGCGGCGATGGCGGTGGCGCGCCAGCGCGCTCAGGCAGACTTCAAGCGCAACGGACGGCGGGCCTCTTCTTCGTGGCCGCCTTCGTGGCCGAAGCAGACCTTGTCCTCGCCTTCTTCCCAGCAAAAGACGACTTCGCCGAGCCGACTGGCTCCGCGGATGTGGACCGTCAGCGGCTGCGTCTGCAGCACCTTCATGCCCATTTCTTCGAACTCGCGGCGACAGCGCGCCAGCGCCTCGTCCTGATCGGCGATGCGAGCGTCGAGCTCGGCCAGTTCGAGCAGCAGGCCTTCGGGCGTGTGCGCGTCCTCGAGGATTTCGCGCTCCTTTCGGAGCGTGCGGCGGGTGGCGCGGCGATCGGCGAACTCCCGGGCGATCACGCGGACCAGGGGAAGGATCTGGTTGGCTTCAGCAAGGGTGTAGATGCGCTTCATGGCACTTGGCTCCAAGACGATCTGGTCTTGCCTGGTGTTCCGCAGTCGGCCACAGTGCCGCGCCGCCCAGGTTCGCCAGAGGTATCGGACGTGAAGGGCTAGTGGTCCCCGCACAAGGGGTAACCAAGACCCTTCTACATCGGAATCTTCCGGTATGGCGAACCCCGCCCGGCGTCCGGCAACCTGCGCACTGAGACCATGACGGATCGCGATGTAATGGAGTTCGATGTCGTGATCGTCGGCGGCGGCCCCTCGGGGCTGGCCACGGCGATCCACCTCAAAAACCTGATCGAGCGGCACAACGCCGAGGTCGAGAAAACCGGCCACGGCGAACCGATCCCAGGCGAGGTGGTGTTGATCGAGAAGGCCGCCGAGATCGGCGCCCACTCGATCTCCGGCGCGGTCATGGATCCCAAGGGCCTGGATGCGCTGCTCCCCGATTGGCGCACGATGGAGCCGAAGGCGCCGGTCGAAGCCGAGGTCCACGACGACTACGCGATCTGGCTCACCGAGAAGGGCGGCGTCAAGTTCCCGGTCACGCCGCCGCCGCTGAAGAACCACGGCAACTTCGTCGTCAGCCTCAACAAGTTGGTGAAGTGGCTCGGCGGCATCGCCGAACAGAAGGGCGTGCAGGTCTTCGCCGGCTTCCCCGGCGCGAAACTGATGCGCGAAGGCGATCGCGTGACCGGAGTCCAACTGCAGGACGCCGGCGTCGACAAGCACGGCGAGCAGAAGGGCTCGTTCCAAGCGGGCGGCATCCTCGCGGGCAAGCTCGTCGTGCTCGCAGAAGGCAGCCGCGGCTCGATGGCGAAGCAGCTGATCTCCGACCTGAAGCTCGAAGGCCAGAACCCGCAGGTCTACGGCATCGGCGTCAAGGAAGTGTGGGAAGTGCCCGCGGGCCAATGCGCGCCGGGCCTCGTCGTGCACACGATGGGCTACCCGCTGGACAGCCAGACTTTCGGCGGCGGCTGGGTCTACGGCATGGGCCAGACCGAGGGCGGCAAGAACCTCGTGTCGATCGGCCTCGTCGTCGGCCTCGACTACAAGGACCCGACGATGGACGCGCATCGGCAGCTTCAGCGCATGAAGCTCAACCCGAAGATCGCTGCGTTCTTGAAGGGCGGCAAGATGCTGCACTACGGCGCGAAGTCGCTGCCCGAAGGCGGCCTCTACTCGATGCCGCGCAACTACGGCGACGGCTTCGTCATCGTCGGCGACAGCGCCGGCCTGATGAACAGCATGCGTCTGAAGGGGATCCACCTTGCGATGCGCAGCGGCATGCTCGCGGCGGAGACCGTGTTTGCCTGTCTCAAGCGCGGTGACACGTCAGCCAACGCGACCAAGGACTACGGGGAGCGGATGAAGCACGATTGGGTGCACGAGGAGATGTGGCAGTGCCGCAACTTCCACCAGGGCTTCCACAAGGGCCGCCTGATGGGATTGCTCAATGGCGCTTTTGCGCAGTTCTTCGGCGGCAAGGGCTTCTTGTTTGCGGACAACATGAAGAGTCCCGCGGGCCACACGTTCATGAAGACGCTGGGCAGCTACTTCAAGGGCAAGGGCAAGCCCAAGCAGGAGAAGCTCGCCGAAGATGGCACGCTGACTTTCGACAAGCTCACGAGCGTCTACTCGTCGGGCACCATGCACGAGGAGGACCAGCCCTGCCATCTCGTCGTCACGCAGCCCGACCTCTGCTCGACGCGCTGCGTCGAAGAGTTTGGCAACCCGTGCCAGCACTTCTGCCCCGCGGCGGTCTACGAGATGGAGGAGAAGCCCGGCACGCGCCACGGCGTCGACCTCAAGATCAACGCGAGCAATTGCGTGCACTGCAAGACGTGCGACATCATGGACCCCTACCAGGTCATCAACTGGGTGACGCCGGAAGGCGGCGGCGGGCCGAACTACACGAACCTGTGAGGTTCGCCGCGCGGGATCGCGCGGCACCTGTGCACTTTGGAAGCCACGAGGCAGCGCACGCGGGCTCGGTCGTTCATGGCGCGGTGAGGAACCAGTCTGCTGCTGCCATTGCGCGTATGCCCGTCGGCGTCCGTTGCGGAAGGTCACTGTCGCCGAGCGCGATGAGGTGCGCGGTCGCATCCATGGGCTCGCGCATCGCTTCGTGAAGCGCACGCAGTTCGCGTCCGGTGGTTGCATCGCACATCGCAACCGCGCATGGTGCGTTCGCTGGTCGAAATGACCCGACCCAGGAACCCATGAAAGAACGTTTCGAACGCCATCGCCAACCCTGGACGCCGTCGGAGATCGCGAAGCTGCACCAGCTGGCGGGCAAGGCCTGGAGTCTGCGCGACATCGCCACGGCGCTGAAGCGCAGCGAGGAGTCCGTCAAGATCCGTGCGAAGCTCGACAAGCTGACGATCGCGAGCAAGCACTGAGCGAAGGGTGCGCGCGGCGGGCGGGCGTTGGTCCCGCGTCGCCCTGCCCCCTCAAGCCGTGCCGCTACCCGCGCCGATGACCCCGTGGCAACGGCGCTTCGCCGTTCGCAAGGACGCGGCGATGACGACGACTCCCACTCCCACTGGCGCTGGCGCTGCGGCGCACGCCGTCGATGTGCGCACGCGGACTGGCCGTGCCGACGCGTTACGTCGCGCCGACGAGGCGCTCACCTGCGGCGACCGCGCGCTCGCAGAAGCGATCGCGCGTCGCGTGCTATCTTGCGACGTCGAGAGCGCGGATGCGTATGCGATCCTGCAGGTCGCTCTCGTGGAGTCGGGCAAGCTGAAGGACGCGACCGTCGTCGCCAACCAGACGCTGGCGCACTTCCGCGCGCTCGCGCAGCAGTCGACGCAGGCGCACATGTTGCACGTGCTGCACGAACGCGGCTTCCGCGCGCGCGGCATCCTCGACATCGGCGCCTACGAAGGTGAGTTCGCGATCCTCGCGCGGCAGTTCTTCCCCGAGGCCGCGTTGCTGATGGTCGAGCCGCAGCCGCACAAGCGCGCGCAGCTCGACGCGGTGGGCTCGGCTCTCGGCGGCGTCGCGGAGACCGTGAGCGCGCTGCTCGGCGACGGTGAGCGAGCGAAATGCGCTTTCCAGCAGCTCGACACGCCTTTCGGATCCACGGGCTCGTCGCTGTATGCGGAGATCAGCGAGTATCCGCGCCGGACGCTGACTCTGCCGATGCGCACGGTCGATGCTCTCGTGCGCGAGCGCCCGGGCCGCTGCTACGACTTGGTCAAGATCGACGTGCAGGGCGCGGAGGTCGACGTCCTTCGTGGCGCAACACAGGCGCTGCAAGGCGTCGAGGCGCTTTGTGTGGAACTGTCGCTGCACGCGCACAACCACGGCGCGCCGCTGCTCGCCGCAGTCGTCGCCGAACTCGACGCGCTCGGTTTTTCGATGTTCGACGTCGCGCCGTTGCCGCGCGATGCAGGGCTACAAAAGCAGATCGACGCCACGTTCGTCAGCAAGCGTTCGCGGCTCTGGCAGTGACTCGAAGTGATTTCACACACTTCGGCAACCGCGTCCGGCTCCGAAGCCCGATTGCGGCGCCCCGGGATCGAAGCGGAATCCACGGATCTCGCGACGACCTCAACCTTGCCCCTTTCTTCGTTGCTCGGCTTCGCACGCCGAATGTTGTGAAACCACTTCTACGCAGTCGGTCAGGGCCGGCGACGGCCCTGCAGCGCAAACTCGATGACCGTGCGATAGGTGCCGCGCACTGCAATGCCAGCGCGCCGAGCCGGCTCGAAGGTCCACTTCGATAGCTGCAACAACGCGGCGTCATCGAGCACGGCGTGGCCCGAGGAGACCTCGACGTGCGCAGCATCGACCGTCCCGTCCAATGCGATCTCGAGCAGCACTGTGACCTCGCCGGCGAGGCCGGCCTTGCGTGCAGCGTGCGGATACTCGGGCGGCGCGTTCTTGCCCGGGACTGGCGACGGTTGCACGAGCGCGGACTCGGCGGATGGAGCGCTGGCGGGCTCTTGCGGCGTCGCCTCCTTCGTCTCATCACGCCGCGGCTTCGCTGCGACGCGCGCGGACCAATCGGGGGTCGCTTTGTCCTCGAGAGTCGCGAGATGATCGGCCGCAGCAAGCGCCCTTGCGTCGGGCACCGGTTCGAACTCGGGCAGGACTGGATCGACCAGCAGCGTCTTTTGCGGCGGCGGCGGTTCGGAGTGGATCGGCGGCGGCGGGGCCTCCGAGCGCGGTTCGATCCAGACTGGCGTTTCGCGCCAAAGCGATGACATCGCTGGCACCGACTGTGTTCCAGCCCAGGTGGACTCAGGCGCGACTCCAAGTCCCACGACCACGATCGCAGCGATCAAGGCGGAGTGCGCCGAGATCGACGCGGCCCAGGAACGGGTCGCGATCTTCGGCGTTGCCTCGGACTTTGGCGTGGCGGACACGGGGCGCGGGATCATCCTCACCGCCGACAGGAACGCCAGAGCCGGCGCAATCCGCTCGACGGCATCGGGGAGATCGGCAGCGTCGATTTCTGCCACACTGCCTCAGATCGCCTCAGAGCCGGGAGGTCCGTTTGCCGAAAGAGCCGTATCCATGAAGCTTGCACTGTCGGCTCCGCTTCCTCCCTGGTCGACTCCCGTAACGGGGCACGCCACCGCCTTGCTCGCGGCGTTGCAGCAACTCGGTTCTGCGCACGCACTGGTCGACACGCCGTGGCGAATCCGCTCGGGTCTCGTCGCCCGCGATCGGCTGTGCTCGTTGTGCGATCTGCCGACGCTGCTCGACAACAACGTAGTCGACATGCCGATCTACATGGTCGGTGACGACGCGCTGCATCTGCACCAACTCCGTTTCGCGCAGAAGGTCCCCGGCGTGCTCGTGCTCCCGTCGCTGCGCCTCGATCGCCTGAAGCAGGGCCTCGCCGCAAGCGTTGGCAAGCGCACGTTGCCGTTGTTCAAGAACTACGATCACGGCCGTGACCTTGCCGTGCAGCTCGCCGAAGCGAGCCTCGCGACGATCGTGCCGACGGAGGCCGATTGCCGCGCGATCCAGCAACTCGCGCCCAAGGCCGTCGTGCACGTCGTGCCTTCGGTCGCGATCGACGCGTTTGACGCGCTGGTCGCTGCGCGCGAAGTGCGCCGCATCTGCAATGGCCTCGTTCGACGCGCGACGGCAAAACTGGAACCCGAGCAGTGCCCTCCGGTCACCGCGGTGGTCATCGGCTACAACAGCAAAGACATCGTCGGGCCGTGCCTGCAGACGCTGCTCGACCAGGACTATCCAAACCTCGAAGTCGTCGTCGTCGACAACGCGAGCAAGGACGGCACGGCGGACTTCATCCGCGCCAACTTCCCGCAGATCCGATTGATCGCGAGCGACGTCAACCTGGGCTTCGCCGAAGGCAACAACCTCGTCTTCCGCACGACCAAGTCGAAGTACGTCGTGCTGCTCAACCAGGATGCCTATGCGCAACGCAACTGGGTCACGGAGCTCGTGCGCGCGGCCGAGATGGACGAACGAATCGGCTCGGTGGGCAGCAAGATGCTGTTCTTCCGCTGCCCGACGTTGCTCAACTCGACGGCGATCGAGATCAACGAAGCAGGCTGGGGCTGGGACCGTCAGGTCGGGGAGCGCGATGAGAACCCGTCGCCGATGCCCGAAGAGGTGTTCGGCGGCTGCGGCGGCGCGGTGCTCTACCGCACGTCGGCGCTGAAGAAGGTCGGCGGCTTCGATCCAGCGTTCTTCATGTACTACGAGGACACGGACCTCGCGTGGCGACTGCGCCTCGCTGGCTACGACAACCTCTACGCGCCGCTCGCGGTCGTGCGTCACGACTTCCACGGCGATACCGGCGCAACGCCAGGCCGCCTCTACCGCCGCCGCTTCATGAGCGAGCGCAACCGGTGGGCGACCTTGGTGAAGAACCTCGATTGGAAGTCGCTATTCGCGGTGCTGCCCAAGATCCGCAAGTACGACAAGGGCCGCGTCGAGTGGCTCGAGCAGGCGGTGCGCGACGGGCACAACCCGGAATTCCACGGCCAGATTGCGAAGATCATCAGGCAAGCATGGAGCTGGAACTTCTGGCGCCTGCCGCAGCTGTTGTGGCGTCGCTACCGGACGCAACGACTTCGCGCGGTCTCTTCTGAGACGGGTCGTCGGTTCCTCGTCGCCGGCATCAACGAGGGCGGGCACCAGGGCGACGTCGACAACTTCCACGATCGGTTCTCCGCGAAGCCTCGCGGCCAGATCGTGATGGGCGACACTGACAACGGCTCGATCGGTTCGGGCTGGCACACGCTCGAGAATCCTCCCGGCAGCAAGGCGCCATATCGCTGGTGCAAGGGTCGCGCGTGGTTCTACCTCGCACCCGAGAATGACACGAAGGCGCTCTACCTGCGGCTCGCGTCGCCGATCGAGAAGCACGAGATCAAGGTCTATGTCGAAGGCGAACTGATCGGCTGCTGCACGGTCGACGAGCACGCGGGCGACTACTGCTTTGCGTTGCCGGACACGATGACGCGCGGCGAGTTGCTCGAGTTCACGATCGAGAGCCAGACGATCACGCCGAAGCAAGCAGGGTTGTCGGCTGACATTCGCGACCTCGGTGTGATCGTGTTCTCGCTGCAATGCGGCGCCGTGGTGGCAGCCGGCGTCGGGAGCGGCAGGCACTTCATCGGTCGAGGCTTCGATCGCAGCGCCGCGCCCAAGCGACCCGCGATCGTCATGGGCGAGACCGACGAGGGCGTGTTGGGAGTCGGCTTCTACGGCGTCGAGCGTCCGCAGCAGGACGGCCCGGCTTACCGTTGGTGTGGCCAGAAGGCGCAGGTCTACGTGCAACCGAGCGCGGCGGCGAAGTCGCTCGTCTGCAAGGCTGCGAGCCCGCTGCGACCGCACCAGGTCACGCTGTTCGCGGAAGCGCGTCAGCTCGGCACCGCGACGGTAGGCGGAGCCATCACGGAGCTGCGCTTCGAGTTGCCGCCTGACCTCGCGCGCGACACCTTGCTCGAGGTCACGATCGAGACCGAGACGACGAAACCAAGCGACCTGAATGGCTCCCCAGACGTGCGCGACCTCGGCTTGCTCGTGTTCGAAGTGCGCGCGGAGTGAACTTCAGAACGTGACACCGACGCCAATCACGATGGCATCGAAGAACAAGTCGTAGCCTGCGCCGATCACGATCCCATCGGTCGGCATCCACAGCGCGCCTGCGGTCAGCGAGCCGTGCAGCGTCGGGTCCTCGGGATAGTGGTAGTAGCCGTCTGCGCTGATCGTGCGCGACGCGTCGAAGCGCTCCGTCGAGGACTGCATGTAGCCGACGCCCAATCCCGCATGAATCCAAAGGCCGTCCGCAGCGTGGACCGTTGGGCCAATGTGCGCGTCGATCGCCATCGTCGACTCATCGGTAACCGGGTGCGAAGACGCACTCGTGGGTGCGTCATCGAATCGGACGCCACGGAGCGAGCCCTGCGTCGCCAGACGCATGTCGATGAACCAGCCAACAGGGTTTTGCTCCGAGCCGAGGTGATGCAGCGACGCGCCGATCGCGTCGCTGGGCTTGTTGGCGTCGCCGACTCTTGCGTACTGGAGCGCAACGGCTCGATGCCGCGATGACTCGCAAGCAGCGGCAGCGAGCGCGAACACCAAGCAAGGCATTGCGAAGAAGCGCGGCGGCGAGCAACGCATGCGCGAAGTGTGCAGACCGACGCGACGGACTTCCACAACCACGGCGTGTCGTTGCGCATCGAGGTCCGTCCTCAACGCATCCCGACGACCATGCTGCGCTGCATGCGGATCTCGATCTTCGCAGATGTCTTGCAGCGTCTTGCCAGCGCTTCACCGAGGTCCGTTGCCGCATCGGCATCCAGGCGCAATGCCGTGCCGAGCAAGTGCGCGACGTCGTAGGGCGACTCGAAGGGCACCAACTGGGTTCCGAGCAGGGCTTCCGCAGTCCGCAGGCCGCTGCGCTTCAGCGCTGCCACCAACTCGTCGACGGGCGGGCCCTGAAATCGGCTGGCGATCGTCGCCGCGCAGGGCAGGTTGGAGTCGTTTGCTGCCGCCAGCGCATCCGGTGCCGGTTCTGGCGCCGGCAAGTCGAGGAAGTAGCGGCCTCCGGGTCGCAGGTGCCGGGCGACGAAATCGGTCCAGATCCAGGCGTCGCGCGGCGGCGGCGCCAGTGGGTTCACGATCACGACGTCGAAGCGCCCAACTTGGAGCCCGGGTTCGACGTCGCCGACGACGCACTCGGTGTTGGAGAAGCCACCGCCGACGTCGTGGCTCGTGGGCCAGCGGTTCTCGAGCACAGTCAGGCCGCCACTCCGCGACAGCAGGCCGCGCACCGCCGAAGCGATCGCGGCCGCACCGCTGAGGCACAGCAGCACACGTTCGCTCTTGCGCACTTCGAGCGCGCTGAGCGTGCGGTGGAGCCAAGGCGGGTGCCAGTGCGACATCGGGCCAAAGAGCCTAGGAGCACCGATCTCGAGCGTCGACAGCACATCAGGTCGCCCCTTCTGTCGGCGGCGGGGTCGTTGCGGCAGCCGACGTGCAAGGCGCTTGCTCCTGGTGCAGGGCTTCACGGCTTCGCGGTCCATTCGGACTGCCTCATGGGAAGCCGGTGTGCGGGTTGGCCCCACGAGCGACAGCCAGAGAGGGCAGGCAGCCGGCCGAATCCCCGGCAGGCGGCCGGCTGGCGGCGGATATCGCCAAGAAGGCGCTCCCTGGCCAGCCGCCGCGCGTCGGTCGAGCCGCCATCCCTGGTATGGCCAGGGACCCCGGCCCCAATCTACGGCGGGGTCGTCGTTGCGCGCCCTGCCCCGGCAGGTATGGTGCCGCCTCGCTCGAAGCGCCGGATTGGTCCCCGGCTGCGTGCTGCGAGCGAAGGTCACGGAGGCTACTCCCATGTGTCTACATCTTGTGCTCGGTCGTGCCGTTTCCCCGGTTGTCTTCGCATTCGCTGGCTTGTTGAGCGCGCAGGAGGCGCAGACTCCTGCGCCGGTGCCGGTGGTTCCGGCTCCTGCCGCGACGCCGGCTCCTGTCGTGCCTGCGGCTGAAGCGCAGGCAACTGACGCGCAGGCACCATCGGCTCCAACGCAAGGCAGCCCGCTCGCGAGCGTGATCGCTGCGAGCGCCTCCTTGCGCGTGTGGCCGACCTCGAACTCGCCCGTTTACGAAGGCGCGGTCGCCAAGGACGGCGTGGTCAAAGTCGGCCGCAGCGATGCGGGCTTCCGCGAAGTGCTGCTGCCGCTCGGGCCGGTTGGCTACGTGCACAAGGGCTTCACGCACGAGCCGACCGCAGAAGGCAAGGTCGCGATCAAGAACAAGAGCGTCGCGTTCCGCTATCGCCCGAAGTCTGGCGAAGCGCCGGTGTCGACGCTCGTCGAAGGCACGGAGATCTGGGTCGTCGGCGAACAGGACGACTGGTGGAAGGTCCGCAATGGCACGGCTTCGTGCTGGGTGCTCGAGACGGAGATCCAAGTCTTCGACAACCCACCGGCAACGTTGACGCTGGCGCACGCCGAGTTCGAGAAGACGCAGAAGGGTGAAGTCGGAGCGCGGCTCGAGTCGCTCGCGAAGGCGGCAGAGGCGCGCAGGATTCGCGAAGAACGTCGCGCCAAGCTCGCGGCCCTTCAGGGTGACTTTGGCGCCGAGTTGAAGAAGCCGTCGCGCGAGCAGAAGTTCGACGGCGTCGCTGCTGCAACCGAGGAACTGCTGGCCCACGTTCAGGAAGACGCGGAGCTGAAGCCGATGGTTGAAGAGCTGAAGCGTCGCGTCGGCGCTCAACAGTGGGTCGTCGAAGCGACCGCCGCGCGTGATGCGCAGCCAAAGCCCGTGCAGGGTCTGCCCGAGGTTCCGCCGGTCGTCGTTCCGGACGCGCTCGATCGCTTCCAGGCAGTCGGATTCTTGCGTTGGGTCAAGGGCCTGACCGGTCCGGGTCGCTACGTCGTCGAGAAGGGCGGCAAGCACTTGTTCGAGGTCACGTGCCAGAGTGGTCGCTACGACCTCAGCCTGTTCGTCGAGTGCGAAGTCGGGCTGATCGGCGCGAGCCGCCGCCCGAACTTCGAGAGTCTCCGCGTGCTCGAGGTGGAGAAGATCGAAGTCCTGGCTCCTCGTCCGTGAGGGTTGCGGTCGACGGCGCGCGCCGTCGGCCCCATGCCAACGAGCCTGCCGCGACCGCGCGGCCGAGAAGCAGTTGACCCTTCAAGTTGGCCGAAAGACGGAACGCGAACTCCGTGGCCAACGCAACTTCGACTTCGCGCACGTCCGTCAACGGCTGGCGCCGCACCGCGCAAGGACTCGCAGCCTGCGCTGCGTTCGCGATGCCATTGCGCGCGCAGCACCCTGCGCCGATGGGCGAGCCGGATCCGCTCGACCTGCTCGTTCGAGCCGGGGAGCACGCACTGAAAGTCGAGGACCCCGTCGCTTCGTGGCGGGCGTTCCAAGATGCGTTGATTGCATCGCCGGTCCATGAGGAAGCGCGCATCGGCCTGGGTCGTGCGCACCTCTTGCTCTGTCGCGCGCAGATCGCGCTGGCCTACGCCGAGCAGGCGTTGACGACGGACGCGCTGTCCGAGCCCGCGATGACGCTCGCGATTCGAGCCCGCATCCGCGCCCGCATGTTCGATCAGGCGACCGCGTCAGCCGAAGAATACGTTGCGCGCCTCGACTTCCCTTCTGCGCCGCTGCTCGCGGCGCAAGCTTCGTCGCTGTTCCGGGTGCAGCGCAACGAGGAGGCGGCGCAGACCTATCGCGAAGTGTTGCAGCGCGATCCGATGCACCCCGAGGCGCACTTGCGGCTCGGCTCCGGTCTCTCGGCGCCAGGGGAAGCCGCAATCAGCGACTCGCTGCGCGAGGCCGTCGCGAGCATGCAGCGCGGTGACCTGGAAACGGCGATCGCCGCACTGGCTGTGGAACTCGCGCGCGAGCCGGGTCATCCCGTCGCGCACCGTTTGCTTGGCGAAGCTTTGCTGCAGCAGCGCGCGCTCTCTTGCATGGCACTTCGCGACCAGGCGTTTGCGAGATTGCGTTCGGCGCACGAGATCCCCGACCTTGGGTTGGTGCCGATTGCCGACTTCCTGCCCGCCTACTCAGGCCTTAAAGGCGAGCGCAAGGCTGTCGTTGATCGCGCGATGGCGCTGTTCGGCAGCAGGCTCGAGCGCATGCTCGTGATCGGTGGAAGGCACGACCTGTTGCTCGAACTCGATCGGACGACGGATGCGCCATCGCGTTCGACGCTGCGCGGCAAGCGGACCTTCGACGGTCGCGTCTGGGACGACGTGCGGGGCATCGGAGGCTTGTGCGCCGCGACCGGCATCGAGGCGCTCGATGACGCATCGCAGTTCGGCTTCGACACGCTCGTGCACGAGATCGCGCATCAGGTGCACTACTACGCGCTGAAGCAGGTGGATCAGGCTCGCATCCGGGACCTCTACAAGCGGGCTCGCGAGCAAGGCCGCTGTCTCGACTACTACGCGGCCACCAATGAGGCGGAGTACTTTGGGCAAGGCGTCGAGGCGTTCGCCAGCCTCGGCAAGCGTCCTGGCGGCGAGACCACGCACGGGCACACGCGCTTTGAGTTGTTTCGCGTCGATCGTGAGTTGCACGACTTCGTCGCGCGTGTCGTCGATCGCGATCCATTGGCAGGAGAGCGGCGCGTGGAGTTGCTGGAGGCCGCGATCGAGGTTGCGCTGCGCTGCGGTCGTCCGGACGACGCGGTGGTCGCGGCGGGCCTGCTGCCCGAAGGGCCGCGGCGCGTCGAAGCGACGCGCCGTGCGGACGCGGCCTTGCGCGCCGCGACGGCCTGGTGAGCGACCGTCACTTCGCTGCGGCTTCGAGTTCGGCGAAGAACGTGGCGAACTGACGCTCCGCGAGTTCCATGCGGGCCCTTGGCGACGAGGCGATGCGCGGCTGCGCGTGCTTGCGCAACAACGGGAACCCAGCGAGCTCCGGCTCCGGCGTGCCGCTCGTGCGGTGGCACAATGTGCACTGGGCACTGAGGGTCGTGTGCTTTGGCGTGCCGTAGTCGCGGAACAGGACCTGGTCGTCGTCGTGCAGTTCGCGGAAGTCTGCGATCGTGGTCTTGCCGGCGAGGCGTCGCAAGGTCTCACGTTCTAGCCAGAAGACCCGGAAGTCGACGCCGTCACGGGTTGTGGATGCGGCGGCAGCCAGTGCATCCAGGGCGCCGACGAAGCGTTGCAGGCGCACGTCGATCGCGAGGTCCGTCGCGCACGGCTTTCCCTGGTCATCGAGCGCCACGATGCCCTGGATCAGGATGGCGCGCGCGCCGACCGGGACTGACGGCTTCTCGCCGGCTGCGACGGCAGCGAGTTCTTCGCGCAGCTGCCGTGTTGCGGTCGTCGGCCATTCCAGGAACACGCGTGACCACAGCAGCGAATGCTCGGCATCGAAGAGGCGTGTCGAGCGTCGTTCGATCTCGACGAGCCGCGACGGCTCGATCTCCGGCTCGATCGTCGCGGCTTGAGCGATCGAGAATGTCGACAGCTCATGGTCCGACAACGTCGCCCGCGGCAGCGCGAGGCGTCGGGCCGCTTGGAGCAACGGCGCGAGCAACTCTGGGTTCGAACCAGTGTCGAGCAGGCGCCGTGCCATGCGCAGCAGGTCGCACTGCAAGAAGGCGCAGGCTGCGGTTTCCGCACGCAGGCTCAGGATCGCGTCGCCTGAGAGCGCGTCGAGCGCATCGCGCAGCGCTTTTGCCTCCGACTCGGAGAACGATTCGCGCGGCAACTGCAGGCCGTCCCCGCCAAAGAGTCGGCGGTCGGCCGGGCCTCCGGCGCGTTTGCCGAAGTAGCGCCCGTCAGGCCCGTGCTCCGCGGCCCGCGTCGATTCTGCCGGCAGTGCAAAGCCCACTTCAGCGGGGACGAAGTCGACGAAAAAGGTCAGCTGGAAGACACGGTTCGCAGGGTGGCGTTCGTCGTCCGACCAAGGCAGCCAGCGCGCGCCGGGAGCAGGGAGGCCTCGGTCGGACAAAGACGCGATCCATCGCTGTTGCGCGGTTGCAACGCACATCGCCGCGCCTGCCAGGACTGCGGCCAGGATGCTCGTGAAGCGTTCGCCCATCGCTGGCTCGCGCTACCGCGTCGACTGCAATTGCATCAGCGGCTGCACGATCGCGATCACGATGCCGGCGACGATCACTGCGAGCGCGACGATGATCAGCGGCTCGATCAGCGAAGTGAGCTTCGAGGTGGCCAGATCGACCTCTTCGTCGTAGCTCGCCGCGACGCGTTCGAGCATCTCCTCGAGGTTGCCCGCCTGCTCGCCGACGCCGACCATGTAGGCGACGGTTGGCGGGAACGCGCCGCTCGACTTCATTGGCGTGCTGATGTCCGCGCCTTCGAGCACCTTGTCATGCACGTCCTGCAAGGCGTTCTGCAGGACCTTGTTCTCGAGCACGTTGCGCGTCACGGCGATCGCCTGCAGCGCCGGCACGCCAGATCGCAGCAGCGTCGAAAGCGTGACGGAGAAGCGAGCCATCGACTGCTTGCGCATCAGGTCGCCAAACACGGGAACCGCCAGCTTGAAGCGGTCCCACATCAGGCGGCCCTTCTCCGAGTTGATGAACACCTGGAACAGGATCGCCAGCACGATGAAGCCGGTCAGCACCAGCGCCCAGTAGTCGACGAGGAAGTTCGACACCGAGATCAGGACCCTGGTCATCGCCGGCAAGTCGCCGCCGCGGCTCTGGATCAACTTGGTGACCTGTGGCACGACCCAGGTCATCAACGCCGCGACCACGACGATGCCGACCGTGACCATGACCATCGGGTAGATCAGCGCGGCGCCGACCTTGTTGCGGAGCCGCGTCTGGGCCTGCAAGAACCCAGCGAGCCGCCCGAGGACTTTCTCGAGCGCGCCGGACGACTCACCGGCCTTCACCATGTTCGAGTAGAGCTCGGTGAAGTAGGCCGGGTGTTGCAGCACCGCGTCGCCAAAGGGCATGCCTTGCGTGACCTTCTCGCGAATGTCGCGGAACGCGCTCTCGATCTTCTTGTCGGGCGCCTGCTCGATGACCATGCGCAGCGTCTCGGCGAGCGGAATGCCGGCTTGCAGCAGCGACGCCATCTGGCGCGTCACCGCGGCGACCTGCTCGGTGCGCTGCTTGTTGACCGACTCGATGCCGGTGACGCCGCGGATCCGGAGGCCCCGCGCGACCTGCTTGTGCTTCTCGCGCAGATCGGTGACGTAAAGACGTTCTTTCTTGAGCTTGAGGCGGGCGTCGCGCGGCGTGTCCGCGTCGATCAATCCCTTCTTGGTCGCGTTGTCCGGACCGATTGCCTTGTACTCGAAAATGGGCACGGATCTGGGCTCGCTATCTGGTTCAGGTCACGTCGAGTTGCGTCACGCGGAGCACTTCGTCCGGCGTGGTCTGGCCGGCGAGGAGCTTGTCGACGCCGTCCATTCGCAGGGTGCGAAGTCCGCGCTCGAGGGCGGATCGTTTGATCTCGCTCGCGGTCGCCTTACGCACGATCTGCTCCTGCACCGCGCTGTCGATCGGCATGACTTCGTAGATCGCCGTTCGGCCCGAGTAGCCCGAGTGGAAGCACTCGTCGCAGCCCTTGCCGACCATCAGCTTGCCGTCGGGGAACCGGTCTGGCGTCAGCTTGAGGTCCTCGATGTGGAACAACATCTGCTCGTCAGGCGTGACCATCTCCTTGCAGTTCGGGCAGACGGTGCGCAGCAGGCGTTGCGCGACGACGAGAAGCATCGACGACGAGACTAGGTAGGGTTCGACACCGATGTCGATGAGGCGCGTGACCGTCGATGCGGAATCGTTGGTGTGGACCGTGGAGAACACGAGGTGGCCCGTGAGCGCCGCGCGGATCGCGATGTCTGCGGTCTCGTTGTCGC
>SXPK01000255.1 GCA_005776365.1 Planctomycetia bacterium
AAGGCTGGAGCTCTACCCTTGAGCTACACCCGCGCCATCGCGCGGGGATGCCGCGCGCTGGTGCGAATCACGCGGGCCGCCGGGAACCTTGCGGTCCCGGGCACTGGTGGGCGGAGCAGGATTCGAACCTGCGAAGGCTGAGCCACCAGATTTACAGTCTGGCCCGTTTGGCCGCTTCGGTATCCGCCCGACTCTGGGCACGTGCGATCCCTACGATGGCGACCCGTGGCGAGGTAGTCGTCGGCGGCAACAGGCAACTCGAGCACCCGTCACCCACCCGACGGAAACCTGGAGCTAGCGATGGGACTTGAACCCACAACCTCCAGATTACAAATCAGGTGCTCTGCCGTTGAGCTACGCTAGCTAGCGTGCTGCCAGAGTAAGGCCGGAAGAGGATACCGACGCGCGCAAGCAGTTCAAGCGACGAAAAGCAATTTGCCGGGACCGCGGCTCGCCGCCGTTCGGGCCGCGATGCTTACCCCGCGGCCTGCCCTGCCTGCGGTTGCTCGTCCGGCGAGACTCCGATCGCCGACGGCTGCGCCCTTGCCGCCAACTCGTTGGCATAGCCGCGCAGGAGGCTGGCGAACGCAAGGATGTCGAATGGCTTCCGCAACACGCTCCGGACGCCCCGAATCGCCATCAAGCTGGCTTGGATCGTCGCATCGACGTAGCCCGAAACCACCACCACGATGGGGGCCTGGTGCTGTTGCGCAACCCAGCCCAGAAGCTGCTGGCCGGTGACCTTTGGCATGTCGAGATCGCAGACGAGCAGATCAACGGAACCGGTGCCCAGCAACGCTTTCGCTTGCTCCCCGTCAGCCGCGACGTGGACTTCGAAGCCCTGCCGACGCGCGAGTTCCGCCAGCAGGCTCCGCACGCCGGGGTCGTTGTCTGCGATGACCGCACTGCGCATGCGACAACCGTAGGGAAGGCCCAGTGCCGGCGCCACGGTCACTCGAGTGGCTGCAGCCACGAGACATCCTCGAACGGCACGTCCATCTTGACGTTGCCGTAGTCCACGGACACGGACTCGCGAACTCGGTCGATCTTGTGCACGAGGCAGGTCCGCCCCCACTTGGGCAAGAACACCCTGTCGCCCTTCTTCAGTTGATGACAAAAGGCCATGCGCCGGCGGTGCATCGCGGTGGGCTTTTGCATCGCCAGGATGATCCGCTGCACAGCCCGCGCCCGCTCGCCATGCGCTCCGGGGGCGCTCAGCAGCGGCACCATTCCCTCCAGCAGTGCTTGCTGCACGGACCGCAGTTCGTTCGCCACAACGGCGTCGGACTCCTCCTGCAACCATTCTTGTTTTCGCTGGACCGCAGAAAGCTCCTCATCGAGTTTGCCTGCCTTCTGCTGCACTTGCTTCGTGCGTTCCGCCGCTTGCAGGCGGTCTGCCTCGGCGTCGCGACGCACGTCCTGCACACGCTGGATCACCTCCTGCAGCGAGGTGTCGCGCACCCCGAGCAACTCGCGGGCTCGTTCGACAACCGATGTCGGCATGCCCACTCTGCCAGCAATATCGAGTGCGTGGCTGCTGCCGGGGACACCGACGTCGAGTCGGTAGAGCGGCTCTAGCGTGCGACCGTCGAAGGCCATCGAACCGTTCTCGGCGCCCTTGTGCGTGTAGGCAAACTCCTTGAGTCGGCCGAGGTGGGTGCTGACGACAGCGAGGGCGCTCTTGGACAGCAGTTGTTCGAGCACCGCATACCCGAGCACGCCGCCTTCCTCGGGATCCGTCCCGGCGCCAAGCTCATCGAGCAAGACGAGAGCGCGCGGCGAGGCGTGGGAGAGACATCGCCCGAGCCGCCCCACGTGCGAACTGAACGTCGACAGGTTTTGCGAGATGCCTTGCTCGTCGCCGATGTCGGCCTGCACGGCTTCTAGCCACGGCACCTCGCAGCCATCGTCGGCCGGCAGCGGCAGGCCGCAGAGCGCCATCAGCGCAAGCAACCCAACGGTCTTCAGCACCACTGTCTTGCCGCCGGTGTTCGGTCCAGTCACGACCAGCACGCGGTTGGGATCGGCCAGACCCAGGTCGAGCGGCACGATTGCCGCCCGGCTTCGCACCAAGAGTGGATGGCGGGCCCGCCGCAAGCGAAACGGCCCGCTCTCCGTCAATCTCGGCGTCGTGAAGCCATCTACCGCGACGAGCCGCGCCGCAGCCTGCAGCAGATCACAGGCAGCAAGGAACTCGATTGCCGCGGTGACTTCCACGGCGACGCGACGCAGACCACGCGCAAGACCGGCGAGCACGACATTGAGTTCGCGGTTTTCCGCTGCCAGCGCGTCCGAGAGCTTGTTGGCCGCCTCGACCACCCGATCCGGTTCGATGAATACCGTCGAACCCGAAGCGCTGCGATCATGGAGCACACCCGGCACCTTGTGCCGATGCTCCTGCTTGACCTGCAACACCGGTCGACCATGGCGCCAAGCCGGCTCGGGCGACTGCAAGCACCGGCGCAAGTCCGCCTCGCCAAGCACTTGCTGGACCGCTGCGTCGACGCCACTTCGCGCTTGTTCGATCTCGCGACGCACCTGTGCGAGCTTCTTCGACGCTGAATCGAGGACTTCCCCGCGGTCGTCGACAGCGCGCTCGAGCTCTTCGACGAGGTCCTCGTGGTCCGGCGCCGATCGGGCGAAACCCAGGAGCGCATCGCCGCCGACCAGCAGCCAACGGCGCGCGCGTTCCGCCGCGCGGAGCCCGCGCTTCAAGTCCGCGAGGTCGCGCGCTTGCAGTTGATGCTCCCCGTCGCAGAAGCCAGGCAACCACGAACGCACTTCGACCGCGCCAGAAATCGGCAGCGACTGCCCCACACGAAGGCGTGCCGCGAGCGCGTCGACCGCGCGCACGCGCGCTCCCGCCACCTCCCGGGCCGCCCGCGGCGCCAGCGCAGCGACGGCCGTGCGGCCAAGCGGCGTCTCGAGCCGCTCGAGCAGCAACGCGCGCACCGCGTGGAATTCGAGCGCGTCGAGATCGAAAGCTTCTGCTCGCGGCATGGAGCGCGTCATGTTGCCGATGCGCGCTCGCTTGTAAACTCTGCGCCCCCCAACGCGGGCTCCCGCGCGCCCGGACCAACATGACGAACTCGAACGAACCAGCCTACGGCTTCGGCACCCTCGCGATCCATGCGGGCCAACGCCCCGACCCAACCACTGGCGCGATCATGACGCCGGTCTACCTCACCAGCACTTACGTGCAGGAAGCTCCAGCGGTCACCAAGGGCTACGACTATTCGCGCTCGCACAACCCGACGCGCACCGCGATGGAACAAAACCTCGCCGCGCTCGAAGGCGGCGCTTTCGGCTTGGGCTTCGCCAGCGGCATGGCCGCGATTCACTGCGTGCTGAATCTGCTGAAGACCGGCGACCACGTTGTCGCGGGCAACGACCTCTACGGCGGCACCTTTCGCATCCTCACGACGGTGCACAAGAAGTTCGGAATCGACACGACGTTCGTCGACCTGTCCGACCTCCGCGCCTTCGAGAACGCGCTTCGCCCGAACACGAAGCTCGTGATGCTGGAGTCGCCGACGAACCCGCTGCTGCGCGTGTTCGATCTCGCCGCCATCGCGAAGATCTGCCGCGACAAGGGGATCCTGACGCTCGCTGACAACACCTTCGCAAGTCCGTGGCTGCAGCAGCCGCTGCGCTTTGGTTGCGACCTCGTTGTGCACAGTTTGACAAAGTACCTCGGCGGCCACAGCGACCTCGTGGGCGGCGTCTTGGTCGGCAACAGCCCGGAGTTGCACAAGCAGCTGATGCATTTCCAGAACAGCTGCGGTGGCACGCCCGGGCCTCTCGATTGCTTCCTGGTGCTCCGCGGCACGAAGACGCTTCACGTGCGCATGGAACGTCACTGCAAGAACGCGCTCGCCGCCGCCAAGATGCTCGAGTCGCACCCGCGCGTTGCACGAGTGCACTACCCGGGGCTGCCTAGCCACCCGCAGCACAGCCTCGCGATGCGGCAGATGCGCGCCGGTGGCGGCATGGTGTCGGTCGAACTGAAGGCAACCGTCGATGAGGGCAAGCGAGTCGCGAGTTCGTTCCGCGTGTTCTCACTCGCCGAGAGTCTCGGCGGCGTGGAGAGCCTCGTCGATCATCCGGCGTCGATGACGCATGCTTCGATCCCGCCCGCGGAGCGCCACAAGGCAGGCTTGCCGGACGGGCTCATTCGATTGTCCGTCGGCATCGAAGATGAGAAGGACCTGCTCGACGACATCGAGCGCGCGCTGTCGACGCTGGGCTAGTCCGGGGTCCCGTCGCACGGCACCCCGGCATTTTGCCTGCACTCGCTCAGGCCATGCCGGCTTCGCCGAGCTTTGGCGCGTGCCGAGCAGAATCGCGCGGCGGCGTCACATCATCATCGTCGTCGTCGAGCGACAGCTCGCCGATGTCCTCACCGCCGACCTTCTTGCGCATCAGTCGGCCGACCTTGAACTTCACGATGCGCTTCGCCGGCACTTCTACCTTCTCGAGCGTGCGCGGGTTCTGCGCCCGTCGCGCCGCGCGATCGCGCGACTCGAAGACGCCGAACTCACGGAACTCAAGGCGATTGCCTTCTGCGAGCTCCATGATGATCTCGTTTAGGAATGACTGGATGATCTCCTTGGCAACGACCTTGGTGACGCCAGTATGGTCTGCGATGCGATTGACGAGTTCTTTCTTGGTAACGGTCTTCACCGGCTACCTCCGTGGAGAAGACTCCTCCGAGTCGATCGGATTGCATGGGATTGTGTCCGACCCAGAAGCGTCTGCATCAAGTAGGCCGCCAGTATACTCTTGCGGAGGCAATGGCCAGCACCCCGCATCAACTTGCTGCAACCGGACACGGTGAAGCGGAACTGACGAGGCTCGCAATCGGGCTCGGTTTCCACAGCGTGTGGGATCTCTCGAACCGCACTTTGGGGGTGGCAATCACCGACGCCCGGTCGTCCTGGGTCCGTGTCGTTGAATTCGGTGGTAAGCGCTACTTCATAAAGACTTACGATTACTCAACGTGGCGGGATCGGTGGCGCGGCACGATCCGCAACACCGGGCCGACCGTCGAGTCTCGAGTTGCCCGGGAGCACGCGGCCTTGCGTTGGTTTGCCAGCGCTGGCATCGCCACTCCGCGCAGCGTGGGATTCATCGAATCTCGAAGCCTGGGGTGGGTCGTGCGATGCCTCATCGCCACGGAGGGCTTCCCGGGGCGGGACCTGGCCACGCTGTTGCCGACCGAGCCTCGAGCAGAGTGCGAAGCGATCGGCATGGCCGTGGGCGCATTCGTCGCCCGCATCCATCGCCTGGGATTCCGCGACGGCAACCTCGATCTGCGCAACCTGCTGCTCGCCGACGATCGTGCGAAACTCGTCATCGCAAAGATCGACTCGCCGAAGCACCGCATCGTGCGAGCAGGCCATGCCGGCGATCGCCTTGCGCGCAACGACTGGAGCCGGCTCTTGCCGCAATTGCGCGCGTTCGGGATGGCGGAGGCGGCGCTCGCTGGCGCCGCGCAGGTCACTTGAGGTCTTCGATCGTCGGCAGAGAAGTCGGCGGCGGGCCGAGCAGCTCTTCGATCTGCTTGAGTCGGTAGGGCACCGCAAAGCTGCGCTCGAAGTAATCGTGGCCGTCCGCGGGCCGCACCGTCTGCAAGAAGAGCGAGAACGCTGCGCGCGCCTTTGGCCAGTGTTGGCGCCGCTGACTTTCGTCCCGCGCCAACGCGTCGAAATGAAGGTAGCCAATATTCAACGCAGCCCGCGCGTTCTCAGGCTTCTGTTCCAGGACCTGCAAGTAGTGCTGCAACGCGGCCGCAGCGTTGCCGGAACGCCATTCGCATGCGGCAAGGTCCATCCGCACGGACTCGTCGAGCGGATCCTCGGCCATCAGGCGCTCGATCCAAGGCCGCGCCGCGCCGACCTTGTCGTTGCGATAGAGGACCAGATGCACGTAGGCGCGAACCGTCGCGCGATCGTTGGGCGCAGCGCGCAGGTAGTTGTCGTAGGCTGCCTGAGCCTCGGCATTCCGGCCCAATTCGACCAGGCACTCTGCAACTTCGAGATGCGCATCGAGCAGCCTCGGGTTCGCAGCAATCGCGCCTTGGAAACTAGCGAGTGCGTCTTGCAGCCTGCCGATGCCGCGGCTGATTCGCCCTTGTGCCAGCCAGGCATAGGCGAAACCGGGGTGCAGCTTGATCAACTCGTCGACTGCTGCCTTGCGCGCGAAGTTCGAGCCAAGCAAACGCGCCTTGGCGAACGCCGGGACCGGAGAAGCCTGCCGGGCTGGCAACGCCTCGTAGTGGGCGCGCATCGCTTGTTCCACCTCGCCGCCGACGTGCATCGCCGCATCCTGATAATCGCGCATGGCCAGCACGTTGTCGGGGCATCGGACCACCACGTCAGCAAGTTCGGCGGCCGCGGCTGCTTCATCGCCGGCCTGCAATCGATCGAGCGCGCGCTCGTACGAAGCCCGGGCTGTTGCGTCCGGAAAACCTTCGTAGCGCTCCGCGTCCTGCGCCTGGATCGAGGGGTTCACGATCGGTCTGCCGGCACTGCCGGCACAACCCGCAAGGCACCAAGCCGCCAGCAGCACGATCGGCACCCTTTGCGATGCGGCGATCGGCGTCATGGCGCGTGCAGGACTCCCTCGCGCAGTTCGTAGGCCTCCAAGTCGCGGACCTTGCCACCCGTCGACATGACGATGGGCTTGCCAGTCGCCGTCACATCCAGCCGCGCCCGCATGCGACCCTTGGTGTGAACGCGCAGCGTGGCACGGTGCACGATCGTAAACGTGGTGCCCTTGCCGCGGACGACGCCCTGCTCGGTGAGTTCGTCGGTGGCTCCCAACGTGATCTCGATCGCTCCGCCGACGCCGCCGATCTTGTTCGTCCACACGAACTCGTCAACGCCGTCCTTCGACGACTTCTGCTCAACATGAAACCTCGCGTCGATTGCCGGCTGCGCGATGTTCTTGAAGTAGTTGGGCGAGATCTCGATGAGCAACTCGGTGCAGCCGACGCGGCTGTCCGTGCACAAGGGTTGCAGCAGCAGGTTGCTGCGGGCATCCCATTGCTCGCGGTCCGCGACTTCGAAGTCCTTCGCCTGCGGGGTGCTGCCGCATGCCCCGAGCAGCCCCAGCCCGAATAGCATCCGGAAGGCCAGCAACGAGGAGAACCCGCGGATCTCGCAGCGGCCCGCGGGCGACGATGCCGCATCGACTTCTTGCCAAGTCATGAACCGCTCCAGATGCCGACGCGCTCGCGCACCAACTCCATGGTCTTCTCGGCTTCGATGCGCGCCTTTTGCGCGCCACGCTCGAGGATCGAGTCGAGATCGCCAGGGCGCGACCGCAGTTCCGACGCGCGCTCGCGGATCGGGCCCTTCACCTGTTCCAGGTTCTGACACAGCATCTTCTTGCAATCGACGCATCCGAGTTGGGCCGAACGGCAGCCGGCGGCGACTTCCGCGCGCTGCGACTCCGTCGAGAAGAACCCGTGGTAGCTGAAGATGTTGCAGACTTCCGGGGTGCCCTTGTCGGTTCGGCGCAGGCGCGCGGGGTCGGTCTTCGCGCCGCGCAGCTTCTGCATGGTCTCCGCTTCGGTCTCGAACAGCCCGATTTCGTTGTTGCGGCTCTTCGACATCTTGGACTCACCGTCGAGTCCCATCACACGAGGCGCCGCGCTCTTGACCACCTGCGGTTCGGGAAACGTATCCCCGTAGATGTGGTTGAAACGCCGGACCGTCTCGCGGGCGAGTTCGAGGTGTTGTTCCTGGTCCTCGCCCACCGGCACGCGATCGGCGCGGTAGAGGATGATGTCCGCGGTCTGCAGCACTGGATAGGTGAAGAGTCCCGTGTTCACGTTCTCGGGCTGCTGCTGGCTCTGGTCCTTGAACTGCGTCATGCGGTTCAGGTCGCCGAGCGGTGTCAGGCACGTAAGCACCCAGGCCAGTTCGGTGTGCTGCGGCACACTCGACTGCACGAACACCGTTGCACGCTCCGGGTCCACGCCCGAGGCCAACACACCGATTGCCACTTCTCGGACCGCACGGCGCAACGCTTCCGGTTCAGGCCGTTGGGTCAGCGCGTGGAGATCCACGATGCTGAAGTACGCCTCGTATTGCTCTTGCAGCCGGACCCAATTGACCAAGGCCCCGAGGTAGTTGCCGATGTGCAAGTTTCCAGTCGGCTGGACGCCGGACATGATGCGCGCCATTGGGGAAGCATCTGACCTTTTGGCCAGCGATGCCGCAAGTGCGTGGTCGCGCCACCATCGGACCGAGCACGCGCTTCGCGCGCCCATTTCGGCTGCGCGCGACTCACGCGACTTGCCACTAAAGGAACCGAGCCGATCCGAGTATGGTGCGAACGCGATGACGAGGCTGGGCGGATGCCAAACGGCCAAGGCGGCCCGAAGGCAGCACGACGACGCGCGAGGACGACGGAGCCCGCGCGTCGCGCATTTCTGTGCACCTATCGCCCTGCTTGCTGGCAGTTGCTCCATGCTGCCGCGCGAGTTGAACCTCGCCCCGATCTGGTTCCATCGACTCGACGAGTCTGGTTCGCTGCTGGAAGCCGACGCGCTCTGGCCCATCATCCACTACGAGCGGGCGACCAACGGCGGTGACGACTTTCGCGTGCGGCCGATCTACCGCCGCGTGACGGACCCGCCCAATGGCGCCGTCGAACACCAGTTCCTGTGGCCGCTGGGGAGGGCCAAGTCGGACGCCGCGGAGACTTACAACCGGGTGTGGCCGATCTGGAGTTGGCGCGCGCGAGAAAACGAAGCCGGGCAGCGCGAGGTCGACTGGTATGCATTCTTCCCGCTGCTCTGGGGCGGTTGGCACGAACAAGGCCACGAGACCTACTTCGCGTTCCTGCCGTTCTACGCGGACATCCCACAGTTCGCGACCTACGACCGGTTCCGCTCCGTGCTGTTCCCTCTCTTTGTGCGCCTCGACAAAGAAGGCCATCGCCACACGCTCCTGCTCTGGCCGTTCATCGGGTTTTCCGACTGCGCCGAGGGCATGCACAGTTGGTTCCGCGTGTTCCCGTTGTATGGGCACGACATCGACGAGACTCGGCACGAACGGAAGTTTGCGCTGTGGCCAATATTCGCATGGGGCGCCGAGAACCAGGACTCCGCAGTGCGCGAGCCGGTGCGCTACTTCTGGGCCTGGCCGTTCTTCGGCAGGAAATGGAGCAAGGAGGTCTCCGGCCTCTCACTGCTATGGCCGGTCTTCGAGCGAATCTCGGACGAGGGTCGATTCACGCGGGTGAACGTGCTGTGGCCGTTCTTCCACTGGTACGACGCTCCCTACGACCAGAACCTGACCCAGTGGTGGGTCTGGCCACTCGCAGGCCATTCGCACAGCGATGACCAGGACAACTGGTCATTCTTCTGGCCACTGACGTGGTGGCGCACCTACGACGACCCCGACGTGAAGACCGAGCAGCAATGGATCCTGCCGCTGTTCTGGCACGTGCGTCAGCAATTCGAGGATGGCGACGACGAGGACTTCCTCAAGTTGTGGCCCGTCGCCCACCGCACCGAGCGCAAGGACGCGGCCGACACGGTGGTCCGCAGCGACTGGAGCCTCTTCTCCCCGATTCCTTGGCGCGATGGCAATGCCTACGGCGTCGAGGAGGCCTACGGGTTCTTGTGGCAGATTGCCAAGGGCAGCCGACGTGCGGCGGACGATCGTGCGGTCGACGTGCTCGGGCGCGTGTTCACCCGCAGGTCGCGCGGCGGCCGCACCACTGCGAGCGTGCCCTTCTTGTTCAACTACGAGTCTGACGCATCCGGCTCCGTGCTAAGACTGCTGCAGTTCCTGCCGATCCCGCTCCGCGGCCCCTCGCAACCCGAGACGGAGGCCGTCCGATGAATCTGTTCACGCTCACTGGCGAGGCCATCCGGACGCGCATCGACAGCGCCGGCTTCGTGCTGGACCTGCTCGTGCGCGCCTTCGGGTCGGTGCGAATCCTGCCAAGGCGGTCGCGCTTCCTGTTTGACATGGCCTTCAACGCCGGCGTGCGCGCACTGCCGGTGACGATGGTCGTCGCTGCGTTCGCAGGCGCGATCTTGGCGATGCAGACGGGCATCGAGCTCAAACGATTCGGCGACACCGGCGTGCTCGGCACGATCACTGCTTTGTCGATGTGCCGCGAGATGGGGCCGTTCATCACGGCTGTGATCCTCGCCGCGACCGTCGGTTCTTCGATGGCGGCTGAGGTCGGCACGATGAAGGTCAGCGACGAGATCAGCGCCCTCGAGGTGATGTCGGTCGACCCCGTGAACTACCTCGTGTTGCCGCGCATCGTGGCGCTGGCGCTCATGTGCCCGACGCTGACCGTGCTCTCCGATCTGGTCGGCATCTTTGGCGGCAGCATCATCGCGCAACAAAACCTCGGCGTGTCCCAGAGCCGCTTCTGGATGTCGGCCCAAGACGCCCTGGTGTCCTCCGGCACGTTGTTGCCAAAGGAGGTCTACGTCGGGCTCCTCAAGGCGCTCGTCTTCGGCATCGCGATCGCAACCGTCAGTTGCGCCGCGGGCCTGAGAGCCAGCGGCGGCGCGCTCGGCGTCGGCCTCGCCGTGCAGACCGCAGTGCGCAACTCGGTCCTCTTGATCATCGTGCTCGGCTTCATCGTCACCTGGTTCTTCTACTTCTTGAACGGATGATCGAACTGCGCGACGTCTGCAAGAAGCTCGGCACGCGGCAGATCCTCGCCGGGTTGTCGCTGCACGTGCCCAAAGGCATGAACTACGTGCTCATGGGCCCATCGGGCACCGGCAAGAGCGTCACGTTGCGTCACGTCATCGGCATCCTCAAGCCGGACTCGGGCTCAGTGCAGGTCGGCGGCCTGGAAGTCCCGACGATGGACCGCGACGACCTGATGGCCTTGCGCCGCCGCATGGGCTACCTGTTCCAGAACGGCGCGCTGATCAACTGGCTGACCGTGGAGCAGAACGTCGCGTTGCCGCTCGAAGAGCACAGCTCGCTGTCGAAGTCGGCGATCGCCGACCGAGTGCACGAGGTGCTGCGCATGGTCGGGCTGGACCAAGCGAAGGAGCAGTACCCGCCGAGCATCAGCGGTGGCATGAAGCTGCGAGCAGGTCTCGCGCGCGCTCTCGTCACGCAGCCAGAATATGTGCTCTATGACGAGCCCAACGCCGGCCTTGACCCCATCATCAGCCACCAGATTCACGACCTGATCATCGAGGTCCGCGATCGCCTCGGGGTCACCGGCCTCATCGTCACGCACTCGCGCGCGTGCGCGACGCAGTGCGGCGACCGCATCGGCATCATCGAACACGGCAAGATCGCCGTCGAAGGCACCGTCGCCGAGATGCTCGCGAGCCCGCACCCGCTGGCGAAGGCATTCCTCGGTGGCGGCTCGGACTGACGCCATGAAGCACAGGACACAGAGACTGCAAACATGAAACGACTCCAACGCGACACCGCGCTCGGCATCGTGTTCTTCGGCACGATGGCGTTCCTGCTCTGGGCCACGGTCAACCTGACCGACATTTCCGTGGGCGCACAAGCGCCGCTGCAGGTCTACTTCGCTGACGCCGGCGGCATTCGCGTCGGCGATCCGGTGTTGCTGCTCGGCAAGCCAGTGGGCAAGGTCGCGCAGATCGACTTCGTCCGCGATCGGCCCAAGGACCGGATGCGCATCACGCTGCGCGCCAAGGAAGACCTCGCGCTCACCCAACAGGCTTCGATCCAGATTCAGGACAGCGGCGTGCTCGGCGGGAAGCAGGTCTACATCGATCCAGGGCAGGGCCTGCCCTTGCCGACGGACAGGGATCTCGTGGGCACGACGAGCGGCAACGCGCTCGCGGCCGCTGGGAAGTTCTTCGACGGCGACGGCCCGAGCGGCAAAGAACTGCGCGAGGCGCTGACCGAGATCCGTCGCTTCTTCCAGAACCTCAACAACCCGGAAACCTCGTCAGTCGGCGCACTGATCCACCGTCGCGACATCTACGACGAGGTGGAGCGCGCAGCGAAGAGCGTGAATCGGCTGCTCGACGCCGTGCAAAACGGCGAAGGCTTTCTCGGCAGCATGATCATGAACCGTTCGCTGCGCGAAGACGCGGCACGATTCGTTGGCAACCTCGCCCAAGTCAGCGACCGACTCAACCGCACCGACAACGCGCTGGGCCGACTGCTGAACGATACGGAGATGGCGGACCAGCTCGGACGGTTGTCCTACAACCTGGATGCGATCGCCAACAAGGCGGCAGAAGGTCGCGGCATCGTCGGCCGTCTGGTCCACGACGAGGCGCTCGCCGAAGAACTGTCGGGCGCGATCCGTTCGCTTGCGAGCGTTCTGCGCAAGGCCGACGACCCAGCAGCCGGCGCACTCGGGACAGCCTTCGGCGACCAACAGCTCAAGGACGACCTGAAGAACATCGTCGGCAGCCTGCGTTCTGTCGCACACAAGATCGACGAGGGCAATGGCACGCTCTCTGTGCTGATCAACGACGAGGACATGGCGATCCGCCTGCGCCGCATTCTGACGCAAGTGTCCCGCGCGCTCGAGGACGCCCGCGAAGCAGCGCCGATCGGCACCTTCGTGCAGGTGCTATTCGGCGCCTTCTGATCTGCGCGCGGGTGTCAACTGATCCCGCGCAATGCGAGCATGTGCTCGACATACTTCGCGATGATGTCGACTTCGAGATGCACGGGCGAGTTCAGCTCGAGCCGTCCTAGTGTCGTGACCATCGCGGTGTGCGGGATCACCCACACATGGACCACAGCACCATCGACGCGAGCGATCGTCAGCGACACGCCGTCGATGGTGAGCGAACCCTTCTCGACGCAGTAGCGGCGCAAGGCGTCCGGGACTCTGACCAAGAAGAGTCCACCCTGCAGCGGGTCGATCGGTTGCTGGACGGAGCCGACACCGTCGACGTGGCCTTGGACCAAGTGGCCGCCGAGGGGATCGCCGGCACGCAACGCGCCTTCCAGGTTGATTTGGCTGCCTGCCTTCGCGGCGCCGAGCCAGGTGCGCTCCAAGGTCTCGGGCGACAGGTGGAACGTGGCCCGCCTGCCCGACTGCTCGACAATGGTGCAACAAACGCCCGACAGCGCGACCGAGTCGCCCGTTCGAAACACCCCGGGAAGCGCATCGAGGTCGACTACGACGTCGCGCCCCGTGCCCGCAGGACGCGAGTCCACAACCGAGCCGACCGCCGCCACCAGACCGGTGAACATGGGCGCGCAGGCTAGCCACGCAAAGCGGCCGATCCAGGTCCCCGACCACGGAACCGCTGCGTTTGACCTCGACCGACCGGCACGAACAGCCGTCGCACAGTATTACTGTCAGCCCCACGGACCGACCCGCCGCGATGCCTTCGAATGGGAACTCGAGGCATTTGCCCTCAGCCCTGCATTTGGAGTCGCATGCCCTGGTCCTTTGGCTGGGAATCCCATGCAAGACAAGGTCCAAGCCCTGCTTGACCGCCCTAGGGGTCGCCCCTACTCTCCCTCGCCCTTTCCTCGCGGCCAAGCACCGTGTTCTGCGCGATCTTGACGCTCTTTCCAGGAGCCATTCGGCCCTACCTGGAAGAGAGCATTCTCGGGATCGCACAGGCACAAGGAAAGCTCGGGATCGAACTCGTCGATTTCCGGGCATTCACGACGGACCCGCACCGCACGGTCGACGATCGACCGTTCGGCGGCGGTCCTGGCATGGTGTTGAAGCCCGAGCCGATCTTTGAAGCCATTGAGGATGTGGAGTCCCGCCACGGGATCTGCCACAAGATCCTGCTCTGCCCTCGCGGCAAGACCCTCACGCAGCAGCGCGCGCGGGAGCTCTCCACGTCGGAGCGGCTCTTGTTCGTTTGCGGCCGCTACGAGGGCTACGACGAGCGCATCCGGCATGGGATGGCCTTCGAGGAGATCTCGATCGGCGACTTCATCCTGGCCGGCGGCGAACTCGCGGCGCTTTGCGTGCTCGAGGCGGCTGTGCGCGTGATCCCAGGCGTACTCGGCTGCGCCCAGTCGCCCGAACTCGAGTCCTTCGAGACGGGCCTGATGGATTACCCGCAATACACCCGCCCGCGCAGTTTCCGCGGCATGGACGTCCCAGACGTCCTGCTGTCCGGCGACCACGCGGCGGTAGCACGCTGGCGGCTGGAGCAATCCCGCATCCTCACGGCAAAGAAACTCTCTCTGACCCCACCACCAAGCAACACCGGGATCGACGAGCCGAACGCAAACCGCGGCGGCGCGGGCGATCCGAAGGCGTAGACGACGATGAATACTCTGCGGCAGCTCGAAATCGAGAACATGAAGGCGACGGTCCCCGACTTCGGTGTCGGCGACACAGTCGATGTCCACTATCTGATCAAGGAAGGCGACAAGGAGCGCGTCCAGCTCTTCTCGGGCACGGTGATCGCGATCTCGGGCCGCGGCATCCGCCGCAGCTACTTGGTGCGCCGGATCGTTGCCGGCGAGGGCGTCGAGCGCCGGTTCCCGCTGCACTCCCCGCGCGTCGCCGCGGTCAAGGTGCACAGCCGCAGCAAGCCCCGTCGCGCCAAGCTTTTCTACCTGCGTGAGTTGGAAGGCAAGGCCACCCGCTTGAAGCCCAACCTCGGCAAGGTCCGCTTCCCGCGCTCCCTGAAGAGCAAGGCGAAGAAGCAGGACGCTTGACCCGCTGGACCGAAACGTAGATTTCTGGCGGATCGGCCCTTTGGCCGATAACCCCGGGAACTGCGACCGGCTCGCAGTTCCGAAGTGAGAAGCCACCCAGCGCGCCGAGCATTCGCGGCCGGCGCGAACCCACCATGCTCGAGAACGCTCGCCGCCAGGTCCTCCTGGTTCTGCTGACGATTGTCGGCGCCCTCCTTTGTTCCGTCCTGCTGGAGCCTGGCTTCGGCATGGACCTCAAGGGCGGCAACCAGCTCATCTACGAGGTCCCGGATGAAGTCCTCGTCAAGCTCGAGCAGAACGAGAAGGCCCCGCGCGAAGCGGTCATGGAGCACACGCTCCGCATCGTTCGCGACCGCATCGACCCCACGGGCGTACTCGACGCGCTCGTGTCCCGTCGCGGCCAAAACGGCATCCTGATCGAACTGCCCTACCGCGAGAAGGCAGAACTCGACCAGATCAAGGCCCGCATCAGCAGCCTCGGCAAGCTCGAGATGCGCATCGTCGCCTACGAAGGCTGGGCGCAAGATGACGTCAAGTTCGACCTCGCGGCCGAGAAGCGCCGCCTCGAAGACTGGTTGAAGACGGGTGGCAAAGAACTCGTCCTCGAAAGCCACAAGAACATCGAGCGCTTCAACGAGTCGCCTAACACCGGCCCGATGGCGTTTGGGAAGATCCAGTGGTATCCGCACCTGGTCGAGCCGCAACTCGCCAACAAGAAGCTGTGGAACCTGCCGATGTCGATGGGCCAGGGCGGCGACGGCGTGCAGCCGCTCAGCGCCTCGGTCGTCGCGGTCTTCGACCAAGGTGTCGATTACAACGGCGGCGTCGTTCCTGAGGCACGGCAGAAGGAGGAACGTCCGTTCCTGCTCGAGTTCGTCGCGCTCAACATGAAGGAGGAGCACTTCCGCGGCGAAGACCTCGATCCGAGCGGCGTTGCTCCTGGCATCTCGCAGGATGGCCGCCTGGCGGTGCACTACAAGGTTCGGGACAACCTCAGCTCCCGTTATGGCGACTGGTCGGGCAAGTACAAGAAGAAGCACAGCGCGATCGTGCTCAACGGCGTCGTCCGTTCGGCCCCCTACTTCGTCGAGCGCATCCCCGGCAACGGTCAGATCAGCGGCAACTTCACGCAGCAAGAGGTTGAGGAACTCGTAAAGGTCCT
>SXPK01000002.1 GCA_005776365.1 Planctomycetia bacterium
ATGTGGTCGAGCAGCACGATGCCGTTGTTCACGACGACGCCGCAGAGGATCACCATGCCGATCATTCCCATCGGGTCGATGGAGCCCTTGAACAGCGCGAGGGACCACATCGCTCCCCACAAGGCGCATGGGATCGTGATGAGGATCGAGAGCGGCAGGATCACCGACTCGAACAACACGCCCATCAGCAAGAACACGAGCGTGATCGACAGTGCCATGATCCGCAGCAACTCCTCGAGTTCCGCGGCGGTTGCCTTCTGGCCACTCTCTTCGGACCACGAGTAGCCGCGTGCGAGCGGGAAGGTCGCCATCTCGTCGGCCAACGCGCTGCTCATGGCGCGTGATCCCGTGCCTTCGGCGCGGCGGCCAACGACGGTGACCTGCACGCGGCCGTCGATGCTGTCGATGGTCGGCAGCGTGCGGCGCATCCGCACTGAACCGAGGTCCGACAGTCGCTGCGTCGCTCCGGCGGCGCTGAAGACGCGCGTGTCCTTCAGTTCGAGCATTCCAGGTTTCTTGCGCGCGTCGAACTGCGCGACGAGCTGGATCTCGCGATCCGACTCTTCGAAGCGGCCGAGGATGCGGCCTTGCAAGCCGCTGGCCATCGTGCTGAGCACGGCCTCTGGCGCAATCCCGAGGTCCTGCATTCGCGAGCGGTCGACCTCGACGACGACCTCCTGGTTGTCGTCGACGGATGGGACTTCCGCTCGCTCCACTTCCTTCTTCAGCCGCAGGCGCTCCGCTAGCGACAGCGCCCGTTCCATCAGGTATTCGGGGTCGCGGCCCCACAGTCGCACGACGAAGTTGCGGTCGTCGGTTTCTTTCTCGTTGCTGCCGCCGCCGCCCATGCCGCCGCGCCGCTGGTTCTCGCCGAGTTCGAGGCGAATGCCCGGGATCTCCGGCAGGCTCGCCGTCACGGTCTTGCGCAGCGCTTCGGCGGACTCCTTGTCCGGCAGGTCCTTGTAGAGGTCGAGGCGAATCGTCTCGCGGCCAAACCGGCCGCCGACCGCATCGATGCCCCACTCGGCCCTTCGGTCCATCGCATGCTTCTCGAGTTGGAAGAACGCGGCTTCGGATGCCTCGATGTCGTAGCCGCGCGGCAACTTGAAGTGCAGCGTCACGTCGCCGCGGAAGGGGCCGTCGCTTTCGCCGGCGAACTCGAGCTGCTTGCCCGCGAGCCAGATCGAGGCGAACACCAAGAGCATCGCGGCCATCGCGGTCTTGCGACGGCGCAGCGCCCACGAGAGGCTCGCTCGGTTGAGCAAGAGGAGCCAGGTCAGCGGCGACCATTTGCTGTGGCCTTGCTCGGCGAGCCTGGAGCCGCCGCCCAGCGCGCGCAGTCCGGCGGGCATGAACCACATGCCGACGAACAAGCTCGCCATCAGCGCGACGGACAACGGGATGCCGACCGAGCCCATCAGCGCGCGCGAGTTGCGCGAGCCCATGAAGGCGAGCGGCAAGAACACGACAACCGTCGTCAACGTCGACATCGTGACGGCGAGGCCGACTTCGCGCGCGCCGTGAATGCACGCATCGCGCACCGAGTAGCCGAGGTCGCGCCAGCGGCGCACGTTCTCGAGCACGACGACCGAGTTGTCGACCACCATGCCGACCGCGAGCGTCAGGCCCGCCATCGTGCAGATGTCCAGCGAGTCGCCGCCGAAGAACATCCATGCCGTCGCGCAGAGCAGCGTGATCGGGATCGCCAACGCGACCGCAAAGGTCATGGCCAGGTTGCGCACGAACAACCAGAGCACCACCAGCGCGAGCACGCCGCCCTGGATCGCGGTGCTGACCAGGTTGGCGAGTCCTTCGCGGATGAACTTGCCCTGATCGAATAGGAAGCGCGCGTCGAAGCCGGCGAGGCGCGGGTCCTGCTTGAGCTCCTCGATCATCTTGCGCAGGCCGTCACTCGCCTCGACCGGGTTCGAATCAGCTCCGGCGCGCACGATCGCGGTGTAGGTGTACTTGCCGTTGTAGCGCGACAACTCGTCCCGGACTTCGGGCACGCGCTCGATCACCGCCACGTCGCGCAGTCTGACGCCGTCCTTCAGCGGCAGGTCGCTGATCTCGGATGTGTTGTGGAACTTGCTGTCGACTCGCACCAGGTAGCTGCGACTGCCGTTGCCGACCTGCAGTTCTCCGCACGGCTCGGCGAAGTTGTCGCGCGACAAGCGCTGGAGCACTTCGCGAAAGTCGAGGTTGAACGCCTCCAGCTTGTCGCGGTCGAACCAGATCTTGATCGTCTCGTCGCGCATGCCCCAGACATCGACGCGACCGACGCCGTTGACGGCCTCGAGGCGCGGCCGGATGGCCTCGTCGACGAGGTGGTCCCACTGCGAATCGCTGGCGGGCGTGAGCAACTGCACGAATGCAAGCGGCGCGGAGCTGCCGTCCTCCTTCCACAGGAAGTAACGGTCGACTCCGGGCGGCCACTGCGGCTTCACGCGCTGGATGCGATCGCGCACTTCGCCGGCAGCCAGACTCGGGTCCAGTTGCTCGTCGATCTCGATGCCGACGCGAGCGCCTTCGTCGTAGGACGAGCTCTCGACGTTGCGCAGCCCGGGGATCGTGCGCAGCAACTCGACGAGCGGCTCGGCGACCTTGTCATGAACTTCCTGCGGCGCCATCGACACGGGCACGTTGACCCAGATGTTGATCTCGTTGGTGCCGAGCCCAGCCGGCAAGAAGCGCAGCGGCAGTCGATCGACCGCAACCGTGCCGATCAGCAGGATCGCGAGGATTGCCATCAACGTGGCGACCGGGCGGTCGACGAATAGCGCCACGGCGCCGCCGCGGGCGTCTTGCGGAAGCGGCGTGGTCATGCAGTCGCCTTCTTGCGTGCGACGAGCGAGTAGACGACCGGCACGAGCACCAGCGTCAGCAGCGTCGAGCTGGAGAGTCCGGCGATCACGGTGATGGCCATCGGCGCGCGGAGTTCGAGCCCGTCCGTGCTGCCGCCGAGCAGCGGCAACCACGTCATCCAGCCCGTCTGCGGCAGCAGGCCGAGCAGCGTCGTCAGCGTCGTCATCAACACCGGCCGAACGCGGCTGCTGCTGCCTTCGATGATCGCCTCGTGCAGCGGCATGCCTTCGGCGCAGAACTGATTGATCTGGTCGAGCAGGATGATCGCGTTGTTGACGACGATGCCGGCAAGCACGATCGCCCCGAGGAACACGATCACGGACAAGTCCGTGTCGGTGACGTCCAATGCGAACACGACGCCGATCGTCGCCAACGGCACCGACACGAGGATCACCAGCGGCTGCACGATGCTTTCGAACTGCGCCGCCATCACGACGTAGACGAGGAAGATCGCGAGCAGCAACGCCAGCGTCAGCGAGGCGCGACTGCGCTCCAGCTCTTCTTTCTGGCCGCCGATTCGGGCCTCGGTTCCGCGCGGCATCTCGAGGTCCGCGAGCGCAGCCTCGACTTCGAGCTGCGCCCGCGCGAGGTCGAAGCCAACGATCGTCGCTGACACTTCGGCGCCGCGCACGTTGCCGAATCGGCGAATCTCGCTCGGGCCTTCGCGGCGAACGACTTCTGCGACGGAGCGCAGGGGTATCTCCGGCACGCCAGCGGGGTTGACATTGAGTTCGCGCAACGCGGCCTCGCTGGCGAGCTCTTCCTTCGCCATGCGGACGCGGATGTCGAGCTTGCGTTCGCGCTCTGCGAACCACGTCGGCACGTCGCCTTGCACCTTCTGGCGCAGCAGCGACGCGATCGCGCCTGGATCGAGGTTTTGCGCCGCAAGTTGCTCGCGATCGAACCGCACCGTCAGCTCGGGATTGCCGCGTTGCAGCGTGGTGCGAACATCGCGCAGTGCTGGCACATCAGACAGCGCGCCAACCACCTGCTCGCACGCCTGTCGCAACAGGTCGAGGTCGTGGCCGATGACCTCGACCCCGACGCTGGCCTTGAACTGCAGCACGCTGCTGGTCGAGAACCGGACCTCTTGCACCTGCGGTTCTTCGCGCAGCAGCGCCTCGATGCGGGAGCGCACCGCGATTTCTTGCGCGGCGCGGTCCGACGAGGGTCGCAGCGTGACGAGGATCCTCGCGGAGTGTTTGCCCTCTTCGCTGTCGTTGAGTTCTTCGGGGTCGACGCCGCTGGCGAGGAAGGTGCGATCGACCTCGGGCATCGCGCGGATCTTCGTTTCGGCGTCGCGCAGCACGGAGTCCGTCGTGCGGACCGTCACCGAGCGAGGCAAGAAGGCCTCGACCCAGAACTCGCCCTGCCTTACCTCGGGCAGCACTTCTTGGCCGAGCGAGCCGACCCGCATCGTCGCGGCAGCGACCAGCAGCGCCGCGACGGCGATGACGGACCAAGGTCGAGCCATGCTGGCGCGCAACAGGTCGCGATAGCCGCGGTCGAGGCTCGCGAGCCAGCCTGACTTCGGCGCCCGTGGCGCTGGCTTTGGTTGCTCCGCTGGCGCTTTCTCGGCGTTCTCCTCGGCTGCATCGGGATGCAGCAGTTCGAGCGGCGCGATCGTGACGAGGCCGGTCAGGAACGCGCCGAGTCCGCCGCCGCCGCGCGAAGCCAGCATCGGCACGACAAAGAGCGCGACGAAGAGCGACATCAGCAGCGAGAAGACGACCGTCAGCGACTGGTCGCGGAACAGCTGCCCGCCAAGTCCTTCCACGAATACGATCGGGAAGAACACGGCGACCGTGGTGAGCGTCGACGCGATGACGGCGCCGGCGACGCGCGAGGTGCCGACGACGGCCGCGACGGCCGCGGACTCGCCGCGTTCGCGCCGCTTCTCGATCGACTCGAGCACGACGATCGAGTTGTCGACCAGCATGCCGACCCCGAGCGCGAGTCCTCCGAGCGACATCACGTTGAGGTCGATGTCGACGAGGAACATCGGCGCAAAGGTCGCGAGCAGGCTCAGTGGGATCGACACCGCGAGGATCGCGGTCGCGACCAAGGAACGCAGGAACAGCAGGATCACGAGCACGGCGAGCACGCCGCCTTGCACGGCGTTGCTCTGCACTTCGGCGATCGCGTCGGCGATGAAGCGCGACTGGTCGGCGAGCAGCACTGGCGCGACGCCCTCCTTCTGCATCTCGAACGCGAGGTAGTCGGCCATCGCCGCGCGCTGCTGCGCTTGTTCGGCGAGACGGAGGCGCCCTTCCTTGTCGTCCTTGGCGGGCTCGGGCTCGTCCTTTGGCTTTTCGTGCAGGCCTTTCGCGACCGCTTCCTGCTGCCAGTCGGCGCCGAACACGCGGCGACGCGCGTTGGCGCAGACATCGACGACGTTCGCCGATGCTTCTTTGTAGATGTCGACGAGGACGCACGGCCTGCCGCCGACGCGGCTGATGACCTCGGGTTCGGCAGGACGCCGCTCGACACGCGCGACCTCGGACAGGCGGATCTGTTGGCCGTCGCGCGACATGAGGATCGTCTCCTCGATCTCGCGCGGCGTGCGGTACTCGTTGAGCGTGCGCACGAGGTATTCGGTGCGGCCTTCCTCGATCGCGCCCGATGCGGCATTGACGTTCTCGAGCCGCAGTCGCGTGACGATGGCGCCGATGTCGATGCCCTTGCCTGACAACGCCTGCTCGTCGATCGAGACGCGGATCTCCTCGACATCGCCGCCGCGCACCTTGACTGCGGCGATGCCGTCGATGGTCGCGATGCGTTCCTCGAGTTCCATGTCGGCGTAGTGCCGAAGTTCGACGAGGTCCTCGCCTTTCTCGGCGACGAGCCCGATCGTCATCACCGGGTCGAGGCTCGGGTCGTAGCGCAGCACCAGCGGCTGCTCGGCGCCCTGGGGCGCAAAGAAGCGGTCGAGGCGCTCGCGCACGTCGTTGACCGCGAAGCTCATCTGCGTGCCCCAGCCGAACTCGAGCACGACGTCCGAGACCGCGGGGCGGCTGATGCTGAACACGCGGCGCACGCCTGGCACGACGGCCACCAACTCCTGCACGCGCTCGCTGATTCGCTCTTCGACGTCGCGTGGCGACGCGCCTGGATACGAGGTGCGCACCGTCACCGACGGATAGGACACGTCGGGCAACAGGTTGACGGGCAGGCCGAAGAGGCCGACGAGACCAAAGACGCAGATCGCGAGCACGACCATCGACACGGCGATGGGGCGCGTGACCGTGAAGGCGTAGAAGGAGCCGCGCGCTTCGCTGCCTTTGGGCAGCAGGCGGTCGAGGGGAGAAACGGTCATGCGCGGCTTACTGCTGCAGGCGGACCGCCGCCTGATCCTCGAGATCCTCGTGGCCCGCCACGATCACCAACTCGCCCTCGTGAAGGCCGTTGCTGCCGCGGTTCTTGCACTCGATCCAGTCGTCGAGTTCGAGGCCCGGGTCCAGGTCGACGCGGAAGGCTTTGCCACCGCGCGCGACCATCACGACCGATGTGTCGCCTTCGCTGAGCACGGCGCTCTTGGGCACGAGCAGCGCTTCACGCAGGTCTTCGGCGAGGATCCGCGCGCGGAGGAACATGCCATGCAGCAGCGCCTTGCTGTCTTCCTTGCGAATGCGGACGCGCAGCCGAAAGTGTCCCGTCGTGCGATCGACCACCGGGCTGACGAGGTCGACGTCGGCCGTGAACTCGCGGCCTGCCCGCGCATCGGTGGTGAAGGTCACGATCTTGCTCTTGTGCACCAGATCGAGTTCGGACTGCGGGCGGTCGAGCCATGCGACGAGCCGGTCGGGGTCGACCATGTCGAATAGCTTGGTCGCCGAACCAATGGTCGCGCCGACGCTGACGTGCCGCATCGTGACGACGCCGGCAAATGGCGCGGTGATGCGGTGGTGGTCGAGCCGCACGGCGGTTTCGTCGATGCGGGCCTGCAGTTCTTCGACCGTGGTGCCGATGCGCAACACCTCGAGCTTTGCCTTGCTGACGTTGAACTTCGCGACCTCGACCGCCTCGGCTGCTGACTGCCACGCGAGTTCGGCGTCCTGCAGCGCCTTGGGCGCGACGAACTCGGGCAGCGTCTGCTTCTGGCGGTCGAACTCGGCCCGCGCCTTCTGTGCTTCGAAGGAAGCTTGCGCGACGCGGCGTTCGGCAGCCTCGATCTCGAGTTTCGCCAGCTCGGCGTCGAGCTTCTTGGCATCGCGCTGCACCGTCAGTTGCTGCAGCGCCGAGCGGGCCTCGCGGTCGTCCAGCTCGGCGAGCAGATGGCCCGCTTCCACGCGCGAACCCTGGTCGACATGCAGCGCGCGCACCCGGCCGGCGACGAGGGAAGCGACGATGCCGTTCTGCTCCGACTCCAAGAATCCAGTCGTGCGGATCTCGCGCCGCACCTGTCGCAACTCGGCTGCGGCAGCGCGGACCAGCGGCGGCGGCAAGTCGGCTGCTTTGGCGTTGGCTTCGGCGCTGGCCTTGCTGCAGCCAATGGCGCAGGGGAGAGCGAGCAGCAGCGCGCCGAGCAGGAGACGGAAGTGGGGGGGGCGTTGCAGTTGCACGTGGACGATCTTCTACGTTGCACAGGCTCGTGGCGGCAGGGAGAACTCTCAGGTCCTCGCGCGAGTTGGCGCGGGTCCTGAACTCATGGCATCGACGATCGACCTCTACGAAGCGCTCCGCCGAGTGCTGGGTGCGCCCTGTGGCCGGTTGCAGACCGAAATCGTCAGCCTCGAACAGGCCCGCGGCCGCCGTCTGGCGCAGGCCGTCGCGACCGACGGACCTTGGCCTGCAACCGATCGCTCGGCGATGGACGGTTTTGCCGTGGTGGCTGGCCAGGGATTGCCCGCTGGCGCGCAGTTGTCGGTGATCGGCGAGAGCCTCGCCGGCGCGCCCTTTCTTGGCGCCATTCATGCTGGCTGCGCGATTCGCATCATGACCGGAGCGGTGGTTCCTCACGGCGCCGACTCGGTGGTGCCGGTAGAACAGACCTCGGGCTTCGCGGGCGACCAGGTCACCATGAACGCGGCAGTGCGCACGGGCCAGAACATCCGCCGGCTCGGCTCCGAGGCCGTCGCTGGCCAGCTTGTGATGGCGCAAGGGTCGAGGATCCGCGCCGCCGAAATCGGCGCGCTCGCTGTGCTCGGCCGCACCAAGGTCGAGGTCTTTGCGCGGCCGCGGGTGGCGATCGTCGCGACCGGCGATGAGGTCGTGCCGGTGTCGGCAACGCCGCTGCCGTATCAAGTGCGCGACAGCAACTCGTGGGCATTGGCAGCGCAGATCGAAGAATGCGGCGGCGAGGCGCTGCGCCATGGCGTCGCGCCCGACGAACGTGAGGCGCTGCGCCGGACGCTCGAAGGCGCGCTCGAAACCGCAGACCTCGTGCTGACGATCGGCGGCATCAGCAAAGGAACGCACGATCTCGTTCACGACACCCTCGCCAAGCTCGGCGTCGCGACGGACTTCCACGGCATTCATTTGAAGCCCGGCAAGCCGACTTACTTCGGCTCGCGGGAATGCGGCGGCAAGCGCACCTTCGTATTCGGATTGCCTGGCAATCCAGCGTCGAGCTTCACCGTCTTCGATCTGCTCGTGCGGCCCTTGTTGCTGCGACTGCAGGGCGCGGCGCCACGACCGTGGAGTGAAAGGGCGGCGCTGCGCGGTTCCTTCCGCGACAACGCGCGGCTGCAGGCGACGCCAGCCAGGCTCTTCTCCGAGGGTACGACACGGATCGCGGAGTTGTTGCCGCCATCGCCGAGCGGCGACCCATTCTCGCTGGTCGCGGGCACCTGCTACGCGCTGTTGCCCGCGGGCAGCAAGCCGGGCGAACTGCGCGAGGCAACCGTGGTCGGCTACTCATGCGGGACGGACGACGCGTGAGCAACGCCGCATCGATGCCGGCGAAGTTGCCTCATGCCCGCGTCCTTGTCGCCGCCTTGCTCTTGCTCGCCGCGACGCCGCCGGCGTGGTTTGTGGGCGCGGAGATCCTGGTCGTGCTCGGCCTTGCTGCCTGGTTTTCGCTCGCCGTCGGCACGGCGCGTCCCGTGCTCGCCAGTTACTGGATCGGCGCGCTGCACGTCGGCGCCTTCTCGTGGTCGTTGCGCCACGTCTCCTGGTTCGGTTGGTTTGCGGTCGCGGTTCTTGGCGGCCTCTACTACGCGGCGGCGGCGATGGCGACGCAACGCGCGGCGCGCGGGGGGCGGCATTGTTCTGCGATCCTCACGTTTGCGATCGTCGTTGCTGGCTCGTGCTGGCTGCGCGCCGAAATGCCGGGCATCGCCTACCCGCACGGTCAGTTTGCGCATGCGTTCTGGCAATGGCCTGCGTTGCTCGCTGCCGTTTGCTGCGGCGGGGAGCCGTTGCAGAATGCGCTGCTGGCCGCGCTCGGCGCCGCGACGGCAAACGTCTGGGGGAGTTGGCGCACGGCAGTCGTGCCGATGCGCAATGCGCTGCGCTCGCTGCTGGTCGTCGTCTTCGCGTGGTTCTTGGTCACGATGCTTTTCGTGCGGCTGCCGCGATCCGAGTCGGGGCCGACCGTGACGGTGGCTGCGATCGAGACCGGCCTGCATCCCTTCGACGCCTTCGCCGAGGTGACGGACAGGGCTGGCTACCTACGCCGTTGGCAAGAGATCGTTGAAGAACGGCTCATGGGGCCAACCCGCCAGATTGCGGGCCGCGATGCGATGGATCCGCCCGATCTGGTGTTGTGGCCGGAGAGCAGCGTGCCGTTCCCGGCGGTGTCGGTCGGCGGCAAGGTAGAACTGCAAGTGCTGCAAGGCGGCTATGTCCAACTGGCGCCGCAGTCGCGGCTATTGCTTGGTGGCGAAGTGCAGCGCGACAACGGTCGGCTGACCCCTGCCTCCTTGATGCTCGACGCGGAGGGTCGACTCGTCGGTCATCACGAGAAGCAACGCCTGGTGCCGGCGGGCGAGACGCTGCCGCTTGGTTGGTTGCCCGCGTCGTGGGCGCAGGCGATCCGTGAGTTCGCGCAGACCAAGGTCGGCATCCCGGACTTCGAACCAGGCCGTGCGCTGCCGCCGCTTCGGCTCGCCGCGGGTCGGGGCGATCGGGACGGCGCGCCGATTGCCGGGTTGATCTGCTACGACAACGCCTTCCACCAGCCCGTTGCCGACGCGGTAGCGCTCGGTGCCCGGCTCATCTGCGTGTTGTCCAACGAATCGTGGTATCGGGGCGGCGGCGAACTGGAGCAGCTCGCCGCGATCTCGGTGTTGCGGTCGCTCGCTTGCGATGTGCCGATCGTCCGGTGCACGACCGATGGCATGACGATGGCGGTCGACCGCGATGGCCGTGTCATTGCGGCCCTCGCTGATGCCCACGCGCCGCAGGCGCAGGCGCGATCGTTGCGGGTCGAGGTCGAACTCGGTGACGGCCGCTTGCCGCCGCTCGCGAAGTGGCATCCGCGGGCGGGCTGGGCTTGTTCGGCTTGGCTGGTCCTTGCAGTTGGCATCGCGCTTTTGGGCCGCGGGCCGCGGCGATTGCTCGCCAGCAGCGCGGATCGCGACGGATCTGGTTCTTGACGAGGTGGGGGACGAGGCTAGGATCTCGCGCCTTCGGCCTCCCCTCGGCCGCGTCGGTGTCCCCTACATTCGTGTCCGCCGCCGCAGCGTTACGGCCCTAGACCCCTCAACCTCGCAACCCCTTCCGCATGTAGCCTCGGCGTCCGAACGATCCCCTCGGACGCCTGCTGGCAAGGAGCAACCTGGTCCCCATGAGCCCCATCGGTCGCGTATTCATCGTCCTGAACCTGATTCTGGCAGGCACGTTCGTCGGTTTCTCAGGCACGCACCTGCAGAAGCAATTCAGCTGGAAGAAGCAGGCTGAGAAGGCCCAAGTAGATCTCGACACGGCGCGCAAGGACATGAGCTCGGAGATCGAGCGCCTGCGCTCGGACCTGTCGACAATGACGACGGCCAAGAGCACGTTGGAGACCGAGTTGAGCCAGACGCGCAATGAGCGCGACAACTCGAAGGACGAGGTCAAGCGCCTCGAGACGACCAACGCCAGCCAGGACGCGGACCTCAAGAAGCTCGCCAGCGAAATCGGCGGCATCAAGAGCAACGCCGATGCCGCGTTCACGCAAGCTCGCGAGGCCTACCAGGCTTCGCTCGCAGCGGGCAAGGACAAGGACGAGGCGGTCCGCACGAAGGACACAGCCGTCGCCGAGAACCGCGACCTCAAGAACCAGGTCACCGCGCTCAATGAGACGGTCAGCCAGAAGGACCTGCAACTCGCCGACGCCTCGGCCGAGAAGAGCCGCCTCAACCTGCTGGTCGATGTCGCCAAGGCCAAGGGCTTCCTCGAAGGCATGGCAGTCCCGGCGCTCGCCGGCACGGTCAGCTCGGTCACCGGCAACCTGTGCACGATCCTGGTCGACAAGACCGACGAGGAGATCAAGCCGGGCTACAGCTTCGCGATCTATGACTCGACGGGCTACAAGGGCGAAGCCAAGGTGACCTCGGTTGACTCCGAGCGCCGTGCCGCCTTCTGCCGCCTCGAGATCAAGAGCGGCGAGATCAAGACGGGCGACAAGGCCTCCACCCACCTCGCCGGCTACTGAGCCGCAAACCAAGGAGGCGCAGAACATGGCACGCAAGAACAAGGCAGATACGGCTCAAGCAGCCGCTGTCGAGCAGGTCGAGAAGCCGGGCCTGAACATGGACGAGGGCATCATCCTCGCCACGTTCTTCCTGTTGGTCGGGGCCCTTGTCTTCGTCTACCAAGCCAACCAAAGCCTGATCTGATCGACATCGTTCCCGCGGCAGACACGAGCCGAGGGACTTGAGATCTGGGATCCGCGGCCCTGCCCATCGGCGACGATGAGCCGGGCCGCAAGCGTTTGCGGCGCTCCGCGAATCGCCGCCGCCAGCCTCTGCCAATCGCCAAATGGGCGCGGTCTGTGGAAAGACTGCGGTGGACACGAGGGAGGGCACTGCTACGTTCCTCGCCCGTCGCCTTGGTCCGGCGACGTGTGTGATTGCTGGTCGTCGGGCCGCTTTCGTGCCCGCAAGTCGAAGACCCCTGGAGGGGTTCATGGTCAAGACATTCGAGTGGCTCTTGGGTCGTTTCTCCGTCGATCTCGGCATCGACTTGGGCACGGCCAACACGCTCGTCAGCGTGCGCGATCGTGGCATCGTGCTCGACGAGCCTTCGGTGGTCGCCGTTCGCAAAGGCTCCAACGAAGTGCTGCTCGATGGCGGCGCAGTCGGTGAGGCTGCGATCGAGTATCTCGGCCGCACGCCGCCTGGCTTCCAGGCGATCCGGCCGATGAAGAGCGGCGTCATCGCTGACTTCGAAATCACCGAGAAGATGCTGCGCTACTTCATCCACAAGGCCGCAGGCGGCAAGAAGTGGATCAAGCCCCGCGTCGTCATCGCAGTGCCGTGGGGCATCACGATGGTCGAGAAGCGCGCGGTGATCGGCTCGGCCGAACGCGCTGGCGCGCGTCGCGTGTTCTTGGTCGATGAGCCGACTGCGGCCGCGATCGGCGCCGGCCTGCCGGTGCACGAGCCGCGCGGCTCGATGATCGTCGACATCGGCGGCGGCACCAGCGAAGTCGCCGTCATCTCGCTCGCCAACGTCGTGACTGCAGAATGCTTGCGCGTCGCCGGTGACGACTTCACCGACGCCATCGCTCAATACATTCGCAGCAAATACAACCTGCTGATCGGCGAGATCACGGCCGAGCGGCTGAAGATCGCTGCCGGCAGCTGTGTGCCGCTCGAAGAAGAGATCGAAGTCGAGATCCGCGGCCGCGACTCGCTGACTGGCTTGCCCAGGCGCATCGTGATCACGTCGGTGGACGTTCGCGAAGCGCTGCAGGATCCGGTCCGCAAGGTCGTCCATGCGATCAAGTCGGTGCTCGAACGCACGCCGCCCGAGCTGTCGTCGGACTTGGTCGACACCGGCGTCACGCTTGCCGGTGGCGGCGCCTTGCTGCGCGGCTTGCCGGACATGATCCAACGCGAGACCGATCTCGACGTCCGCGTCGCCGATCGTCCGCTCGAATGCGTCGCGCGCGGCACGGGCATCTTCCTCGAGAATCTCGAGCTCTACTCCCAGTTCCTCGAAGGCGGCGAAGACCTCGGCTGACGGCGGCGCCGCCGCCGGCGGCTTCGTCGTGAGGCACGATGTCGACGCGCTCCGCTTTTCCGGTCGGGCTCTACGCGACGCTGTTGCTCGCGTTGTGCTGGCTTCTGTTGCCAGAGATGCTGCGCCCCGTCGAACGCGGCTTGCTCGGGCTCGCGTGCCTGCCGCAGCGCGCATGGTCCGTGTTGACGGGGTCACCCGCCGTCGCCGGCGAACACGAGACGGTCCAACGCGCGCGCTTGCATGCCCTCGAACTGTCGCTGCGCGAACGCAGCACGGCGCATGACATCGAGAGCGCGCGGGACCTGATGCCGTCTTCGCTGCTGCCCATTGCGTGCTCGGTGCTGGCAGCAGAGCGACGCGGTGGTGGCGGCATGCCGTGCGAGCTGCTGCTCGACCGCAGCTACCGCGACCTTGCGGGTTGTGTGGATCTGGTGACGCGCGGCGACGAGTTGCTCGGCTTCCTCGCGCGGCCAGGCATCGGCGCCGCCGTCGATGACGAAGTCGATGACCCCGCGCGCGTGTTGCTGCTGAATCACCCTGAGGGGCGCACGGTCGCGGCGTCGATGCCCTTGCCCGAAGGGGAACGTCTTCGCTGCGTCATCGCGCCAGCCGCCGCCGTGGATCCAGCGCCGATCCGAACGACTCTTCACGACGATCCATATCGTGCCTCGACGCTTGGTCACTCCGGCATCGAAGTGCGGACCGAAGCCCTCGACGCCGCGTGGATCGGCGCGATGCCCGCCGGTCTGCTGATCGGCCGCACGCGCATCTGGGGCTACGAGACTGGCAGCGAGACGCTGACGATCGGCCTCTATGTCGAACCCGCCGTCGACTTCCGCGCGCTGCCGCAGGTCGTGGTGTGGCAGTCGGTCCCCGGCAGCGTGCCGCCACGCCTCTTGCCCGAGCGCGTGCAGGCGACGGCGTCGCCGTTGCCAGATCATGGCGGCGGGCGTTGGCTCGTGCAGGCTGCGCAGACGCTGCCGGACGGCGCTGCGGTGGTCCAGGACGGCGTGTGCCTTGGCACCTTGCGATCCGTCGCGTTCGGCCAAGGACTTTGCACGCCGTTCTCTGCCTCGCGCGCCAGCTGGTCCTTGTGGCTCCTTCCCGATGCACTTGGAGCCGCGCCCTTTGGCGTCTACGGCGAAGTGATCTACGCGTCGGGACCTTCGGCTTGGTTTCGTCCACGGCTGGAGTTCGACCCATTGCCCGCCGCCGGCGGGTCCGCATTCGCATTCACGGGCAGCAATGGCGTGGATTGTCCGCCGGGCCTGTTGATCGGTCGCGCCGATCCGGACCTCGCGCGGCGGTTGTGGCGCATCACGGTGCCCGCGCTCTTTGGCCTGCAGCGCGTCGAAGCGCTGACGACGAACCTGTCGAAAGAGGCGCGGCGATGACGCGCTGGCTCGCGTGGTTCGTGCTCGCGCCGCAAGCGTTCCTGCTGTGCGGGCTCCTCGCTTCGCTGGGGCTGCCACGCATCGACTGCGCTGCCGCGATGTGCGTCTATCTCGCCCTGTTCGCCGACGTGCGCGCGCTGCCGGGGCTGCTGCTCGGCGCCGCAGTCGGACGCGCGCTGGTCGACGAGGCGGCGATTCCGGTGCAGATCCTCGTGATCGGCGTGCCGGTCGCGGTGTTGCTGCCGACTCGGCCGCTGTTCTACCGCCACCACCTTTGGTGGCAGGGGATTGCTGCGTTGGCCTGCGCGATCGCGGTGCCCAAGCTCGCTGGGCTGTGCGGCGAATGGTTTGGCCAGCCATCGGCGTCGTCGCAGTTGTCGTGGCCGACGGTGTTCTTCACCGCGTTGCTCGGGCCGCTGCTGTTCTGGCCGCTCAGCAAGTTGCCGCCGCTGCGATCGTTCGCGGAGAAGCTGACGTGACGGGTTCTGGATCGAGGTTGCTGCGGCTTTGCATCGCCTACGGCATCTGCCTCGTCGTCGTCGTCGCTCACCAGTTTCTTGTCATGGCATTGCAGCACGAAGAATGGAGCGTGCGCAGCTATCGCAATCGTTGGGCGTTCAAGGATGTCCCGTCTGTGCGCGGTGCGATCACGGATCGCGCCGGCGAGCCGATTGCGCACGACGAGCCGACCTTCTCGCTCGACTGTGTCTACGAACGATTCCGCCATCGGCATCCAGTTGCCGTCGCCGTGCACGGCGCCACGCTGGCGACGCGGTTGTCGGGCGCAGAGACGCGCTACAGCTACTTCGGTGGCACGCTCGGACCGGCCGCGGCCGCGCGGGTGTTGTTGGCCGTGCCGGCGCATGCGCTGCTGCACGCGGACCTGCCGAAGGAAGAGAAGCGCGAACTGCAGTCCGCGGCGATCACGCTGCTCTCGTCGCTGGCGAAGAAGAGCCGCTCGCGCGTGCGCACGGATTTGCTCGCCGCTGCCGATGCTTCTACCGACGTGCCGGTCGGCGCCGCGATCCTTGGATTTGGCGCAGAGCAGCTGCTGCTGCAGTTCACCGCCGTGCAAGCCCGCTTGTCGGCGCTCGATCGTGCGTTGCAAGAAGCCGAGCAGCAGCGTCGCGGTGAGCCCGGCCACTTCGTCGATGAGGAATACGACGAGTTCGAGCCAGGGGCCGATGCCGCGCCTGCCGACGAGGCTCGTGCGGCAACCGTGCGCAAAGGCCTGCTGCAGCGTCTCGACCAGTTTCGCGTCGACAGCCTTTCGGGTCGACGCACGCGACCAGCATCCGAGGCCGGGCCAGAAGGCGAGCTGCTCGATCGTGTCGCACGGCCGTTGGCGCGCGATCTGCCCTTCCATCTTGCTGCGGCGGTGCGCATCGCGAGCGAGGACCAGCCGGGATTGTTCCTCGAGCCGGCCCTGCGGCGCGTGCGCGCCACAGACCTGCCGCCGTCGATCGCGGGTCTGCTCGGCGCAGTGCGTCCACTCGCCGCAGAACCGGTTGGCTCCGCTGCCGAACCCGACTACCTGCGTGGTCGTGTCGACAGCGTTCTCGACGAGGGTCTCGACGAACTCGTTCCTGATGGCCTCACGGTGATCCCGGACTACCAGCACACGCTGCAGTCGCAGGCGCGCAACACCTACGCGAGCGTGCTGCGAGCGCGCGAACGTCGCGGCACCAGCGGCATCGAGCGCGCGCTCGATGAATCGCTGCGTGGCGAACCTGGCCTTCGTCTCGTCGAGCACGACCGTCGCTCGCGCGAGCAGCGGTTGTGGTCGAGCTTGCGCGTCGATCCTGGTGAGGACGCGCAGATCACGATCGACCTGCGCCTGCAGCGGATGCTCGATGCCGAAGTCGACCGCGCGTTGTCACGCTGGGCAGCGGTCGCGCAGAGCCGGTCTGCCGACGTCGGCAAGGTCGAAGTGGGTTTGGCGCTGATCGACGCCGATTCAGGCGATGTGCTCGCGCTGGCCGGCGCGCCGCGTGAAGCCGATGGCGTGCCGCTCGTGCCGCCGGCATTGCGCTGGCGCGGCAACGGCGCGCTCGGCTCGATCGTGAAGCCGCTGTTCTTGCTCGAACAGTTGATCGCGCAGCGCGCGGGTTTTGCGCACGCGAATCTGGCAGCGCTCGAACCATGCCCGCAGAAGTGGCGCGCCAAGGATGGGCGCATCTACCGCTGCGATCATGCGCATTGGGCGGAAGGAACCGATCCAGTCGTCGCGCTGGCGAAGTCGTGCAACACGTTCTTCTTCCAGGTGGCCGAGGCGTTGGGGGAGGATGGCTTGCGCCGCGCGCTGTGGCGCTTTGGCATGTCCATGGCGGGAGCCGGTGGCGGCGATGGCCGTTACCAAGCGAGGCCGGCGGAGTTGACCGCGGGTCTTGCCGCCGAGCCGCGATGGCTCGACGGGGCGCAGGGCCTGCCGATGCGCGGCGTCGGTTATGAACTCGAGGCCAATCCGCTCACGATCGCCCGCGCCTATGCAGCGCTCGCGACCGGCCGCTTGCCGACCTTGGGCCTGCGCTATGGCGAGGCGCGAGCCTCCTATCCGCTCGGCGCGAACGAAGAAGAACTCGCGCTCGTGCGCCGTGGCCTCCTCGAGTGCGTCGAGTCCGGCACTGCGCAAAAGATCGAGGGCCTGTCGCGCGCCGGCGTCTACGGCAAGACCGGCACGGCCGAGATCCGGGTGTCCGGCAAGGATGCCAACAATGCGTGGTTCGCCGGCTACCTGGATCCAGTTCACACAGGCGCGCAACTCGCGTTCTGCGCGGTGGTCTACGCGGTGCCCGATCGCGTTCACGGCGCCGACGCAGCAGGGCTGCTCGTGGCGCAGGTGCTGAACGCGATCGCCGGCGATGCTGAGTTGTCCGCACGTTGGCTGCCGCCGCAGCGCGGAGGCGACCGCCGATGAAGGCGACACGCAGTCCGTTTGCCGCCTTGCGCAACGTGGACTGGTGGTTGTGGCTTTGCGCCGCGTCGCTGTGCTTGTGCTCGCTCGTGTTCCTCAAGTCATCGACGCAGGACGATCCGCGCTTCCAGGCGCAGTTCGGCAAACAGGCGCTGTTCGCGGTGACCGGACTCGGCATCGGCGTCTTCTGCATGCTGCCGCACTACCGCCACGCGCTGCGACTCTGGTGGTTCGCCTACGGCGGCACGACGCTCGCGTTGCTACTGCTGCCGGTGTTCGGCTCGATCAAGAATGGCTCGCGCCGCTGGTATGACTTGCCGGGAATCTCGATCCAACCGAGCGAGTTCGCCAAACTCGGCGTCGTGATTGGGCTCGCGGCGTTGTTGCGATTTCCGCGGCGTCCGACCATCGGCAACGCAGTGCTGGCCCCTGGTCTGATGGCGGCCTTGCCTGCCGCATTGGTGCTGGTGCAGCCCGATCTGGGCAGCACGCTCGTCTTCGTGCCCATCACGATTGCGATGTGCTACGCCGCAGGCGCGAAGGGCCGCCACATCGCCGCCGTCTGCGGCATCGGCTTGGTCGCGTTTTGCGTCGCCTACTTCACCGTGATGCACGGCTACCAGAAGGACCGCATCGATGTGTGGGCGCAGCACTGGGCGTGGGATCCGGCTGCGCCGCAAGTGCGCACGATGCTGCGCGGCCAGGCCTACCAGCCGTGGCAGGCGCTGATCGCCATGGGCAGTGGCGGGATGCTCGGCTTCGGCGTCGGGCAAGGGCCGCAGAATCGCTACGACTTCCTGCCGTATCGAAGCGAGGACTACATCTTCGCGGTGGTTGCCGAGGAGACTGGCTTCGTGGGCAGTGTCGGCGTGCTGCTGCTCTACGCAGCGCTCGTGTTCGGGCTGCTGCGCGTGGCGGCGCGCACCAGGGAGCGATTCGGCAAGCTGTTGTGCGTCGGTGTCGCGGCATGGATCGGCTGCCAGTCGCTGATGCACGCCGCAGTGTGCGCGTGGCTCGTGCCGTCGACCGGGGTGCCGATGCCGCTGGTCAGCTACGGCGGCAGCTCGGTGCTCGCGACCTTGCTCGGCATCGCGCTGTGCTGCAACGTCAGCGCGCGACGGGAGCCGGTGCTGGCTGGCGATGGATTCCGCTGAGCGACTCGCGGCCTCTCAGCGCCCAGCGCGAATGCGGTCGAGCAGGATCTTCAGTTCCTGCGGGTGGTAGTCGCCTTGCTGTTCACGTGCTGCAAGGAACGTGGCTGCGTCCGGCGCGTCGCCGAGCATTCGCAGCGCGAACGCGCACTGCACGCGAACGTCCAGCGGTTGCGTGTCGTCACGCATCATGGCGAGGAGTTGCGGCGCGATGGCCGGGTCGCCGAGCAGGCCGAGCGCGCCGGCGGCGCAGGCACGGACCTCCGTTGGGCGCGAGGCCAGTCGCGCCGTGAGGTGTGGCGCGGCTTCTGGGCAGCCGAGTTCGCCGAGCGCGCGCATCGCATAGGACTCCGTCAGTGGGTCGCCGAGCAGCGGCAGCAATGCGTTGCACAGCGGAAGAGCGGCGCGGCCGAGATCGGCGAGGATCTGCAGCGCGACACTGCGCAGGTAGGGTTCGTTCGCTGACAGCGCGATGGCGAGCGTTGGCAATCCGTGCTGGCCAGCGCGCGACAGCACGAACTTGGCTTCGTCGATCGGACGCAGCAGAAAGCTCTGCGTGACCGACAAGTGCGCGGCGAGCAGCGAGCGGGTGCGCGCCGCGTCGGGCGGCTTGACGCCGTCGCGGCAGGACACGCCGGTTCGACGCCACGCGCTGGTGCGGGTTCGCAACTCCTGCTGCAAGTGATCCCACGTCGGCGTCTCGGGCAGCGTGGCGCCGTCGTCTTGCAGCAAGGCGACCGCGATCTGGCCCGCTTGCTGCGCAGTTGCCTCGTTGCCCATCGCCGCGTCGATCCAGACGAGACCTGCGTCGTTGCCGAGTCGATGCAGCGCATCGGCCATCCACAGTGTGCACGCGGCGTCGGTCTCGTCCTTGAGTCGCAGCAGCAGCGCGAACTGCGCCACGGTCTGACCTGACCGACCGAGCAACCATGCCGCGCGCGAGCGGATGGCGGGGTTCTCGTTCACGAGGCTCGGTTCGAGGAATAGCGGCGCGTCTTCGTGTTCGAGCAGCGCGCGCTCGGCCCGCCGCGCAATGCGCTCATCGGCCGGGACCAAGTGCAGTGCGACCTCGGCGTAATCTCGCAGTTCCTTTCGCAATGGCTCGGCGAGGTCTTGTTTCCACTCTGCGCTGATGCGCTTCAACTCATCGATGCGGGGGATCAGTGCAAGCGGCGGCAGTTGCGCCAGGGGCGAGACCATTGGCGCGCGATCGCTGCCGCACGCAGCGAACACCGCGAGGCCGACGCCCGCGCCAATCGTGGTTGCGGCACGGATCGCCAAGCGTCGGTTCATTGCAGCGCCACCTTGCGCTCATCGAGCAACGTGCTGCGCGCGGTGTCGGCGTCATCGCAGATGGGGGTCAGGCGATACCACATGCGGACCTCGGCCTGCGTCGCGCCGTCGGGGATCGGCACTCGCGCTTCCTTCGACTGGCCCGCTGGCAGTTGGGTGTTCTCGCCGGGTTCGTCGCGGTAGGGCTGGCGACAGCGCCACGCGCGGCTCCAACCCGGCGCGCCGCCGGTGCCGTCGCCGACGATTGCGTCGAGGCCGCGGAAGAAGCGGTATTCCAGATCGACTGCGCGATGGCGTTCTTCAGTCGGGAAGTTGTGGCCCGCGCCAGAGTTCGTCACCTCTAGCACGAGTTCAACGCCTTCCTTCCGCGCGGCCAATGTGCCCGCCTTGGCGAGCATCGTCTTGTCGTGCGCGCCGGGATACACGTGGCTGCGTCCCTTCCGGATGGTGCCGTCGGGTCGCTTGCGTTCGGCCTCGGGCATGTGGCAGTTCGTGCAATGGATGCCTTGCGCGGCGTAGTGGCTCGCGCGCCACTGGTCCGTCGTCTCGTGCTGGTTGTGGCAACTCATGCACGCGTCGACGGACAAGAATGCCTCGCTGCGCATTGGCTTGCACGGCACCTCGGGTCGGTCGTTGCGGGCGACGATGCCGCCATCCTCGCCTAGGTGGCAACTGATGCAGCTGACGCCTTCGTCGAAGTGCGTGCGACGCGGCAGCGTGCGCTTGCCAAAGCCCGTGACCGCGAGCGGCCGCGGCAGGTGGCAGTCCATGCACTCCTCGCGTCGGAAGTCGTCGGACAGCGCGCGCACTTCCGGGTTCGTGAAGGCGATGCCGTGGTGCGAAGTGACCCACTCGTCGTAGGCCTCCTGGTGGCACTGTTGGCATTGCTTGCTCGATTCCCACAGCGGTGCGTCAGCGGCGCGGTCGGCACCGGTGCCGGACGACAGGAACACGATGCCAGCAGCGAAGGCGCCGACGATTCCAGCAGCGAGAGCGAGCCGAGTGGTGAGACTCATTGCGCGTTGGCCGTGGTCCAGGGCAAGACACGCAGCGGGCGGCGGAGGCGAAGTTCGACTTCTTCGCCGGGCCGGATGCACGTGGCAGCTTGTGCCAAGACGATCTGACCGAGTAAGGCCGCGCGAATCCGGTAGCCATCCTCGTGCGGGACGGAAGCGATCGCGCGGGCACGAGGCCCATCGCCGGATGGGGGCACGGCGATCAGATCGCCGGGCATCAGCACGAGCCGCAGCATCTTGGCTTCGCCACGCGCGTTGGTCTCACCAAAGGCCGTGGCGACAAAGCCGTCGCGAGAGGCGTCGACTGGAAGGCACGCGGCACCGCCGAGGAACGCAGCAGCAAAGGCGGTCCCCGGCGACTGCAGCAGCGTCGTTGCGGGGCCATGTTCGACGATGCGACCACCATGCATGACGAGGATTTCGTCGGCGAGCGCGAGCGCTTCGTCGCGGTCATGGGTCACCAGGATCGTCGCGATGCCGCGTTCGTCGGCGAGTTCGCGGACGAGCAGTACGAGCGCGTCGCGTTGATGCACGTCGACCGAGCGCAGCGGCTCGTCGAGCAACAAGACTCTGGGCTCTGCCGCGAGCGCGCGCATGAGGCCAAGGCGCTGCGCCTCGCCGCCCGACATCTCGGCCGGTCGGCGGTCCGCGACGTGCCCGATGCCGCCGCGTGACAGCATCGCGCAGGACTGTTCCTGGCTCAGGCCTGGCGCCGCGAAGCGAAGGTGTTGCGACGCGGTCATGTGCGGCCACAGCGCCCCGTCCTGGAACACGAAGCCAAGACCGCGGCGGTCGGGGGACATCGCGCCATGGTCATCGCGGACGACTTGGCCGTGCACGCGGATCACACCCTTGTTGGCGCGATCGAGACCGGCAAGGCATCGCAGCAGCGTCGACTTGCCGGATCCAGAAGGCCCGACGATCGCAACGCGCGCGCGCGGTCCGACCGCGAACGAGCACGGACCGAGGCGGAAGGAGCCTTTGTCGCACTGCAGGCCTTCGGCTTCGACGGCGTAGTTCATGGTCAAGACAAGGACGCGAGCTTGCGCCCAGCGATCAACGAGGGCAAGAGCGGCAGCAGCACCGCGATCGACAGCAAGAGCAACGCGATGACGCCGCTCCAATCTTCGTGCTGGAAGTGCACCGCGTTGGCGAGCCTGCGCACCGCGGTCGAGTTGGCGGCTGGCAGCACGACCGCGAGGTCGAGTTCGCGCAATGACAACACGAAGACCAGCGCCGATGCCGACCACGCGGCAGGCAGCAGCGGCGGCAGGTGGATCGTCAGCGCGCGCGCGAGCGCGGAGCGGGGCAACATGCGCGCAGCTTCTTCCGCGGCGAGGGGCACGCGCCGCACTTGCGCCGCGAGCGTGAGCACGCAGAACGGCAGGAAGCGCGCGACGTAGCCAGCCAACGCGAAACCCCAACCGTCGTAGAAGCCATAGCCGAAGAGTTCCGCGAGCGGGCCGCTGTTGTAGGTCAGCACGAGCCCGATGCCGAGCAGGATGGCCGGCGACGCGATCGGCACGGCGCAGAGCGCCTCGACGAGGCGGCCGCCGCGGCCCGCGCGGCGCGCGAGCGGCAGCCCGATGAGCAGCACGCACGCCGCGGTTCCGAGCGCGAGCCAGATCGAGTGCATCAGGTCCGGCACGCCTTGGTCGACGGCTTTCTGAAAGCTCTGCCGCAGGAAGGCGAGGGACATCGGTTCTGCCTTCTGTGCCGAACCGAGCGCCCAACGCGCGAGCACGAACACCGGCACCAGCACGCCAGCGCCGAGATACAGCGCCGGGAACAGCAGCGAAGGCCAGCGCCAACCGCCGAGCGGACGCAGCGGCAGTTCTGCGCGGACACCGCGTTCGTCGGCGCGGCCACGAAGCTTCAGCGCGAGCCATAGCATCGTCAGTAAGGCCATCACCAATGGCGCCGCCGCGACGATCGGGCTTTGCCGATCGGCGAAGGTCGTGCCGACGGCGCGCCGCGTCCAACGCGAGAACACGCCTTCTGAATAGGTGTGCCAGGTCTTGCCCTTCACGGTGAGGAACTCGGGCACGCCGTGGTCGGCGACGGTGAACAGAAACGCGAGCATGCAGCCAGCGATCAGTTCAGGCAGGATGGCGCGCACGAGCCACAGTTCGGCGCGGCCGCGACCTCGCAGCATCAAAGCCGCCTCGTAGCCGCGACCGTCCAACGAACGCAGGCCGCGCGCGACCAGCACACAGACGAATGGCGCGTGCGCGGTACCGAGCAGGATCGCGCACGGCCAGAAGCCAGCGACCGGGAACAGGTCGGCGAAGCCCATCGCGACGAAGATCGGCGGCACGACGAGCGGCGCGATGCCGAGCGGGCCGAGCACGCGGCCAAGCGGCAGGTCGCGTCCCACCGTGACCCATGCGTGCGTGAAACCAAGTCCGATCGACACGCAGAGCGAAGCGAGTCCGAGTTGCGCCGACGCCCAGACCCGCGCGCGGTCCTGTGGATCGGCGAACAGTTCGCGCCACGCGACCAGCGTCAGGCCATCTTGCGAGTCGATGGTCTGCCACAGCAAAAGCAGCATCGGCGCCACGACGAAGCAGACCACGAACAGGATGGCCGCACAAAACGGCGCACGTGCGATCCAATCACGGGCTCGTGCGGCCATGGTCATGTTCGCGCTACAGGCCAAAGCGCTTGGCGAAGTCCTGATTCGCCGCGGCGAGGTTCTGCGCCGTCCATTCGACGTCCCACGCCATCGCGCGGAAGCTGCCGATCGGCAGGATGCCAGGGTCGGCAGGCCCGTCGATCCCTTCGCGCAACGGGATCTGCGCGCCCTCGGCAGCAGCCAGCATCGCTTCGGTGGACATTGCCAGGATCCTGTCGACGAGCTTCTTCGCGCCTTCCTGGTCGGGGCCGCCGCGCACGATGCCGACCGAGTTGGGGATCAGCATCGTGCCGATCTCGCCGTCCTTCTGATCGGGAAACACGCACGCGATCGGTTGACCTCGCAACTTGCCCACGTGGTAGTCATCGGTGTCGGTGAACGCCCACGCGACGTTGCCAGCCGCGGTCTCGCGCAGCGTCGCGCCGTTGCTCTGCAAGAACTTGACGTCGTTCTGCAGCATCGCGGCGAAGAAGGCTTCGAACCCGCTGTCGCCCAGCGCACCCTTCAACGCCGTGAAGTGCGTCAGCGTCGTTCCCGTCAGCGGCCGCGCGACTGCGCATCGGCCTTTCCATTTCGGGTCCGCGAGATCGCGGTAGCTCGATGGCCAGTCCTTGCTGTCTGGCAGGACGTTGGTGTTGATGACGAGCACGCGCGCGCGCGCCGCGAAGCCGGTCCAGCGGTCCTGCGGGTCGCGAAACTGGGCGGGCACCGTCTCGGCCGAAGGCGAGCGGTAGGGGACGAGCAGGCCCTCTTGCGCCAGCCGCACCGTGTGCGCGAGTTCGTTGTTCCAGAACACCGACGCGCGCGGATGCTTCTGCTCCTCGAGGATCGCGCTGACCAGGCCGACTGTCTTCGCGGCTTCGGTGTCGTAGCGGGCTTGGATCCGCAGCCCGAGTTCCTTGCCGAACTGTTCGATCACCGGTCGGCTGAACTGCTCGTCGAGCGAACAGTAGATCGTCGGGCCAGCGGGGATCTTGTCGGAGCAGGCCGACGCGAGGAGGAACGCGGTGAGGCCAACAAAGGCGAATGGGTTGCGCATGGAGCGAGGTTGGGTCACTTGTCGCGATAGGGCTGGTGGCATTCTTTGCAGGACTTGCCGAGCGCGGCGAATAGCGCGTCTGACTTCGCGGCATCCCCTTGGCGCACGGCCTCGTCGAGGTCCGACGCTTCTACAATCGCACGGTCGAGCACCTTCTTGTAGCCCGCGTCCATCGCTTGCGATTCTGCGTCGCGCACCAGACTGGCGAACAAATCGCGCAGCCGACGCGTCTCCTTCGGCGCGACGAGGTCCGGGTGGAAACTCGGCGGTTGCCATTGGTTCTCTTTGGCGGTCCGCACCAAGTCGTTGACGAGGTCGATTTCGGCCATCGCCGCGACGAGGCCGGTGACCGTTGCGATCGACGGGAATGCGCCGATGTCGGTGGCCAAGGCCGCGGCATCGGCGGGCTTTGCGTTACGAACCGCGGACCACAAGCCCTCGTAAGCGGGCGCGGTGCCGGAGATTTTCATCCGCTCGACCGCAGCCGCCGGATCCGTTCGCCCCGCGACGACCGCGGCGGCGCCGACCGCGGCGGCGCTCCGGTGTTTGCCGTGGTGGCAGTGCATGTAGATCGGGCCAGGCGTGCTTGCGATCACTTGCGCGAGTTGCAGTTGGCGCTCTTGCGAGACCGTGTCGTAACTGATCGGCAGGTGGATGTAGCGAATGCTGTGTCGCCGGGCGCTGTCGACGTCGGGCACCGCGCCATCGACGGAGACTACGAGGTGGACCCCGAGCGATTCGAGCGTCGCGAAGCCTTCGTCCCCCTCGGGCACCGCGCCGGTCCACACGCCATCTGCGTAGGCGACAATGTTGTGCAGACCAGGCAGGTTGATTGGTTTCGAGTCCGCGAGTCTTGGCGGCGCGAGCGGGCCGGGTCCGTGGGCGGGCGCTTCCCGCGGCTCGTTCCTCGGCACCGGGGCGGTGCAGGCGGCGGCGAGGGCCGCGAGCAAGAACCCAAGGCGGACGGTGCGAGAGGCGGAGCGTTGCATGCGCATTGCGCCCGCCTTTCGCAACGGGTGTGCCGCGACCGCGAGTGCGGGGGATGGATTGCGGATGCTAGCGGGGGTTGGCCTCGTCGTGCTCGTCCGAAACATCGAGCAGCCGGGCGGAGGCAGGCTCGATGCCGAGTTCCTTCAACCGGCGGTGCACGTGGCCGCGCGAGAGGCCCGACAACCGAGCGGCTTCCGTCACCGAGCCACCGGCGCGAACGAGCAGCGCGCTGAAGTAAGCCTGGTCGAACTGCCGCCGGGAGGCTTCGTAGTCGGTCGGACCGCTGACCGCTTCGCCGCCGCGAACCTCGGCCGGCAAGTCGCCAGTGCCGATGCAGTCGCGATCGCCGGCGAGCGCGGCCATCCGCTCGGTGAGGTTTTCCAGTTCGCGCACGTTCCCGGGCCAGTCATAGCCGGACAACGCGGCCAAGGCGTCGACGGTGGCCGTGGCTGGTCCACGACGGGCGCGGGTCCGCAACGCGGCGAGCTTGCGCAGGACGAGCAAGGGGATGTCCTCGCGCCGCTCGCGCAGCGCGGGCGCGCGCAAAGAAACGACCTGAAGCCGCCAGAGCAGTTCGTGCCGGAATGACCCTTCGACAGCCATCGCTTGCAGGTCGCGGTTGGTCGCGGCGATGAAGCGCGACGTGCAATGCAGTGGCGCGACGCCGCCGACTGGAGTGAATTCGCGGTCCTGCAAGAGGCGCTCGAGCTTCGCCTGCGCGCCGAGGCTCAGTTCTCCGATCTCGTCGAGAAAGAGCGTGCCGCAATTGCTGCGCTCGCAGATGCCGGTCTTGCGTTGCAGCGCGCCGGTGAAGGCACCCTGCTCGTGACCAAATAGCGTGGACTCGAACAGCGTCTCCGGGATGGCGGCGCAGTTGGCGACGACGAAGGGGCCGTGCCTGCGCGCCGAAGCCGCGTGCAGGGCGCGTGCGAGCACGGACTTGCCGGTGCCAGACTCGCCGAGGATGAGCACGGTCGCGTCGCTCTTGCCGAGCAGCTCGATGTCGCGCTGGACGGCGCGCATTGCCGGGCTCTCGGCGACGAGCGGCGGGCCGAAGGAGCCGTCGTCTGCTTCCCTGCGCAACGCGATGTTGTCGTCGAGCACGTCGCGCACCGCCAGCGCGCGAGACAGCCGCAGCGCTAGCTCCTCGATCTCGAATGGCTTCTGCAGGAAGTCCGCGGCGCCGAGTTTGGTCGCCTCGACTGCCTGGACGACGCCGCCGTGCGCGGTCATCAGCACGACCACGGTGCTTGGCGCCAGCGACTTGCAGCGAGCGAGCACTGCCATGCCGTCGAGTCCGGGCATGCGAAGGTCGAGGGCCATCGCCGAAAACTGCCGCCGTTGCAGCAACGCGACCGCGGCCTCGCCGTCAGCCGCAGTTTCGACTGCGTAGCCGCAACGCTTCAGGCCACGGGCCACGAAGTGGCGCATCGATTCCTCGTCGTCGACGACGAGCACAGAAACAGGCGCTGGTCCAGCAGGCGACATCGGCGCGGAAGGTAACAAGATCCAGAGTCATGTGGAGGGGGCGAAGGAAGGTCTGGCTCGATGGCGCCTCTCGGCTGTTCCGCTCCCGTGATGCGGTGTCGCCTGGATGCGACACCTTGGACCCAGGCGGCCCTCGCAGCCTGACCATGACGCTGAGACTCTGGCAGCAGGGGTGACCGCCAACGCCAAGAACGAAGTCGAAGCCAGGGATTCAAAGCAACTCGTCCGACGCCGGGCTCGTCCTCGATGCCGGACATCGCCGGCCGCGTTCCGTTCTGCTGCCTGCTGGCTGGCACCGAAGTGCCAGAGACGATCACCCGCGCGGCAGTCGGATCAAGAACGTCGAGCCTTGGCCGAGCGTGCTGGCGACAGACAGAAGGCCGCCGTGCGCCTCGATGATTCCGAACGACACCGACAGTCCGAGACCGGTGCCGCGTTGCGAAGCGTCTCTCGCGTCAGCTCGCGTGGTGAAAAAGGGCTCGAACACGCGCTGCAGATCCTGTTCGGCGATGCCGCAGCCGGTGTCGCGCACGCGCACGATGACAGCATCGCCGTCCTTCGCAGCCTCGAGGTCCACGCGGCCACCGGACTCGGTGGCTTGCAGCGCGTTGGTGATCAGGTTGACGAAGACTTGATGCAGCGCGCCATCGTCGGCGATCACGGCCAGTGGCTCGGCGAGTTGCGCGTCGAGCGCGACGCCGCGGCGCCTTGCTTCGGGCTGCAGCAACGCGATTGCGTCATTCGCCACCTGCGCGAGGTCGCATGCGCGGCGCGTGCCCTGATCGCGCCTGGCGAAGCGCTTCAATTGATCGATGATGGTGGTCGCCCGGTCGGTCGCACGGAGGATCACGTCCAGCGTCGTCCGAGAATCGTCGTCCCTCGCTTCGGAACGTGCCTCCCTGGCGCAGCCACGGATGCCGCCGATCAGGTTGTGGAACTCATGCGCGAGGCCGCCAGCGAGGGCGCCGAGCGAGGCCATCTTGGCGGCCTGCGCGAGTTCCTTCGTCTTCTGCGCCACCTGTTGTTCGAGGCCGCGGTTGTGCGCGTCGAGCGCCAGTCGCGAGCGCCGCACTTCCTCAGTCATCGAAGCGAAGTCGGCGGCGAGTTCGCCGATTTCATCGTTGGAGGCAGCCGTGTTGACTGCTGTGAGGTCTCCGTCGGCGAGCCGGCGTGTCGCGTGCTGTAGCGCACGAACCGGACGAACGACGAGGCGATGGAGTCCTAGCGCGAGCACGAGCGCCGCGGCCAAGAAGGACAGTGCCAGGAGCTCGAGGTGCACGGCGCGCAAGTCGCGCTCGAAGGTCCGCAGCAGTTGCTCCTGCTCGTATCGAAGGTCCGCGAGCGCTTCGTCGAGTTCGCGGCCCGCGCGGTGTCGGGCTTGTTCAGCGCGCCCCGCAAGCGCGGTCTCGCGCTCTTCATCGGGGAGACGAGCCAACTCCAACGACCACGCGCGGTGTTGCTCGGCCTGCCGCGTCGCGATCTCACGCATCGCGGTGACGCCGTGCTCGACCAGCACGGCGCTCCGGTCGCGAAATGCTGCGTTCGTGCGTGGCTCGACGACGAAGAACAGCGCCAACGCAAAGGCCGCACACAGCGCCGCAACCGCGAGTAGCAGCTTGTGCAGCAAACGGAGGTTGCCGCCGCGCGAAGGTCTTGGCGTGCTCGTCGTCCAGGTCATGCCGCCGGAGAGGCTAGCGCGGGCAGGGGTGCTGCGCCTTGGCGTTGCTGCTCCCCGCTCCAACGGCCTGGTTCGGCGCATCGGCAGCGCCGCGGCTTCTCCGGAAGACCACGCTGGCGACCCTGCGCGATCCGAAGAACCCGCCGGATCGCATCGCATCCAGGTCCAGGCCGATGTAGCCGAGCAGCAATCCGTGCACGAATAACGCGAACAGCAGGTTGGGACAGATGACGATCGTCGTGCCCATGGCGATGGCGTAGGACGCCATGCCGAGCAAGGTGAAGACGAGCCTGCCGCCGCCGAGGCGCAGCCCGATCGCCGCCGCTGCTGCGCCAGACGCGACGAGCCACACGGGCCACGCACCAAGGGGTTGGTAGCCGCGGAACATCAGGCCAAATGCAGTGAGGAGCACGCTCAGGCAACCGACCAGTGCGCCTTGGCCGAGCACGCGCCGCAACGAGTCTCGACGCTGCTCAAAGAGGCATTGGAATTGGTCCTGCTTGCCGCGCCACTCGCTGCGCAGGCGATCTTGTTCGTGCTGCGGCAGCGCACGGAACCACGGCAGGCCTTCGCGCGCGTCACGCTGTTCGAATCGCAGTTCCGTCGCGCAATCGACTGTGGCGTCCGGCGCCGGCTGCGGCACGGATGGCTCCGTTCGCGGCTCGACGTCGAGGCTTGGGTTCTTTCTCGACGCGCGGCGAAAGGCCTGCGCGATCGGATCGCGCGTCGTGGCCTGCTTGCTCAACCGTTCCCGCAGCGCCTGCAGCGCCGCTTCGGCGCAGGGCCCGGGAGGCGAGTGCTGGTTGCGCGAACCCGGGTGCATAGCTGGCGTCGGCGGCACCGTGGGCTTTGGCATCGCGATGGCCTTCGCGTTCTCGCGGGCCGCGTCCTTTCTCGCTGGCGTCTCGACGGACTCTTGCGCGAGCGGCGCCCAGTCGTCGTTTGCATCAGCAGCACGAGTCACGAGGGCTCTTATCGACCGTGTCGGGGCGTCTCGTCGGGCGACATCGGGCTTGCGCCCATGGCAGGGCGTCTTCCTCGACGACCTCGCGCTCAACGTGCTGCGCGTGAAGTGCAGCAGTGCGACGCTTCAGAACTTCGCGCCGAAACCGAGCACCAAGCCGGTGAACGTCGTGTCCGCGCCAAGGATCGTCACGCCGACGACGTCTTCGCTCTCCGCATAGCTGGTGCGACGCACCAAGAAGCCGATGTCGAACCAAACCTGGGAGAACTGCAGCCTTGACGCGAGCCCAGCATCGAGATGCGTCATGGTGGTGTTCCACTGTTCGGTCGAAGGCTCGGTCTCCGCGACCGACATGCCGATGCCGACGCCGAGGCGAGCCGGCAAGGACCAACGAAACCCGTCGCCAGCGGCCAACTCGAGATCCGGCGCGAGTTCGAGTCGAGGGCCAAGCGAGGACCAGTTGAGTTCCGCGCCGCCGAGGTTTTGCGTCAGGCCATAGCTGCGAAAGAACAGGCCAAAGCGCAGCGGCAGTGGGGACTCTTCATCGCCAAATAGCGCGGTGCCGTGGAAGAACAGTTCGCTGTCGGTGGCCTCGCCGGTCGCGATGGGCACTGCCTCTGCGAACATGTCGTCGTCACTCGCTGACCCCTCGAGTCGAATGCCGCCGCCGACCCGCTCCGAGAACATCGCTTCTGCTCCGAGCGCGAAATAGCCCGCCGACGTCGTGTCGTCCAAGGCGGTGCCGTGGGTCTTGTGCTCCATCGTGCCGGCGCCGAAAGCGACGGCGGCTTTGACGTCATGGGCCGTGGCGCAGGCGCCGGAGAGGAGGCTGAGGAGGAGGAGGCTGAGGTTCTTCCGCATCGCAACACGGATACCGACGCGCCAGAGCCAATGCAAAGGTCAGCCTGCCAACAATGCCCGGGTCAGGTGAGCCGCGGCGGCAAGGTCTCGTCGCACTCGGCAGCAAATAGCGGCGCTTCCTTGCAACCTGCCAGCGATGCCACTGTCGACGATGGGAACTTCTCGATGCGGTCGTTCCACTCGGTGACCACGTCGTCGTAGAAGCTGCGCGCATGCGCGATCTTCTCCTCGATGGCCCACAGCCGCTCGTGAAGGTCGCGATACAGCTCCGAAGCCAAGAGCGACGGATGTCGTTCGTGCAGCAATAGGACGGACCGCACGGCCACAAGCGCGCCCGGTTCGTCGCGCACTGCGGCATCGACGTCCTCGCCTGAGCGAATGGCGGCGAGGCTCTGCAGCAGCGACGATTCGTGCGCCGTAAAGGCGCGAACGACTTCGACCAGGTTGGGCACGAGATCGTGGCGCATGGCGAGCTCGACTGAGATCTGCTTCTTCGCCGTGGTCACCTGGTGCCGCAGTCGCACGAGCCGGTTGTAGGTCAGGAGCCACCATTGCGGCAGCCATACGATCAGCCCAAACGAGGCGGCGATCGCCCACGCTTCGCCAGTTTCCGCCCTGCGCGCGATGCCAGCCGCGACCGCGACGCCGGCAAACGGGAAGAGTAGTGCAAAGAAGAACAGCCACGCTTCGGCGGAGTGCGAGGACTTGACGCGGTCCTTGGGCGAGAGTCGCGTGACGAGCAGCGGGACTTCGCGCAAGGAGCCAAAGGTGCCATCGTCGAGTTTGACGCCGAGCACGCTCACGTCGGCGTCGATCGGCAGGTAGGTGGCGCAATGGCGTCGCGTCATGGTCTGGTAGGAGTAGCCCGAGTCTTCCATCGCTTCGTTGTCGGCCTCTCGCAGCAACACGCGGACTTGCTCCCCGTCGTCGAGGTCGAAGTTCTGCGTCGCACCCTCAGAGTGCACGGTCTCCCAATGCGTGGAGGTCTCGGTGCGGGTCTTGCCGTCCTTGTCCGTCACCGTGCGTGTGGTCGTGACTTCTTTCTCGATGAGATACGTATAGGCGACGCAGGAGATGTCGAACCACGGGCATAGCAACGGGTCTCGGCTGCGGACCTTGCCGGTCAACCAAGCGTCATCGTGCGTCGCCAGCGCTCGGATCGGGAGCCGCGGTGCACGCGCCAGGACGAACGTCGCGTGGTCTCTCTTGCGCAGCAGGCGCGCGATCATCCATCCGAGCAGGATGCCGATGGCCGCGACCAGCGTTGCTGCTTCCTCGGGCGTCAAGCTGGCGGCAAGCACGGAGTCATTCGAGCCCGCGTCCGCTTGCAGGGCAATCTCGGAGCCCGCGCCTTTGCTGCCGGAGTCGTTGCAGTTGGTGCAAGTCGCAACGAGCCAGCAATCCGTCGGGTGGATCGTGGGACGAACCGCCGGCAACATCAGGTTGTCGACTCGAAAGGGTGAATGCGCCGCGGGTGGTCGGTCTCGAACGCGCAGCGAAGCATCACTGCCGCAGCTACGGATCCCGGGTCATTTGCTATTGGATTGTCGCCGTGTCGCGTCGATCTCCGCGAAGGTCACGTCGAGCAGCGGATACTGCTGCCAGGTCGCGTGGTCGAAGTGCCACCATTCGCCGTCGTAGACCGAGAAGCCTTGTGCTTCCATCGCCGCACGAAGCAGGTCGCGCCGCCAGCGTTGCATAGGCGTTCCGCCCGCGAACTCCGGGTGTGCGGCTTCGGTGAAGGCGTCGAATCCGCTCGGCATGAAGAGCGCGCGGCCGGTGGCGAGGTCGAACAACGACAGGTCGATCGCGCCGCCGCGGTTGTGGCGCGAACCGGAGCTCGGATCGGCGACGAAATCGCGCTGGGCCAGTGGCGTCGCTTCCCAGAACAGCTTCGTCACGCGCCACGGTCGATATCCATCGTGCAGCAGGAGGCCCATGCCAAAGGACCGCAGGCTCTCGTGCGCGCGCACGAGCGCCTCGGCGGCGGGCCGCTGCAAGAACACGCGCGCTTCGTCGTAGACACGAGCGCTCAGGAAGTTGTCTGTCGTCGCGTAGCGGACATCGAGCTTCAGCGACGGATCGAGTTGCGTCGGTTCGACGAGGTCCGGTGCGCGGGCCGTTGCAGGCTGCTGCGGCGGCACTGCGCCCTTGCAGCGCTCGCGCAAGACGGCGATCTCTGCCGTCAGTTGCACGCGGTAAGCCCCGTCCTTGGGCGGCGGGTCGGCATCGTCGGCCGGCGGCCTTCTGGCAGCGACCGTCTGCAGGTCGGGACCATGGGGCAGCGTGCCCGGAGCACGGTCGTCGGTGGCGCCGCAGGCGGCGAGAATCGTCAGCGCCGGGGCTGCGAGCGGGAACTTGATGCCATCCGACTTCGGCATGTCCTCAGCGTGCATGGAAGAAGGTCCACAGTAAAGCTCGGCTCCGCCGCCATGTTTCGCGGAACGCATCGACAACAAGGACGGCTCGCCTCGTCGTGCGCTTGCTGCATGGCGCCGACAATGTGGTGAGCTTCCACGATCGCGAGTTCTTGGTCCGCGCTCGGAACCGGTGGAGGACTCACTCGCGCAAGGCGGTAGGTAGCGCGTTAGCATCGAAGGACCGCTGCGACCTTCGTGGCGGCTCCTCAAGACGGCCGGGCTTGACTCGGTCATCCGCGATGAAGCCCATTGCCGTGTTGCTGTCCCTCGCGTTCGCGAGCGTCTCGATCGCCCAAGAACCCGCCGCCAAGGCAACGCCGCTGTCGCCTTTGCCGGCGGTCGCGCCCGCGCCGGACACGAAGGCGAAGAAACAGGAGCCGCCGGTTTACGACGAGAAGGCAGACGCGAAGAAAGACGTCGCCGCCGCGGTCGCGCGCGCCAAGCGCGAGAACAAGCGCGTCCTGATCCAGTGGGGCGCCAACTGGTGCGGATGGTGCAAGTGGCTCGCGGGCACGATGAAGAAGGACGACGCGGTGCGCGGCGTGGTGCGGAGCGAATACGAGGTCGTGCACGTGGACGTCGCCAAGTTCGACAAGCACATGGACCTCGCCAAAGCCCTTGGCGCCGACCTGCAGGCGATCCCGTATCTCACGGTGCTGGACGCTGATGGCAAGCCGATCGCACAGCAGGACACCGAGCCCTTCGAGACCAAAGAAGGCGGCAAGCAAGGTCACGACGCAGCGAAGCTCACGGCGTTCTTGAAGCAGCACGCTGCTTCGCCGCTCGTTGCCAAGGATGTGCTCGCCGCGGCGCAAGCACTGGCGCGAGAAAGCGATCGCCGCGTGTTCTTGCACTTCGGTGCGCCATGGTGCGGCTGGTGCCACCGGCTCGAGGACTGGATGCGGTTGCCGGACATCGCCGCGGCGCTCGCCAAGGACTTCGTCGACTGCAAGGTCGACACCGACCGCATGACCGGCGGGCAAGAGATGCTGGACGGCTATCGCGCAGGCGCGGGGCTGAAGAAGGGCGGCGGCATTCCTTGGTTCGTATTCCTCGACCAGGACGGCAAGGTCCTGGCGCACAGCGACGGCCCGCAGGGCAACACGGGTTTCCCGGCGCAACCCGAAGAGATCGACCACTTCGTCGTGATGCTGAACGCGACCAAGGTCCGCATCACCGATCAAGACGTCGCTCTGATGCGCGCATCGTTGGAGCCGAAGAAGGACAAGTGACCGCGGGTGCCGTCGCCGTCAACGCGGCAGCGGCAACTGCGCGGCGACTCGCGTGAGCTTCTGCAGCAGCAAGTCGTGGCCGAGCGCGTTTGCGTGCGTGTCCTTACGGCTGTTGTACATCGGCAATGGCAGCTCCTCGTCGGTGAAGCGCAGGTCGCCATAGGGGATCGCGTTCTGCTCGCAGAATGGCTGCAGCGGTTGCAACACCGGCCGCGTGTGGTCGAGCAGCCAGAACGGGATGTCGCGCTGTCGACACAGGTCGCGGATCGCGAGCAATGCGCGCTGGCTGCGCGGCCAGCCGCGCGGGCCTTTGCCGTAGAGATGTGGCTGGTAGACCGCGCCCTTTGGCGCGGCGCGTGAAAAGCGTGCGAGCGGGTCGCTCTGAAGCGTGCAGAGCTCCGCAGTTGCAGTCATGCCGACCGAAGCCAGCATCGACGCGAGGCCGGTCCACAGGTCGCCGGAGTCGGGAACCGCCTCGTTGGGATCGGGCGGTTTGCCGAGAAGTCCCTCTTCTACGAGGTCGCGCGACGGCTCGATGTCGTTGACGACGTAGACCAGGAGGACGAGGTCTGGTTGCAGCGCAAGCCCTTGCTCCCGCAGCAACGCGAGTTGCTGCGTCGTGTCGTAGACGAGGTGCCCGGCGTTGCAGACTTCGATCTTCTGGTCGCGCTTCGAGTTCCAATCCGCTTCGAACCTGCGGAGAAAGGTCAGGCCGTCGTCGACGCCCCAGCCGAAGGCGACGGAGTCACCCAGGACGAGCACGCGGAAGGGTCCGCCTTCGCGCCTTGCGCCGAGTTCTGGTCCGCGGAAACCGATCGAGTTGGTCCGCACTCGAAAACTGCCGAGGTCGAGGTCGAGGTTTGGCCGCAGGCGATACAGGCGGCTGTCCAGGTCGAGGTCCTTGTCGACGTATTGCCGACCCTCCTTGTCCGTCTTGTCCCAGTCGAACTGCAGGGCTTCGTTGCGATAGCGCCCGAACTCGATGTCGTAGTTCAAGCCGATCGGATCGGTGACTCGCAGCACGGTCTCAGCCGCTGCGCAGGCGAGCACGAGCCCGACCGACAGAGCGAGCAGTGGGGCGAAGATGCGGACGATGCGGCGGTTCATCGCAGCGGCACAGCCTACCGCGATCGCGGTCCGTTCACTTGCCCGTGATGGTGGGCAGCACGGTCTTCTTGAGGAACAGCAGCGCAAACGCAGTCTCCACCGAGTTGCCCCAGCTGCCGCTCTGTTGCTGCTGCGCGATCAGGTGCATCGCCCCTTCGAAGTACCAGTCGCGGCCACCGAGCCAGGCGACTCGATTGAGTTCGCAGGCGCGTTCGAGGCCGTAGAGGTAGTAGTTGTGCCAGCTGTCCCAGACGTGCGTCGGGCCGGGGTTGCGGCGCACGGTGAGCCTTTGTTCGAGCCAGGCGAAGCTGCTGCGGATCCCGGCATCGATTTCGGCGAACTGCTTCTGCGTGCCCTTCTTCTGCGCCCGCAAGGCCGCTGCGCAGAGTGAGAGCCCGGAGATTCCTGCCGTCGTCATCGAGCCCGTGAGGTCGTGCCCATCCTGATAGCCGAAGCCGGCTGGTTGGACCTTCTTGCCGCCGGAGCGTGTCGACTTCTTCCCTTGCTCGATGCGCGCGTGCTCGGCGTGGCTCGTGATGGTCGGTGCCGTCTCCTTGCCTTCGGGTCGGTCGCAGGCGAGCAGATGCGTGGCAGACGCGGTCCACACCTGCGGCGAGATCGTGACGCCGCACAGTTGCGCGGCGTAGAGGCCGAGCAGGGCATACTGCGTCGTGCTGTTGTCCCACAGACTTGACGGTCCATAGTGGTAGCGACGCAGGTAGGCGGGGTCAGTCGTCGTGTCGATGTTGTCGAGCAGCCGCTTCGCCCATTCCTGAACGAGTGCGAGGTCGCTGGGCGGCAACTTGCGCGACATCGGCGCCTCGATCGTGCCCTCGCGCAGGTTCTGCCATTCTTGGATCGGAGTGTAGAGCGCCTCGATGGCGAGAATCGCAGCGCCGAGGCTGTAGGTGCCTTCGATGTTGCGACGGCGCAGATCCTCGTAGCCGCGCTGCACGGTCTCGTGCCTCGAATCGTCGCGGCCCTTGACGATCGCGAGCAGCGACAGCGCGAGTTCGCCGGGGTGGTGGTCGTGGTAGGGATCGTTGCCAGCGCCTTTGTTGTCGATGCGCTGCTGCAGGTCACGGTCGAGCCAGTCCGCGGCCTTGCGGATCGCTTCGTTGACCATCGTGCGCACTTTGGGGTCGCTCGGAACGAGGACCTCGTCAAAGGTCCAGGCGTCGCGAAGCGTGATGCGAACCGTGCGGGCTTGATCGAACCACTTCGCTTCGAGTTCGACCCCGCCTTCGAAGTGCTGAACGCGCCCGTTCTCGCGATCGAGGAGGCGCGAGCCAACGAGTGTGCCGTGCACCAGCGGGCGATGCCCGCGCTCCGCTCCGAGTCGGGCAGGCTCGGCGTCGTGGATCGTCGCCTTCACCGTCTGCTCGCCACTGGCTTGCAGTGGACCCCATTGGGCGTCGACATCGACCATTGCGTGGACGCTGCGCAGTTCGACTTTTGCCTTGCCGGCCTTCGATTGCGACAGGTCCAGACAAAGCCGCGGCAGCAGGTTACGCAGATCGCAGAGTGGTTCTGCGGTGCCTTGCTTCTTGGCATCGAGTTCGCCGTCGAGCACGACGGCGCTGGCTGCGAACCCTGACCAGGGTCGCGAATCCGTTGCGCCTTTGGGCTCACACGTCGCTTCGACCACGAGGTCGCGCTCGTAGCGCACTGCGCCACGATCGGGGAGCTTCCAGTGCAGGTCCTGCGCGATCGCCGCTGCGGGTAGCGCCAGCAGGACCAAGGTGACGACGGTGCTCAAGGCAGCGAAATGCCAGGCGCCCGCTTCCTTCTTGAGAATCACCTCGGCCCGCCGGCTTCGACTGGCTGCGCGGCTGGCGCCGCTCAAGCTTGCCGCGAAGGGCCGTCGGCCTGCAGTTCTCGTTGCATGCACGTGGGGCACATGCTGTGGGTGATCGGTATCGCCTTGGCGACGTAGCGATGCAGGTCGACCCACTCGCCCGTCTCGGTCTTCACGCTGCGGCACCAACTGCACAGCGGCAGCAGCTTGCCGATGGCTTCCAAGTCCACGCGCGCTCGCCGGAACTCGATCAGGTCGCCCGCAAGCTGGCGCAGGAGACTGAGTGAGTTCTTTTGCATCGGCGTCAAGGATCGCGGCTTGCTGTCGATGACGCAGACGGTGCCGATCGCCGCGTCGCCATCGAGCAAAATCGGCGCGCCGGCATAGAAGCGGATGCTGGGGGCGCCGGTGACCAGCGGGTTGTTGGCAAAGCGCGGGTCCTGCGTCGCGTCGCCGACGACCATCACGTCGCTGCCCATGATGGCGTGGGTGCAGAACGCAACTTCGCGCGGCGTCTCCGGCGCGCCGAGGCCGACGCGGGCCTTGAACCACTGCCGCGACTCGTCAACCAGGGACACGATGGCGATTGGCGTCTCGCAGACCGCTGCTGCGAGTTGCACCAGGTCGTCGAATGCCTTCTCGGCCGCAGTGTCGAGGATGCGCGCAAGGCGCAGTGCCTCGAGCCGTCGAGCCTCGTTCGCCGGCAGTGGATAGGAGCGGGCTGGACGGTGGTCGGGAGGTTTTGCCACGGTCATTGGGTGCGAGTCATTGTGAGGGTGAAGGATCCGTCGCACACCAGCATGGGGGGCTGCGGAACTCGGATCTCACCTGCCTGCGCAGGGAATACGATGCGCACGATGGCCACCACCGGTCTCGACTGCGAGCGAGAAATCGTCGACTTGGCCATGGCAGGCTGCCGATCAGTGCGAAATGGCGGATCTGGCAGCACGTAGGCACTTGCAAGTTGCATTCGACGCCGGGCACCTGCTCGAGCGCGGCACGGACGTGGCGCTCTACGACTACGCGCTCGGCAACGAGGAGATCCTCGGCAACCAGAGCTGGATCCTGTGCCCGGCGACTGCCGACTTGACGGCGTTGGAGAAGTTTCGCGCGCGCTTCTCGGTGCTGCTCTACCGCGATGCCCAGGCCTTGCAGCACCTGCTCGCGCCGATCGACGTCTACTACGTCATCGATCATGGCGCCGCGCGGCAACGGCCTCGTCCACCGCGCGGCCGCACGGCAGTGCACTGCGTGTTCGAGTGCAAGGAACCACACGGCGACGTCTACGCCGCGGTCTCGGACTGGGTTGCGCAGCATCGCGGCGACAGCAGCAAACCGCCGGTGCCGGTGGTCCCGCACATGGTCTGGCTGCCGCAGGCAGAAGGCGACCTACGTGGCGAACTGGGCATTCCGCTTGCCGCGACGGTGTTTGGCCGCCACGGCGGGCCTTCCACCTTCGACATCCCCTTTGCGCATGCCGAAGTCAGGCGGGCCGTCGACGCGCGTGAGGACGTCTGGTTCGTGTTCTTGAACACGGCGAGGTTCTGCGCGCCGCATCCGCGCATCGTGCATCTGCCGGCGACAGTCGACATGCAGCAAAAGGCCCGCTTCGTCGCGACCTGCGATGCGATGCTGCACGCGCGCCGTGAGGGCGAGACCTTTGGACTGTCGTGCGCCGAGTTCTCGATCGGCAACAAGCCGGTGGTGTCCTGGCTCCTGAGCCCGGACCGCTGCCACATCGAGACGCTGGGCGACAAGGGCATCTACTACCGCGACGCCGATGGCCTTGGCCGCATCCTGCTGCGGTTCAAGAAGGTGCGCGGCGACTTCGACGCCTACAGCAAGCGCTTCTCGCCAGCGTCGGTCATGCAGCAGTTCGATCGCGTCTTCTTGCAACCGCAAGCGAACCCGACCCGGCAGCCCGTCCGCGCGTGACTGGATCTCCGTTCGGGTTCCGTTAGCATTCGCCGCCCATGGGCGGCAGCACAGGGTTCTCGATCAAGGTCCACGCATGGACCTGAACGCGTTCGTGCAGCAGTTGCGGCGCAACGAGGCCGATGGCCCCGGCATCGTCGAGGCTGCGCGTAGCGAGGAGCCGCGTCCCGCGCGCATGGCGCCCTTTCCCGACTGGGTGCTGCCCGATCTGCGACGAGCGGTCGAGGGCCGCGGTGCGATCGAGTTGTATTGCCATCAACGTCAGGCCGCGGACGCGCTGCACGCTGGCCGTCACTGTGTCGTTGCCACCGCGACTGCGTCGGGCAAGTCCTTGTGCTACCACCTGCCGGTGCTCGACGCGCTGCTCCGCGAAGGGTTGTCGGCGCGGGCCCTCTACCTCTACCCGACGAAGGCCCTTGCCAGAGACCAGATGCGCGATCTCGAAGGATTGCTCGCCGCGGTCTCTCGCGAGGATCTCACGGTCGCGGTCTCCGACGGCGACACGCCGCCGCCGGTGCGGCAGGCGCTGCGCGAGAAGGGGCATCTCGTGCTGACGAACCCGCACATGCTGCACGCGGGGATCCTGCCCAACCACACGAAGTGGCAGGGGCTGTTCTCGGCCTTGCGCTATGTCGTCGTCGACGAGTTGCACACGCTGTCCGGCATCTACGGCAGCCATGTCGCCAATGTGCTGCGCCGCCTGCAGCGCATCTGCCGGCACTACGGCAGCGACCCGGTGTTCTGCGGCGCGTCGGCGACCATTGCGAACGCGGGCGAACACGGCAAGCGACTGTTCGAGCGTCCGATCACCGTGATCGACGAAGACGGCAGTCCACGCGGCAGGAAGCACTTCGTGTTCTTGAATCCCAAGTTGCTGAGCCCGGCGCAGGGCCTGCGCGTGCCGGCGAGCGAGGCTGCGCGCCAACTCGGCTCGTCGCTGATGGGCAGCGGCATGCAGTCGATCTTCTTCACGCGATCGCGCAACGGCACCGAAGTGCTGCTCAAGTACCTTCGCGACGATGCGGCAAAGAAGCAGCTCCCGCAGGCCTCGGTCGCCGGCTACCGCGGCGGCTACTTGCCAGAACTGCGCCGCTCCATCGAACGCGGACTGAAGAGCGGCGAGATCAAGACCGTGGTGTCGACGAGCGCGCTCGAACTCGGCGTCGACATCGGCAGTCTCGACGTCTGCGTGCTGGTCGGCTACCCGGGCACCGTGTCGAGCACGTTCCAGCGCGCCGGCCGGGTGGGTCGCCGCACGCAGGAGAGCGCGGTCGTGCTCGTCGCGCGCAGCTCCGCGATGGACCAGTATCTGTGCCAGCAACCGGGCTACTTGTTCGACGGCCGTCGCGACGCGGTTGCGATCGACCCGGACAACCCGATCATCCTGACCAACCACGTGCGGTGCGCGGCCTTCGAGTTGCCGATCGACGGCGAGCAGGGTTTTGGGCAGGCGCAGGGCATTGGCGAGGTGCTGGAGTTCTTGGAGAAGGACATGCAGGTCCTCGTGAAACGCGGATCGCGCTACCACTACGCGGACGTCACCTATCCGGCAGAAGGCGTGAGCCTCAACGCCGCGGACATGGACAACGTCACGATCCAGGACGTCGAGTCGCGCACGATCCTCGCCGAGATCGACCGCCCGTCCGCGATCACCGAGGTCCACCAGGGCGCGATCTACGGCCATCAGGGCGACACCTGGATCGTCGAGCGCTTCGACTACCAGGACCGGCGCGCCTTCGTGCGCAAGATCGACGCCGACTACTACACGGAGGCCGATTCCGAAACCGACGTCAAGGTGCTGCGCGTCGGTGAGACGCAGGATCACGCTGGCTACGTTGCGCACCGCGGCGAGGTGCACGTCAGCACGCTCGCGAAGGCGTTCAAGAAGATCAAGTTCTACACGCGCGAGAACGTCGGCATCGGCGAGATCCAGTTGCCGCCAGAAGAGTTCGAGACCGAAGCCTGCGCGCTCGTGTTGCGCCAAGAACTCGTGGCTCGGCTCGGTTTCTTGCGCGGCGGCGAGGCTGCGTGTTTGCAGGGCATCGGCGAGTTGTTGCAAGGACTGGTGCCGCTGTTCTTGCGCGTCGATCCCGGCGACGTGAAGGTGCTCAGTGAAGTGCAGCATCCGCACTTTTTGGCGCCGACGCTGATTCTCTACGATCGCGTGCCGGGTGGCGTCGGCTTGTCAGAGCGCGTGTTCCGCACGCTCCGCGAGATCCTCGCCGCCGCGCGCGGCGTCGCGCGCCGGTGTCCGTGTGCGTCAGGCTGCCCCGCGTGCGTCGGTCCGCACCCGAGTCTCGGCGCGCGCACCAAGCAGGTCGCGATAGCGATCTTGGACGGGTTGCTTGCCGATGCTTCGTCGCCGACGGCACGTGGCCCGAGCGCATGCGACATCGAGGACTGCAGGGAAGGCGAAGCGGGAACCTGATGGAGGCGGACCGCGAACGACTGCGCGCCGCGATGCTGCGGTCGCGCAAGGAGCATCAGGCGGAATCGTCGGAGCCAGCGGCGCCATCGACGGATCTCCGTTCCATGTTGCAGCGACGGCTCGAAGCGCGCCGTGAGGCGACGCCGCGCGTCGAGCTGCCGCCCGGCGAAGTCGCGACCAATGCGCAAGGCACTTACTGGCGGCGCACGCTGCGCTATCCGCGCGAGCACGTGCACGGCAGAACGCCGCTCGCGGCTGCGCTTCGACTCGACGGCGAACGGCTCGGCCTGCTGGCCAAGGAGCCGCGGTTTGTGTCCTTGCACGCAAACGAGTGTCTGTTCTTCGACACCGAGACCACGGGCTTGTCAGGCGGGTCGGGCACGATCGTCTTCAACGTTGGCCTCGGTTGGTTCGAGGACGAAGCCTTCGTGCTCGAGCAGTTGTTCTTGCGCGACTTCGATGAGGAGCCAGCCATGCTGCAGGCGGTGGCCGAACGCCTCATGCAGCGGCCCGTGCCGGTCAGCTATGTCGGCAAGACCTTTGATCGCCATCGCATCGCCGCGAGGCTCGCCGTGCACAAGCTCGCAGCGCCGATCCTGACCGACCGCCACCTCGACCTCTACTACGTGACGCGTCGCGCGTTCGGCAAGGACCTGCCGGATTGCAAGCTGCGCACGGTGGAGGAGCGGCGGCTCGGGCTCGTCCGCGACGACGACCTGCCGGGCAGCGAGGCGCCGGTTGCGTTCTTGCAGTGGATTCGCGACGGCCGCGGGCAGGTGGACCGCGTGCTCGAGCACAACCGGCTCGATGTGCTCTCGCTCGCAGCGCTGCTCGGCGTGCTCGCCGGGCGCTGAGCGCCTTCGACTCGCGAGCAAGGAAACTCGATGGTCCCGCAAGGGGACTGGATCTTGCGGGAAGATTTTCGGAGCCCTGCGCCCTGACCGGGCTTTGGACACGCAGTGCGCTCCGACGCAGCCGCACTTGGCTCATGCGTTGGCGTGGGGACTTCCTGGCTGGCAATCCGTGGTGGCAAAGGTGCGCCAGCGGCCTTGGACCTCGCATCGCATATTTTCTCGAGCGCCTGGCGGCGATACCGAACAGGTTCGCGTCCCCCAAAGTCAGTTCTTGGGCAACACTATCCTGCGGGCCCTAGGTGCGGACTCACCTCGGATGCCCCAGTTATCTGCCGGCCTCACTCCCCGGCTCATTGCTATCACTCGGAGACTCAGCATGTTGCTCACACGTATCGTCACCGCCGGCGTTCTCGCCGGCATCTGCGCGGCCCAAGGCCAGGATCCCAGGACGTGGATCCAGTCGAACTACCCGCAGATCCGCATGGCCTCGATGGAAAACGTCATCGAGCAAGGAACCGCGGCAGGCCTCGCGCAGACGCCGCAGCAGCTGCTGGCGCTCAAGCGTTCGCTGCGCCAACTGCAGGGCAAGGATCGTCAGATCCTGCCGATGTTCCGCCAGCCTTCGCTCGGACCCACGACCGGCGACTTGCCGCGCTTCTCGATCGACAACGCGGTCGAGCACGAGGCCAACGACGGGTGGCAGTGGGCTGACGACATGGGCGGCTTTGCTGCATCGGGCAACTGCGCTGAGATCAATGACGTCGACAGCTGGAAGTTCAATGCCGCGCTGAGCGGGTTCTACACCTTTGAGGTGAAGGCCTCGGGCACGTTCCCGATCGCCGACTCCTGGCTCGTGCTGCGCAACCACAAGGGCGACGCGATCGTCATCGACGACAACGGCGCCGGCACCAACCTGTCGCGCATCAGCGTCTACTTGCCGGCTGGCGTCTACTATCTCGACGTCTCCGGCTACCAGGGCACGGGCGGCGGAGCGTATGAGCTCGTCGCGACGCGCGAAAACGTCAACCTCGTTCCGCTGACCGTCGCCGGCGCAACCGGCATGACGCGGATCCCCGGGAGCGATTCGACGCATGACGTGTTCTCGTTCACGGTGGCTGACAGCCGGCTGCTCGTCGAGGTCCTCTCGGCGGTAGCGGCGACGGACACTGCGCTCGTCGTGCAACGTGCCGACGGCGGCATCGTGTTTGCCAATGACGACAGCTACTGGGGCGGCCTCGACGCCGGCGCCGACATCGACCTGCCGGCTGGCGACTACTTCCTCTACGTCTGGAACTCGCGCGGCCTCGCGGACACGGCCTTCTCGCTGACCTTCGACCCGCTGCCGATGACGTTCGGCAACATCGCGACGCTGGGCGCCGCAACCGATTTCATCCTCGGCGCAGAGTCGATGCGCCTCGTGCGCATGGATCTCCTCTCGGCGACGCACGTCACGCTGCAGGCCGGCGATTCGATTCCGACGCCAATCCTCGACACCAACGTCGCGCTGCTCGATCGCGATCTCGACTACGTGCTCGACGTCGAAGACGGCCTCCTGGCCGGCCCGACCGACTACCACGGTCGCATCTCCATGAGCCTGCCCGCGGGTCAATACTGGGTTGCGGTCACGCCCTTCCTCGGCAGCTGGGGCGACTACTCGCTGAGCTGCACGACGTCGCCCTACGCGCCGACTGCCTCGGCCAGCCTTGGCACGACCACGGCCGCGATCGCCGGCTTCGGTGATGTCAACACCTACGTCCTCGAGAACGGCACGCAGGCGAGCGTTCAAGTTCGCGGCACCGACTTCTACTTCGGCATCCTCGGCCCGGACGGCGAGGTCGCGACCAACACGCTGGCGGGCTTGAACCACCCGCAGGCTGGCGAACTGCCGCGCGGCAGCTGCACGATCTTCACCTTCGATCGCTTCGACTACTCGGGCGTCATGGGCGTCCGCGTCGTCCCACCGCTCTACCTCGCGGATGACGGCATCACCGTCATGACGCGTGCGAAGGACGGCGACGATGTGTGGATGTTCGCAAACTTCCAGGGCATGACGGCTGGCTACAACTTCAACGCGGGCGACCGCGGCTACCTGTGCCTGCCGATGGACTCCCTGCTACTGACGATCGACAACCGCCGCGCCACGGCGACGGGAACCGCCGCATGGTTCACGCTGCCTTTCGGACTGACGGGCATCGATCTGCAGACCGGCGATGTGCACAACGGCATCAGCTGGCCAGCGCCTGCCTTCGCGACCTGGCGCAACGTGTTCTCCTTCTGAGGAAGGCGCGGCGGCTCCGCAAGTCGCGGCGCCCGGTCTCCAACGGACGGAGTCATTCCACCGTCCGCCCAGTCCAACGCTGAGCTTCGCGCTCGCGTGAGCCGCATCCGCGCTTCCAGCCGCGTTCTCACAAACGCGGCTATCTTCGTTTTTGTCGCGCAGGTCCTTCAGAGCCGCGCGCGCACGCGCCGCCAATAACCGAGCGTGGCATCCTTGGTCGGGCCCAATGGTCCGCCGTTGTGCACGCGCGCAACCGTCATCGCGTCGCCGCCTTCCCACGCCGCCTTGGCATGGCGCAGCATGTATGCGGCGATGACCCGCTCCGCGTAATCGCGGTTGCGGCAGTCCTCGTAGGTCCCACCCAGCGCCGGATCGCCGCCTTGCGCGTCGAGCCAGTAGACGAAGTGGATCTGATAGGGGCCGATGGCGCGGCCTTCGTCACCGTCTGGCGGGTCGTCGATACCACCGCTTTCGACGTGCCAGATCGCATCCAGGATCTCCCGCACCGGCCACGAGCGCGAGCCGCCGTCGACTTGTGTGGTCAGCAGCAGCAGCGACAGCAAGAAGGGGAGAAAGGCAGTGAAGAACGCTCGGCAGGCGGGAGCTTCGATGGCTCCAAGCCCGCGCCCCTGGGTGGGCAGCGCACGCCAGCGTGGATCCTTGCTCACGTCATCTCCGTCGCTGGCTCTGACGCGGTCTGGCTGACAGGCATGATGCGAACGCGCTCGGCGCGGCGGTTGTTGGCCTTGGTCACCACGAACCGATAGCCGCTGAACTCGACTTCGGCGCCAGCCCATGGCACGTCGCCGAGTTGTTCGGCGAGGAAGCCGGACACTGTCGTGCTCTCGGTCTCGACTTGGTGGAGTCCGAGCTTCGAGAACACCTTGCGCGTCTCCGCTTGCCCTCGGCACAGCATCGAGCCGTCCGGCCTGGCCACGAGTTGGGTCTCGTCCGCGTCGAGTTCGTCTTGGATCTCGCCGACGATCTCCTCGAGCACGTCTTCCATCGTCACGATGCCTTGGATCGCGCCGTATTCGTCGACGACGAAGGCCATGTGGCGTTGTTCTCGCTGCATGCTGCGCAGCAGGTAGTTGAGCTTCTGGGTTTCCGGCACGAACAGCAGCGGCAGCAGCAGATCTTCCCAGTCGGGTTCTTTCTGCGTCCGCAGGTGGAACAGCAGTTCTTTGGTCAGCACGAAGCCTCTCGCGCCATCGAGGTCGCCGGTCGGCGTGAACGGGAAGCGGCTGTGGCCAGTGCGTTGCAGCGTGTCGAGCGTTTCGTGCAGCGGCCTCTGGCCCGACAAGAAGGCGACGCGGTGCCGCGGGACCATCACGTCGCGCACGCGGCGGTCGCGGAGCCGCGTTGCGTTGGCAATGATGTCGGCCGTCAACGAACCAAAGGCGCCCTGCGCGTGGCCCGCCGTCGCGAGCAGTCGGATCTCCTCCAACGAGTGTTCGTGGTTGCCCTTGGACTGGCCGATGAACCGCGACAGGATCCGAGTCACGAACAAGAAGGGTCGCAGCAACAGCACCATCGCCTCGATGAGATGCGCGACCGGCACCGCCAGCGCGTTGGCGTGCACCACGCCGATGGTCTTGGGCGTGATCTCGCTGAAGAGCAGCACCGTGACCGTGAAGGTCACCACGAACCACATTTCCTTGGCGCCCGGGAACGCCTCGCCGAAGCTCGCGCCGGCGACGGCCGCGCCGGCCGTGTTGGCGACGGTATTGAGAACCAGGATCGCAGCGATCGGCCGGTCGGGTTGGGCCTTGAAGCCGCGCAGGATCTGGCCGGCCCGGCGGCCCTGTTTGAGGATGGCTTCGATGCGCGCCGGCGTGACGCTCAGCAGCGTCGTTTCGGACAGCGAGCACACGAATGACACGGCCAGCGCGAAGCAGACGGATAGGGCGAAGAGGAGCATCGTGGGTGGGCGTGAGGCCCAGAAGCCGCGGAAGGGTAACGGTGGCGGCGGGGGATCGCAGCAGGAGAACCCTGCGGGGTGGGCGGCGGTGCGCGGTTGTTGGTGGCAGGCAGATCTCGCCGTGCCGCAGTCATTGCGCCTCGCATCGCCTCGGGCTTGGTGCCGCGTCGTGTGCGGCCAAGCCCAACTCGACACATCCTGCGGCTAGCCCCTCCCGGCAGCGCTACTGAGCCCTACCTGAAATTGCGGCTGCCCGATCGAAACACCTTGGTCATGGTGCCCCCTTGCGACCCGGGCGAAGACCGCCACGAGCCGGTTCCCTCCCCGAGGGCCCCGGCTCGCTGCGTTTTTCAACCCAACTGCTCGCTCAGCCGCGCGCGCAGACCGTCATGCCGCCAACCTCCGGCGCGACCGCCGTGCGTTGGTATTCCTCGAGCGTGAACGAGTCGACCGCGACGGCTTCGGCGCGGGCCGCCTCGGCTTCGCGCGCGAGCTTGCGCTCCTCGTCGGTCAACAAGCCGATCTCGCACGCGCGATCCAGTAGTTGCTCGGGGCGCGCCTTTGGCAAGCGGCCAGCCTTGACGCCGTCCTTGAGCTTCTTGTGCACGGGCTCGACGTCGAGCGAGAGTTGCAACGCGCGCTCGAGGCGGCCGAGCGCGGACGTGGACGACGCTGGGATGTGCATCGCGGGCGTCAAGCGATCGCGTTGCGCAGACGGCTGCAGCAGCGTGCGTGCGACCTTGCCGCCAACGCGGTCGTTGGGCATCGAGCCGATCGAGTTGAGGCGCGACAGCCAGGCGAGCGGGCCGCGCAGGGCCCATGTGAGGCCAGGCACCTGCAGGTTCTCGAATAGCCCGTCGAAGGCCTGCTGAATGCGCGCAAACGCGTAGTCCATGCTCCACTGCAGCAGCGGCAGGTCCTCTGGCTTGCGCCCTTCGGCTTCGAAGCGGCGGAGCACCGCGGTGCCGAAATACATCCAGCTGAAGGCATCGGCGTAGCGGCCGGTGATCTTCTCCTTCCGCTTCAGGTTGCCGCCGAGCGTGCCCATCGCGACATCCGCCCAGAACGCGAACTTGGCCGAGCACCAGCTGAGCTTCTTCCAGTAGGGCTTGGCCGGTCCGCCGACGGGCGACTGCGCGATCGCGCCGCGGGTGAGACCGAGCAGCATGGCGCGCACGCCGTTCTTGGCGACGTGGCCAACGTGGCCCCAGAGGCTCTTGTCGAAAGCCTTGACGTCGTTGTTGCCGAGCGCCTCGATCTCTTTGTAGGCATAAGGGTGGCA
>SXPK01000256.1 GCA_005776365.1 Planctomycetia bacterium
CAACCGCGCGCCTGCCAAGGTGCAGTCGGCGCTGCTCGAGGCGATGCAAGAGCGACAGGTGTCGCTCGGCGGCGAGACGCGCAAGCTGCCCGATCCGTTCTTGGTGCTGGCGACGCAGAACCCTGTCGAGCAAGAGGGCACCTATTCGCTGCCCGAGGCGCAGGTCGACCGATTCTTGCTCAAGATCATCGTCGGCTACCCGAGCAAGGCCGAGGAACGCAAGATCATCGACCGCATGGCAGCGTTGACGCAGAAGCACGAGGTCCCTGCTGCCACGACGCCGCAGGCGCTGCTGCGATGCCGCGCGCTGCTCGACACGATTTACCTCGACGACAAGGTGAAGGACTACGTCGTCAATCTGGTGTTCGCGACGCGCAAGCCCGAGGACTTCGGTCTGCAGAAGCTCAAGCCCTTGATCCTCTATGGCGCATCGCCACGCGCCTCGATCAGCCTCGCCCGCGCAGCGCGCGCTCGCGCATTCCTGCAAGGCCGCGGCTTCGTGACGCCGCAGGACGTGAAGGCCATTGGTTATCCCGTGCTGCGCCACCGCGTGCTCACGACCTACGAGGCCGAAGCCGAGGGGATCGGCAGCGAGGATGTGCTGAAGCAGGTCTTCGACACGGTTCCAGTGCCCTGAACCCCAGTCGGGCGTCCAGCAAGGCGGCCCCAAGATGAGCGACGCGAGCGACGACGACCGGCGCGAGATGCTGCGGCAGGTCCGTCGCATCCAGGTGCGCACCGATCGCATGGTCACTGATGTGATGGCGGGCGGCTACACGTCGGTGTTCCGTGGCGCTGGCATCGAGTTCGACGAGGTGCGTGAGTTTGCGCCTGGCGACGATGTGCGCTCGGTTGACTGGAACGTGACCGCTCGCGCCGGCCGGCCCTTCGTCAAGAAGTTCATGGAGGAGAGAGAGCTGACCGTGATGCTCGTGCTCGACGTGTCGCCGTCGACGACGTTTGGCACGGACCCGGAGCCGCGCGGCGGAGGTGCGGAACGCGCGCGCACCGTGCGTGAGACGGCGGCTTTGGTGTGCGGTTGCTTTGCGTTCGCAGCGGCGCGCAACAACGACAAGGCCGGGATGATCACGTTCACCGATCGCATCGAGCGCTATGTGCCGGCCAAGAAGGGCCGCCGCCACGTGCTGCGCCTGATTCGCGAGGCCTACGCGCAAGAGCATCAAGGGCGCGGCACCGACGTCGCGCAAGCGCTCGACTACGCCGGCCGCATCCAGCGTCGCCGCGCGGTCGTCATCGTGGTCAGCGACTTCCTCGCGCCGTTGCCCGACAAGCAACTGCGCGTGCTCGCCAATCGACACGACGTCATCGCGGTCCGCATCCGCGATCCGCACACCGATCGACTGCCCGACGCTGGCCTGTTGCGGCTGCGTGATCCCGAGACCGGTCGCGATGCGCTGGTCGACACGGCGAGCCGCCGCGTGCGCGACGAGGTTGCGCGTCGCATGCAGGCGGAGCGCCTTCGCCTCGACGAAGCGTGCAAGCGGGCTGGCGTCGATGTGCTCGAGGTAGAGACGCGCGGCAGCGTGGCCGATCCGATCGTGAAGTTCTTCCGCATGCGCGATCGGCGCGGGAGCAAGCGATGACGAGGTCCTTCGCGACCGTGTCGCTGCTCGCGCTCGTCGCCTGCGCCGAGCGGGCGCCGTGGAAGGAGCCGCCGCCGGTTGCGCTCGCGGTGTTGGCCAGGGCATCTCGCTCAGAAGTCACGCTGCTGGAACCCTTCGAGGTCGAGGTCGACATGTTCCGTCGTGCCGACCTGCCGGTGACGTTTGCGCCGAAACTGCCGGAGGGAACTGCTGGCGCCATTTTGCTCGGGGAAGAACGCGAGTTCGGCCACGGCTTCTGGCGTCGCGCGCGACTGTCCTTGCGCGCAACGAAGGGACCTGGCGAACTTGCGCTCGGCCCGTTCTCGGCGGTGGCGGAGGACAAGACGGCAAGTGCGGAGTCCGAGTCGATCCGGATCGAAGTGCGGACTGCGCTCGATGCCGGCTCGAGTGCTGACGTCGAGGCGCCATCGCAGTTGCTTCAGGTCGCGAGCGAGTCGAGGGTCTGGAGCTACGCTGCGATCGTCGGCGCCCTGGCGCTCTTGTTCTGCATTCTGGGGTGGGTGACGCGGCGGCGGCGGGCGCTGCCATTGCCCCTGCCACCTGCCGAGCCACCGGACGCGAAGGCATTGCGCGAACTCGCGCGCTGGCGCGCCGCGTCGCGACGCACCATCCCAGAAGTAGATGCCTACTACGTCGGCTGTTCGCTGGCCTTGCGCGTCTACCTCGAGGGGCGCTTTGGGCTGCGCGCGCCGGAGCGCACGACCGAGGAGTTCCTCGCCGAGGCGGAGCGCGGCGGGCCGCTGTCCGCCGAGCAGTGCATCACGCTCAGGTCCTTTCTGCTGCAGTGCGACCTCGTGAAGTTCGCGCAGCACGCGCCTATCGAGGAGCAGCACCTGCACGCGATGGCGATCGCCGAGAACTTCGTTCACTCGACGCGCAGCACGAGGCCGCAGTCGCCGCCAGGGGATCGGCGATGACGGGTTTCGCTTGGGATCTCTGGGAACACACGCTGCTCGACCCGTGGTTCTTGCTGTTTGCGCCGGCGTTCGCGGCGGTCGCAGCATGGCGGCGAATGCGGCCAGGCGCGGCATTGCCGACCGCTGACGCACGCGCGTTCGAACGATTGCCGTGGACGCTGCGCGCGCGCTGCGTCCACGCGCCGCTGTGGCTCACGTTGCTCGCCGGCGTCGCGCTCTCACTCGCGCTGGCTCGGCCGGTGCGCCGCGAGATCGTGCCGCAGCGACAACAAGGCATCGACATCGCGCTCGTCGTCGACCTCAGTTCGTCGATGAACATCCAGGACACCGACGATGTGCGGCGTCCGCGCCGCATCGACTCGGCTCGCGAACGCGCGATGGAGTTTGCGCGTGCGCGAAGGAATGATCGCGTCAGCTACGTGGCGTTCTCGCGTTACGCCGAGTTGCGTTGCCCGCCGACGCTCGACGAGGACGCGTTGGCGGCGTTCTTGGCCTCGACCGACACGGTGCCCGAAAACAGCGAGCTGGACGGCACGGCGATCGGTGTCGCAATCGCGAAGGCGGTGCAGTTGCTCGAGTCCTCGGAGGCCGAGTCGAAAGTCGTCGTGCTGCTGTCCGACGGCGAGACCACGGTGCGGACCATCGAGGTCGTCGACGCCGTCAAGCTCGCGAAGGACGCCAAGGTGCGCATCCATGCCATCGGGCTCGGGCAGGGGATGCCGACGCCTTTTGGCTTCCGCGCGCTGGAGTTCGGCGATCTCAAACTCGCGGCGGCGGAGACGGGCGGCGAGTTCTTCCAGCCGAAGACGGACAAGGACCTCGCCGAGGTCTACGCGCGGATCGACGCGCTCGAAACGAGCGAGATCGAGGATCCGCGGCATCGGTTCGTCGATGCGTATGGGTGGCCGCTCGGCCTGGGCTTGTCCTGCGCGTTGCTCGCGTTGCTGCTCGAGGTCTTCTGGCTGCGGGGTGCGCCGTGAACGAGCTCGAGTTCTCCCGCGCGCAGTGGTGGCCGCTGCTGCTGGCGCTGCCGCCGCTGTTCGTGCTGCTCCTCGCGGCGCTGCGCAAGGCAATCGCCGCTGCGCGGCGCTACGGCGCGATGTCGAGAGACTCCGTTCCATCGCCCGTCTTGCGCGCCTTGCGGCTCAGTGCGATCGCATTGCTCGGGCTCGTCTGTTGGATGGACCCGCGCTTTGGCGAAGAGTCGCTGCCGATCGGGCGGCTCGGCCTCGACCTCGTCTTCTGCCTCGACACGTCCCGTTCGATGCTCGCTGCCGATGTCGAACCAGATCGCCTCAGCCGGGCGAAGTCGGACATTCGCGCCGTGCTGCCGTTGCTTGCAGGCGGTGACCGAGCAGGCTTGGTGGTGTTTGCCGGCGAGGCGCGGCTGTGGATCCCGCTGACGCATGACATCCCTTCCTTTGGTCGCTTGCTCGACGAGGTCGACACCAGCGTCGTGCCGGTTGGAGGGACCGACCTCGGCAAGGCACTGAAGAAGGCGCGCGAACTCGCGCAGCCTGACGAGGCGGCGACGACGGTGTTCGTGTTGCTGACCGATGGCGAAGACCTCGGCGGCAAGGGCAAAGAAGAAGCGCGCGCGATCAGCGAGGACAAGATCTGTGTGCACGCCGTTGGCTACGGCTCCGTGCTGGGCAGCAAGATCACGCTGTCGAAGGGCGGCGAGCAGTCGTTCTTGCGCGGCAAGGACGGGCAAGACGTGGTTTCAAAGCTCGACAGCGAGGGCCTGCGCGAGATGTGCGGAGTGGCCGGCGGCGAGTTTGTCCGCGCCGATGCCATGGCGTTGCCGTTGCGCCAGCTCTACGAGAAGCGGATCGTGCCGATGCAGAAGCGCACGTTTGAGGCCGGCCAGGAGACGGCCAAGCAGGCTCGCTACCAGTGGGCGCTCTTGCCGATGCTGGTGTTGTTGCTTTACGAGATGGCAGTCGCCAAGGGATCGCGCCGATGATCGAGGACATGCACATCGCCCGCAGGATCGCGACGTGGTTGCTCGCCGCCGCGTGCGCAGTGCCTTGCCTTTCGCAGCAAGGATCCGCGAGCGACTCCCTCGACAAGCTCGGCGGCAAGAAGTTGGACGACGTCGGCGCCCAACAAGAAACGGCCTCGATCGAAGCTGCCGATGCGGAACAACGATTTGCCGCCGGCGACTACCGCGGCGCCGCGGCAGCATTTGGCAAGCGGCTCGAGTCGAGGCGCGAGGACCCGGCGCTGCTCTACAACCTCGCGCTGTCGGCCTGGCGCGCGGGCGATCTCGGTGTGGCCGAGGACGCGATCGACCGCTACGCCGCCGCGCCTGGAGGCGGGAGGCTCGACCTGCACCACGGGTTGCTGGGCAACATCCGCTACCAAGAAGCCGAGAGTTTGGTTCGCGAGAGCAATGGCGACGCGCAGCCGTCCCCGCTGCAGCCGCGCCCTGCTGCGGGCGCTGGCCCCGCTACTGAGCCTCTCGATCCGATCCAAACGCTCGAGGATGCGGCCAAGAAGGCGCGCGCTGCCCGCGACTCGTTCGTGCGTGCCGCTGGCGACGCTGCGCCTTCGCCGGAGATCGTTCGCAACGCCGAGCGCTCGCTGCGTCTGCTCCAAGCGATCGAGACGAGGATCGAGGAGTTGAAGAAGCAGTGCGAGGAGCAACAGAAACAGGAACAGGACCAGAAGCAGGACAACAAGGACCAGCAGAACAAGGACGACACGCAGCAGGGCGAGCCAAACCAGAAGCAGCCAGACCAGCAGCAGCCAGACCAGAAGCAACAAGACGAGCAGCAGCAGGACAAGCAGCAGCAGGACCAGCAGCAGGAAGGCTCGGATCAAAAGGACCAGCCGCCGCAGGGCAAAGAACGGCCAGAGCCCAAGCCAGATGCAGCGAAGCAAGAACAGCAGCAAGACCAGCAGCAGGACCAGAGCAAGACGGACCCCGCGAAGGATGCTGCGGCGCCCGAACCGAAGAACGAAGGCGAGGAGAAACCAGAGCCCGCGCCCAAGGCCGGCGAAGCAAAGACCCAGCCAAGCGACGCACAGCAAGCGCCGCGCACCGACGCGCCTGGCGAGCAGGTCGAGGCGACCGAGTTGTCGCCAGAGCAGCGCGCCCGCTTGCTAGAACAGTTGAAGGAACTCGACCAGCGCATGCGGGAGATCCGCAGGCAAGGGCGCAGCCGCAGGCCCGTGGACCGCGATTGGTGATGCGAACCCGCGCGCTCATATCCCTCGCGTTGTGCGTTGCGGCGGCTTCCGCGCAGGAGCGGTTGCGCGTGCAAGGTCCGACGCCTGCAACCGTCGTTCTCGGCAGCTCGGCTCGCGTCGACCTCGTCGTCGAGGGCCGCGGCGCCAACCCTGAGCAACCGCCCGTGCCCAAGGTGGATGGCCTGCAGATCCGCATTGCCGGTCCGTCGCGGCAGTCGTTCACCTCGATCACGCCACAGGGCATGGTCGAGCAGAACACGACGACGTGGCAACTCGTGCTGACGCCGCAACGTGAAGGCGCATTTGTGGTGCCTTCGTTCTCGATGCAGACTGGGACGCGGCAGCAGGTCGTGCCGACGATGCAGCTCACCGCGGTAAAGGAACTGCGCGGTGCCGAGCACGGCTTCCTGATGGTGCGTCTCGACAAGCAGCGCGTTTACGTGCACGAGCCGATCCGCGCGCTGGTCGAACTCGGCGTCGACAAGGGCCTTCGCCCGGTGCAAGACGTGGCGCAGGATCGCACGCGCTACATCGATTTCGAAGTGCAGGCGCCATGGCTGACGCAGATGGACGGCGCCGAGACGCTCGAAGGTGAGGCGCCTCCGGCCGACAACGCGCCGATCGTGCTCAACCGCACGCTGCAGCCCTCCAAGTACGATGCGATGCACGAACGCGCTGGCAAGACCTACAACCGGTTCACGTTCCAGAAGTCCTTCCTGCCGACGCGGCCGGGCAAGCTCACGCTCGATGCGCCGATGTTGCGCTACCACGTGCAACTGTCCGAAGGGAGGCAGAACTTCTTCGGCGAGCGCGTCGGCGGGCAGTCGCAGAACTTCTACGTCTATGGCGAGCCGATCGTGCTCGAGGTGCTGCCGATCCCCGAGGTCGGCAGGCCGCAGCCCTACTTCGGCGCCGTGGGTCGCTTCAAGATGTCGGCGAGTCTCGACCGCGACACCGTCAAGGTCGGCAGTTCGGTCAAGTCGATGCTGTCGATCACGGGCAGCGGCAACTTCGAGTTCTTGCGCTTGCCGGACGTGTCGTCGTGGGAACAGAAGGGTCTGCACTTGCTCGGGCAGACCGAATCTCGGCAGACAGATGGCGTCACGGTGGTCTACGACCTCACGCCGTTGTCAGCGGACGTCAACGAGATCCCGTCTATCACGTGGAACTGGTTCGACACGACGCCTGGCGTCGAGACCTTCGTCGAGGCAAAGACGCTGGCGATGCCGTTGACGGTGCAGCCGCTCGCAACCGGCGATGCGCTCCTGCCGTTGCCCGAAGCGGCAAAGAAGACCGTGACGCCCGGAGTCGACGACATCTTCGATCTCAAGGAACGCGGCGGCGAGCCGGCGCGCGTCCTGCTCCTTTCCGTCTGGGGTTTGTGGGTCTGCGCCGTGGGCCCATGGGTTGCGCTCCTTTGTGCGTCTTGCTTCGCGGCGTTGCGGCGTCGCGCCAAGGCAGATCCAGGGCGCGCACGCATCGCTGCGGCGATGCGCACCTTTGCTCGCGCGCTCGAAGCAAGAGCCGATCCTGCAGACGCGCTCGTCGGTTACCTCGCGGACCGGATGGACGTGAACAAAGCCTCGCTGATCGGCGGCGACCTCGCGCAGATTCTCGAGCAGCGCGGCGCGATCCCTGAGCTTGCGCGCGCGTGCGCATCAGCCATCGAGAGTGGCATCGCATCGCGCTACGGCGGCGGCGCGCCTTTGTCGGTAGACGAGGCTCGTCGCCTTGCCGCCGCGCTCGAACGCGGCGGGCTTCGCCGCGCAGGCGTCGCGGGCGCGGTCGTTCGCTCCACGCTTCTGTTCGCTGCGTTGTGCGCTGGCGCCTCTGCGCAGTCCGAGCTTGGCTACGCGGCCTGGGAGAAAGGCGACTACGCGGCTGCGCGCGCCGCGTTCTTGTCGGCCATCGAGCACGAGGACGATCGCCGATTGTTCTATGCGCTCGGCAACTGCAGCTACCGGCTCGGCGACTTGCCACGCGCGCTCTGGGCCTACGAGTGCGCCCGCTTGGGCATGCCGCGCGATGCCGAGTTGCTCGCCAACATCGCGCTCGTCAAGCAACGGCTCGAACTCGAGTCCGGTGGCGAGCCGTTCTCGAATGCGCTGGCCGAACTGCGCGATCGGTTCATGCCACGCGAACTCGCGGTGATCTGCCTGTTGCTGATGTCGGCATCGACAGCGCTCGTCGCCTGGTCACGGCGGCATGCTGCGCTGCGTTGGTTCGGGATCGCGTTGCTCGTTCCTGGCGCGTGCGTCGCCATCGAGTTGCTGTGGTTGCGTCCGACGCGCCCACCGCGCGCCATCGCCTGTGAGAAGGTGCTGTTGACCGCCGAGCCACGCCTTGGCATGGACGCGGTTGCAACCGTGGCGGCTGGGGCCGAGTTGTCGCTGCGTTCCGGGACAGCCGGGGAGTTCGTTCGAGTCGACGCCGCGGGCCGTAGCGGTTACGCGCCAAGCGCGAAGCTCGCGGTCATTCGCTGAGCGAGTGGCGACCACGCGACGCACGCTCCTGTGCGCGACCTGCGGCGCTCAGCCGAGCATCCGCTTCAGCCGCAGGCCGAGCATCGTCAGCAGGAGCCCGACGAGCACCAGCATTCCGGCGACGATCCAACGCAGCAGCCACTCGTTGAAGAAGAGCATCCCGCCGAACAGGATCAGGCAGATGCCGATCACGAGTGGGATCATCGGCGCGGCGGGCGGGAGTTGCGGCATGCCGGGCATTCCCGGCATCCCGCCTTTCATGCGGTATTCCATCAGCGGAGAGCTTTCGAGTAGATGCGGTAGCGACGGTAGGGGACGTGGCCCAGCGTCTGCAGCGGGCCCAGCATGTCGTGGTTGTCCTCGAGGATCCAGCTAGCCTCGCAGGCGTCGAATCCGGCCGCGATGCCTTGGCTGATCACGGCGTGCATGACGAGCATCTGCAGGCCATCGCGCCGATGTTCTGGCACGACGCCGAGCGTGATGACGCGGATCATCCGAACCTTGCGCATGGCCGAGAGGAACTTCCACCAGCCAAATGGCAGCAAGCGGCCATCGCACGCCTTGATGCCGCGGTTCACGTCGGGAAGCGCGGCAGCAAAACCGACGGGCTTGCCGTCGATTTCGGCGATGTGCATCAACTCCTCGCGCGCGACCTTGGCGAGGTCCTTGCTGTGCGCAAAGAACTCGGACTCGCTCATCGGCACGAAGCCCCAGTTGCGCTCCCAGATGCGGTGGTAGAGGTCCCACACGATCCGCATCTCGGCATCAAAGCGCGCGAGGTTCATGCGGCGCACCACGGCGCGGCTCTTCTGGCTGACGCGTTGCACGATGCGGTCGATGCGCGACAAGTCGAGCGTGTCCTTCGTCGCGCGCAGCGCGAGCAGGTCCTTGGCCTTGGCCATGCCGTAGCCCTCGACCCACTGCGCATAGTGCTTTGGGTTGTGGGGCATCATCAGCACGGGTGTGCCTTCCTCGCCGTCGACCAACAACCCGCAGCGGTAGTTCGTGGACAAGTCGACTGGCCCCCGCAACGAGTCCGCCGTGCGTTCGCGGCACCAAGCCTCGGCGTGCGCGAGCAGCGCGTTGCTGGTGTCGACGTCCACTGCCTCGAAGTGGCCGAAGAAGCCGACGCGGTCGCCGTGGAACTCGTCGTGCAATCGGTCGCGCGATGCGCTGACGCGGCCGACGACTCGACCGTTTTTCTCCGCGACGAAGAAAGCAGCCTCACCGTGGCGGAACCAGGGGTTCTTCTTGCGGTCGACTTGCCAACTCTCGCCGCTCGTCAAAGGCGGCACGTAGTGGCGGTCGCCGCGATAGAAGGCGCGCTGCGCGTCGAGGAAGCGCTTGGGATCCTCGATCGCGCGGATGCGAGCGACGGTCTGGGCTTTGTCGAAGGCGGTCATCCAGGTAAGACGCGCATCCTCCCGCTCCGTGGCCGCGCTGCAACGTCGGCCCATCGGCATCCCGCGTTCGACCATGTTCCGCCTGACTTTCATCCTGCCGTTGCCGTTGGCCTTGTTGTGCGCGTGTGCCAGCGGCCCGAAGTGGACCCTGCGCGATCCGGGCCCGCTGTCGGCGGAGATGCGCGCGCTGCTCAAGAAGGCCGAGAAGCCCTACCGCAACGGCGAGCCCTTCGACGCGATGCGGACCGAGATCGCCGCTGACCCGGTTGCGGCGTGGTGGTGGGCGCGAATGGCGGCCCGCGACGTGAGGTCGGCGCGCGCAGTGCGCGCAGACGGAGTCGAGCAGGGCAGCGCCGCTGGCCAACACGCTGACAAGGAACTCGAAAAGCGCATCCGAGATGGACAGGGTGAAGCAACGGACGACGGCAGCAGCATGCTGCGAGCAGCGGCCGGGAAGCGCGATCCGGTCGAAGAGCGCGGCCTGCGCGAACTCGAGCAACTCGGAGCCGCAGCGATTCCCTGCCTCGTCTTCGACCTCGCGTGCAATACCGATGGATTCTCGCGCCAAAACGGCGTGGACCTGCTGGCGCGCCAAGGGGACGCGGCGCTGCCGCTCGTGCAGCAAGAACTCGCATCGAGCGCCGATGCGCAGCGACGGCGGACTGCGGCGCAGTTCTTCGGCGCCAGGATGCCGGCGCCTGCGGCGGAGTCGGAGCTGATCCGCTTCTCCGGCGACGCCGACTATGGCGTCCGCGCCGCGGCGCTCGCCGGCCTCGAGCGCGGTGGCCAAGAGGCACGCGCTGCATTGCTGGCTGCACTACGCAACGACGAGGACCCCTTGCCGCGGCGCAGCGCCGCGATCGCGCTCGGCGCGCAGCCTTCTCGCGATGCGGCCTTGGCGATCTGTGATTATCTGGCGCGTTGTCAGGGCGAGCGCGACACGCGTGGTTGCGAAGCCGCGCAGTCGGCGCTGCAGCGGCAGGCCAAGAGCCGCGGCGTTCGCAGTCTCGCTGCGTGGCGCGCCTACGCCGCGTCGCTGGCGACGGACGCTGTCGAGCCTGCGAAGTAGCGAGTCGCTGCCGCATCGGTCGGCGTTTGCGGCCTCCCGTGCAGCGTTCATCCGGCGCGAACTTGCATGCCTGCGGACTGCCTCGCGCCTGGATCCCCGGCACATTGCGGGCTGGCCACGGCTGCTTGCGCCGCTAGGCTTCGCCGCTTTGCTGCAGAGTGCGCGCAGCGACCGACCCTCGCATGGAAGACTGGAAGATCACTCGCGATCGCAAGGCCTGCGAACGGCCCGGTTGCCCGCTGCCATCCGCGCAGCATTACTACGCCGTGCTCGAGTTCCCCGCGTGCGTGCGTCGCGACGTCTGCGACGCGTGCTTCTGCGAAGTGGAGCGCAACGCCGCCGGGCAGGCCGTCTACTGGCGCGCCCAACGACGCAAATCGGGCAGCAAGGAGCCGGTGCTCGACCTCGCTTCGTTGCGCACCCTCTTCGACCGGCTCGGCGGCGTCGAGGACGAGCGGGCGCGGCAGTTGCGCTACTTCTGCGCGCTGCTGTTGCTCAGAAAGCGCGTGCTCAAGATGGTGCCGCCGCGCACACAAGAACAGGAGCGTGCGGACCTCGTCGTCATCGATCCGAAGATGAAGGAGTTGGAGCCGATCGCGCTATTTGCGCCCGCCATCGATCTCGACGACCTGTCGAAGATCAAGGACGAGTTGCTCGTGGCTATCGGCGAAGACACCGAGGGCGGCAAGCCAGAGGCCGCGGGCGATTCGCCGAATGCGGCCGTTTCGCAGCCAGATGGCGCCGGCGCGGCGGATTCCGAGTGACGCGCGTGCGCGCGCGCCCAGCGATCACTTCCAGCTGATGTCCCAGATCAACTCGTCGCCTTCGGTCAGCATGGCCGCAACAGGCAGCACGAGGTAAGCGCGGCTCTGTTCGTGCGCGGCCTCGATGCCGCGGCCGGTTGGCACGACGCCGGACGACACGACCTGATCGGGCAGCCGGATCTCAAAACGGATCGCGTCGGCGATTTCTCGCTGCTTGCTGTTCGGGTCGTGGACCTTGGCCAGTGACTTCCGTGTCGCTTCGTCCGGCACCAGCGCCTTGACCCAGGCGAGGTCCTTGTTGCGCAGCAAGAACACGCGGAGGCGCGGTTGGTCGTCGTTGCTCGGGGCAAATCTGACTTCACGATTGCCGAGTTCGACCGCGGCGATGCTCTGAAAACCGCCTTGCGACGAGACCAGGTTGGCCCGCGCCTGCCACTCGACGCCCTTCAGCTGCGACTCGGCGGCGCCAGCGAGGTTGGTGGAGTGCAAGGCGCGCGCGGTCAGCGTGCCCGAACCGTCCTTGCGCAGTGCGACGTGGATGCCGACGAGTTCGGTATCGGAGCAGGACGCGAGCAGGAGCATGACGGTCGTCAGCGAGCAGGTCTGGCGCATCGCGGCGATCATGGCTTCACGGCGAAGCGGCCGCCATCCTCCTCGTGGGGGAGGGGGGCGCTACAGCGGCCGCAGGTCGGGGCGGCTTGGTGGCGCCAGCACAGCGCATCGGGCAGCGGGGCGCAGCTGGGCGGGCGATGCGCGCGCGGGCTCCGCATTCCCGCGGGCTAGGAGCCATTGCTTCAGAAGGCTCGTGGCGCGTTGCGTCGCTCGGACCCAGCGAGCGCACCTGCCTTGGTCGACCGCGGTGCTGTGACGACGCACTCAGTGCTCGAGGCGCGAGAGAAAAAATCTCGCGAGTTCTGCACGCGCCCCACGATCCGCCTCGCCGCCACGGCTTGCGCCGAATCCCGGTTGCCAGTGGGCGGACCACAACTAACTGTGGTGGCACAAAGTAGAATGGTGGGTGAAGCGTGATTTCTTGTGGGAGAGCGTGGTTGACAGTGGGTGAGTGAGTGCTAGCTTGCCCCGGTCAGCAGAAGGCTCCTTCTCCTGGCTTTCCCTCATGACCCACCTGTTCACCGGCGCATCGGACCACGGCCTGGATGACAAGGGGCGGCTCACGCTCCCCTCGCGCATCCTCGAGTCCATCGCGCAGAAGGACTGGCGGTTCTTCCTGACGGTGAGCATGGACAAGTGCCTGCTGCTGCACGACGCGCAGAGCTGGCAGGGGTTGGTGGATCGGATCGGCACCGGCGTGCACGGCAGCCCGGCCCATCGCAACCTCGCCCGGCGGTTCCTCGGCAGCGCCGAGGAAGTCACGCCGGACGCAGCCCGTCGCATTCGCATTCCGGACCCACTTCTCGACTACGCGGGCCTCGCGTCGAGCCAGCCAGTGCGGCTGCTCGGCATGGGCAACGTCTGCGAGATCTGGGCTCCATCTGCCCTCTCCGGCGTGCTCACCGAGCCGTCTTCGGAGGAGCAGCAGCTCTTTAGCAGTTTGATCGATCCCAGGACCCCGTCGACGCCCATCGGGGCGTGACGAAAGTCACTGCAAAGAACGCGGCCACGAGCCCGACGCGGGAGGCGTCAGGCTCTGACTGCGGCGGTGGCCGGGCAGTTCGGGGAGCGAAGGTCGCGGGCTTGCCCGTGGCCGTTGCAGCAGGCGCCGCTTTGGTCGGCGGCGCCCTTGGGGGCCCTTGGTCGGGTTCCCTTGATGCTTGCCGATGCCGGGCGGTCCCGGGGGGAGGCAAGTGAGTTCTGCAACGGGCGCGGGCGAAGGCTCGGCGGCGGATGGGTCTAGGCAACCTGTCCACACGCCGGTCCTGCTGCACGCGACCTTGGAGCTCCTCGATTTGCGGCCCGGTCTCGTGGTTGTTGACGGCACGGTCGGGGCAGGTGGGCACGCAAGGGCAATTGCGCGCGCCATCCGACCCGGCGGGCACCTGATCGGTTTAGACCGCGATCCCGAGATCCTGGCCTGCGCGCGAGCGTCCTTGGCAATAGCCATGGAGGACGCTCCCGAGCAGGTCAGGGTCTCGCTTCTTCATCTTCCGTTCTCACGCGTGCAGGACGCGCTCCTCGCAGAAGGTCAGTCTGCGTGCGACAGGCTCCTGCTCGACATCGGCGTCAGTTCCATGCAACTCGACACGGCGGCGAGAGGCTTCAGTTTCATGGCGGACGGACCGCTCGACATGCGCATGGATCCCACGGGGTCCGTCGATGCTGCGCAGTGGCTCGCCGAGGTCGACGAAGTCGAACTCGCGAACGTGCTCTTCCACTACGGCGACGAGCGCTACAGCCGTCGCATCGCGCGCGCCGTCGTCGAATCGCGCCGGCGCATGCCGATCGTTCGCACTGGGCAACTGGTCGATCTCATCATGCGCGCGATGCCAGGCCACGCGCGCTCGGGCCGGATTCATCCGGCGACGCGCTCGTTTCAGGCGATACGCATGGCGGTCAACGACGAACTCGGCGAGCTAGAGCGCGCCCTCTCTGCCGCGATTCGTTGCGTGCGCCCCGGCGGCCGCATCTGTGTGATCTCGTTCCACTCGGCCGAGGATCGCATCGTGAAGCGGTTCTTCCGCGAGCACTGCGAGGTCGTGACCAAGAAACCGGTCGTCGCCAGTGACGACGAGGTCCGCGAGAACCCCCGTGCGCGCAGCGCCAAGCTGCGTTGCAGCGTCGTCCAGGAGATCGCTGCATGAAGTGGGTTCTGTGTGGAATCACGTTCGCGCTGTCCGTCGCGCTCGCCGTGGGCACAGCGTCCTACCGCGCCGGCAACACCAGGCTGCGCATGCAGATCGAACGTGAGTATCGGAGCATCGAGGCCCGTCGGATCGAGGTGCGTCGGCTCTCGCTGGCTGCTGCCGAGCAGGCGACGCCCGAGCGTCTGTGCGACCGACTGCGCGACGTGCTGCGCGCATCGGTTGCAACGGCGCCAAAGGAGCCCGCACCGTGGCAATGACGAGGGGGGAGCGATTCCGACTTCGATTGGTCTTCGGCGCCTTGGCCGTCGTGCCTTTGTTCCTATGTGGCTGGTTCGCCTGGATCCAGGTGCTGCAGAACGGCGACCTGAAGCGGCCTGACGGGATACGGGTCGCGCTGTCGGCAGATGCAGCCACGGTCCAGCATCGACGCACCGAACGCCTTCCCGGCGCGCGCGGCACGATCCGCGATCGTCATGGCGCGATCCTCGCGATGGACTGCGACGCATTCGAAGTCCGCGCCGAGGTCAGCACGCCAAAGAAGGTGCGTCGCGATTGCGCCGACACGCGCGCGTGGCTGCGCAGCCTCGCTCGCTCGCTCGCGGACGCACTGGTCCGCGATCAAGGGCTCGCCGATCGGGCGGCCGCACGCTCGGCGCACTTCGAGCGGCTGGAAGAACGGCTGACGGTGGCCTTCTGCATCGACCAACTCCCAGCGACGGGCGCGGCGCCAGAGTCCTTGCCGTGGCGACGTGAGATCCTCGTCGATCGCGGCGTCAGCGTGCTGTCGGTCATCGAGGCGCTGGAGGAGTTGGACCGCGACACCGACTCGGTGCTGCTGCACATGCAGCACGATCACGCGCGCGTCTACCCCGAGCGTCAGGTGACCTATGGCCTTGTCGGCTATGTCGAGGACCAGCCACTGCGCAGCGAGGCTGGCAAGCTGCTCGGCTTCGAAGTGCGCGCCACTGCCGGCCTCGAGGCCGTCCAGGCCTTGCTGCCTGGCGCCGGTGGGGAGCGGGAGTTCCTCGTCGATGCCAAGAGCAAGCGCTTCTACACCGGCATCGGCAATGCGCCGGAGTCGCCGAGCACGGTCGAAGCGACCATCGATCTCGAACTGCAGAAGACCGCCAGTCGCGAACTCGAGCGACAGGCGATGGCAGTTAGCGAGAATGCCGCGCGCCGTCCCTTGTGGGGGGCGATGGTGCTCATCGAGGTCGAAACCGGCGACGTGCTCGCAGCGGCTTCTTGGCACCGCGATTCGAAGCATCCCAAGGGCGCGGCCTTCACGCCCTACCAGTCGCTCTACGAGCCGGGTTCGATCGTCAAGCCGCTGTTGTTCGCCTACGCGCACCAACACGGCGGCCTCGACTGGGAGCGGTCCTTCGACTGCTCTTCCTCGGGCGCGGACCATCACCTCTCCGTCCCCGAAGTCGGGGGGCGCGTCGTCCGTGACGACCATGCCTGTGGCGTGCTTTCTTCGCACGGCATCCTGGTCAACAGCTCCAACATCGGCGCCGTCAAAGTTGGCAGTTTGCTGACACGCGACGACTGGGCCGGCTACCTCGACGTCTACGGCCTGCGGCGCTCCCTTTGTCTGCCGATGCCCAACGAGCGGCAGGGCCATGTCGCGAGCAAGGGATGGCTGCCCGGCATCAAGGAGCCGGCGTTCAAGAAATGGACCGGCAGCTCCTACTCGATCGGCTACGAGCACCAGGTCAACGCGCTGCAGATGGCGCGGGCCTACCTGACGATGCTGAGCGGGTGTCGTCGCGAACTGCGCCTTCTGCGCGCGGTGACTGTCGCTGGCACGCGCGTCGAGCAACCTGTCCAGCGCGGGCCGCAGGAGTTCTCGAGCGACACCGTCACACTCGTTCGATCGGCGCTCGGTGACGTCATCAGCGACGATGAAGGGGCCACGGGCCGGCATTTGGTCGCGGCCTTCCGCAAGGACGGCACCGAACTGGTCGGTCTGCTCGCGGGCAAGACGGGCACGGCAAAGAGCCGGACCGTCATCAAGGGCAAGGGCACTGTCGAGGTGCGCAACGCGAGCTTTGTCGGCTTCATGCCGGCGGCCGCACCGCGCTACCTCGCCGTGTGCGTTCTGCAAAGAGACGATAGTGCACGGTTCTACGGCGGTAGCTATGCTGCCCCGCCTGCTGCTCGCTTGCTGCTCGAGGCCATGCGTCTCGAGGAGCGGCGTCGGCTGGGCCAGGGACCGCAGGTCAGTGCGACTCCTGGTTCATCAGGCCGCGGCCTTCTGGCTGCGGAGACAGCTCAGGCAGGGCGGCGATGAGTGAATTGGCGTATCCGTCCGGACTTCCATCCGGTCAGGGTTTCATGCGTTTGCGCGAACTGCGGGACTGCCTGCAGCCGCGCGAGGCGCTGCGGTTCCGTGACCTCGCGGTCGACGGTCTCGCGCTCCATTCTGGCGAAGTCCGGCCGGGCAACCTGTTCTTCGCCATTCGCGGCAAGAACCAGGACGGCGCCAAGTTTGCCCAGCAGGCCGTCGCACGCGGGGCTGTCGCGATCGTCGCCGAGACGGACCTGCCAGTCAGTGTGCCGACGCTCCTCGTGGAGAATGCGCGCGCAGCGATGGCCGATGCTGCACGCCACTACTACCGCGACCCGTCGCGCGCGCTCTCGGTGGTCGGCATCACCGGCACGAACGGCAAGACTACGACCGCACACTTGCTGCGCGGCTGCCTGCAGGCGGACCGTCGCCAGGTCGGCTTGCTCGGCACGATCGCCTACGAGTTCGGCGGCCGTCGCATTCCGGCGCCCAACACCACGCCTGACCCGATCCGCATCCAGGGCTACCTGCGCGAGATGGCGGACCGCTACGCCAGCGCGTGCGTGATGGAAGTCAGCAGCCACAGCCTCGACCAGGAGCGCGTCCGCGGCGTGCGCTTCTCGGTGGGCGTGTTCAGCAATCTCACGCAGGACCATCTCGACTACCACGGCGACATGATGAGCTACGCGAAGGCGAAGGCTCGTCTCTTCGCGCAGTTGCAGGCCGGTGCTGTCGCGGTGCTCAATCGCGATGATGTGGCATCGTCGATCATGGCTGACCATGTCGGTTCCGGCGTGCGGACGCTGACCTATGGGCTCTCGCCCGAGGCGGAGGTGCGCGCCGAACAGCTGCAATACGGCCCGGACGGCACGCGCATGCTGCTGGTGATGCCCAACGGTCGCTGCGAACTGTTCCTGCGGCTCGTCGGCGAGCACAACGTCTATAACGCGCTGGCCGCTGCCGCGTCGGCGGTGGCGCTCGGTGTCAGCGAACTCACGGTGGCTGCCGCGCTCGAAGACGCCCGCCCGGTGACGGGCCGCCTCGAACTCGTCGAGGCCCCGCTGCAGCGGCAAGGCCGTGTGCGTGTGTTCGTGGACTATGCGCACACGCCGGACGCGCTCGACAAAGTCTGCGGCACCTTGCGCGGCCTCAGCGAAGGCAAGCTGCGCGTCGTCTTCGGCTGTGGCGGGGATCGCGACCGCACCAAGCGCGCGCCGATGGCCGCTGCGGTCGCCCGCCATGCTGAGTTCGCCTACCTGACGAGCGACAACCCGCGGAGCGAGGACCCAGAGTTGATCCTCGACGAGATGGCGCAAGGTCTGGTCGGCGCCAGCGCGAAGTCGTCCCGCATCGTCGACCGCGCTGAGGCGATCCGCCGCGCCGTCGCGGATGCAGAACCCGGCGACACGATCCTCATCGCGGGCAAGGGCCACGAGACCTACCAGATCTTCAAGGACAGCGTCGTGCCCTTCGATGACCGCCAGGAAGCGGCGCGTGCGCTGGCAGCGAAGGAGGCCGGATGGTTGCACCGCTGAAGCCGACTGCCGGTGTTGCCGGCAAGCTCGCAGACCCCCGCATGGAATCCAACCAGAGCGCGACTTCGCGCTTGGCCCTCTGTCCCGCAGTGGCGCGCGCAGACCGTGTTCAACCTGGCTCTTGGTTTGCGCCGAGCACGGTCGCCAAAATCTGCGGCGGCGAGTTGCTGACACGCGGCAAGACGGCTTCGACGGTCGTCACCGATTCGCGCCAAGGCTGCGACGGCAAGCTGTTCGTTGCCTTGGGCGGCGACAACCACGACGGCCACGATCATGTCGTTGCGGCGATCCAAGCCGGCGCGCGCGGAGTCGTCATCGGTCGCGACGTCGCTGACATCAAAGGGCTCGCGGCGTGCAAGGGTGCATTCGTCGTGCGCGTGAGAGACACCCGGCGCGCATTGCTCGATCTCGCGCAGGAACATCGCCGACGCCATCGCGCGAAGGTGATCGGCATCACTGGCTCTTGCGGCAAGACGACCACCAAGGAATGGCTCGGCGCCGTGCTCGCCGGCTCGATGCCGACGGTCCGTTCGCCGGGCTCCTACAACAACGATGTCGGCGTGCCCTTGACCTTGTTCTCGATCCAGCCGGAGACGCGCGCCGCGGTGGTCGAGATCGGCACCAACGCAAAGGGTGAAATCGGTCGACTCACCGGCGTCGCCCGTCCCGACATCGCCATCGTCACCTGCGTAGCGCCGGCGCATCTGCAGGGTCTCGGGTCGATCGACGGCGTCGCCGACGAGAAGAGCGAACTGCCGCGCGGCCTCGCCGACGGTGGCTTGTGCATCCTCAATGGCGATGACGCGCGAGTTCGAGCCATGGCGGATTGCACGCAAGGCCGCGTGCAGATCGTCTCGGTGAACGGCATCGCCGACTGGTTTGCGACGGATGTCGCAACGAACGCGCACGGATCGTCGTTCCGCCTGAAGGGCGACCGGCTTGTCGAACTGCCGCGCGCTGGCGTGCACAACATCTACAACGCGCTATTCGTCCTTGCGGCTGCTGCTGAGATGGGCGTGCCCGAGGATGACGCGATCGCTGCGCTGTGCGCTGCGAAACCAGCGTCACGTCGCTTCGAACCGAAGTCGGCTGGCGGCGTGATGATCATCGACGACTCCTACAACATGAACCCGGCGTCGGCGCGCGCCGGCCTGCAGGCTTTGGCGGCGCTGCCGACGCGCGGCCGTCGATTGGTCGCATTCGGCGAGATGCTCGAGCTCGGCGACCACAGCCACGAACTTCACCATCAACTCGGTGCCGCGATCTGGCGCGCCGGCATGGACGAACTCGTGGTGGTAGGGGCAGGCGGCAAGCCGATCGCCGATGGCGCGCTCGCTGCTGGCATGCCGATCGATCACGTTCACTGCGTCGAGTCCCCGGCGGCCGCGCAGGCGATGTTGTTGCCGATGCTGCGCGACGGCGACCGCATTCTAGTCAAGGCCTCGCGCCGCGTCGGCCTCGACCGGCTCGTCGACGGGCTGCTCGCGGCGCTCTCCCCTGCCGCCATCGCTGGCGGTGACCTGCCCGCAGCGGGATCGTTGGACTGAACCACGATGCTGCACTGGCTCGCGACCCTGCTGTCTTCGCCCGACCTGGCTCGGCTCCTGGGTTACATCTCGACGCGCACCGCAGGCGCTGCGGTCACGGCCTTTCTGTTCGCAGTGCTGTTTGGGCCGCGCATCATCCGCTGGCTGCAACGGCAGGGCATCGGCGAGCGGGTCGACGGCACCGGTAGTCAGCGGCTCGAGGAACTGCACGCGCACAAGAAAGGCACGCCAACGATGGGCGGCATCTTCGTCGTCGGCGGCATCGTGCTGTCGTGCGCCATGTGGATGCGGTTCGACGGGCCCAATCGGTTCTCGCTGCCCGGCATCGTGCTCACAGCCGGCTTCGCGGCGGTCGGCTTCTGGGACGACTGGGTCAAGCTGCACAACCCGAAGAAGCGCGGCATCAGCAAGGGCCAGAAGCAGGGCGCATTGACTGTGATCGCCGCCTTTGTCGCAGTCTGGCTGCTGTTGCCGGCTGGCCTCGAAGCCCCGGTTGGCGGCCCGAAGCTCTACGTCCCGTTCTTCAAGGACTTCTCGCTCGACCTCGCAGCTTTCTACGGCATTCCGTTCCTCGCGCTCGCGGTGCTGGTGCTGACA
>SXPK01000257.1 GCA_005776365.1 Planctomycetia bacterium
CTGTCAGTGATGACCTTCCGCACACCCGAAGAAGCGGTCGAGAAGGCGAACAACACCAGCTATGGCTTGTCGGCCGGCATCTGGACCGACAAGGGCGCGCGCATCCTCTGGTTTGCCGAGCGCCTGCGCGCCGGCGTCGTCTGGAACAACACCTACAACCGCTTCGATGCAGCGGCGCCCTTCGGCGGCTACCAGGAGTCCGGTTTCGGCCGCGAAGGTGGCAAGCAAGGCTTGCGTGCCTACCTGCGTCTCCCTGGCGCGCTGTCGGCGGGCTAGTACTCAGTCGCAGCACGGGCGGGATCAAGGAGTGCGAAGGGCGTCGTATCCGCGGACTCGCCCCAGCCGGCAATGTCCCCGGCAAATCCCCGCGCTGGTCCTTCCTGCCATCGGCGCAGGCAGCCCGTTGTTTCCTATGGGCAGATGCAGCGGGAACGCGCGTGACGGCAAGGGCGCAGCGCGAGGCACTGCGCCAAAGTCGCGTCACCTCACTTGCCGGTCGACTTCGACTTCTTGCCCGGCACCTCGACTCGATAGGCGGCGCCCGAGGCGGCCTCGGGCAAGAAGGCCGCGTGCGGATGCTCCCCTTGGCCCAATGCCTCGACATACCAGTGCACGGCTTCGCCCTGCGGCAAGCCAGTGTGCATGCCGCCGAAGACGCCGTCCCCAGCTTCGCCATCTCCGTGCGCGCCATCGTCGAACATCGTCGTTGCGGCGAACGGGCCGCGGCGTGAGGTCGCTACGTGCATCGTGACCGAAGCGACCTTGGTTGCGTCTGCGACCTTGCAGGTGAGAGAGAGCGTGGCGGTGACATTTGGCGTCAGCGTCGCGATCTTGGCCTCGACGATTGCCGGAACATCGCCCTGCATGCACGCGTGCTCGAGGATGGCCTTCCGCCGCGACTCTGCAGTTCGCTGCAGACTGGCGACGCTCGACTGGAACGCGGCGTAGTTCGCCAAGGACTTGTCGTCGTCCTTTGCCATCGCGTCGATGCGATCGTGCAGACTTTGGACGAAGGGGCCAAGCACGGTCCAATCGAGGCGTGCGTTCGCGATGGCGCGAAGGTGCGCGAGGTAGGCAGCGCGCCAGCGCGGCACGAGCAGCAACCGACCGAGCGGTCGGCCTTGTTGCTCGCCAATCGCGAGCGGGGATGAGGTCGGGCTCTGTCCGCCCATCATCCCACCCGGGCCGCCGGCGCCGCGCCCGCCGCGTTGGCCGCGGCCGCCCGGCGGCGGAGTTGCTGGATCCTGGCCTTGCTGCGGCGCGCCTTCGCGCACCGGCGTTCCCGCTTCGCCGCCACTTGGTTGGCCGCCTGGCTGCGCGCCATCTGCTGGCGGTGCGCCGCGTCGGTTGCCGCGCATGCCAACAGGCCCGCGGCCGCTGCCGAGAATCTCGTTGCTGTCATAGGGAAGGGGTCGGAACCGGCCCTCGGGGCTCTCCCACAACAGGAAGTCGCTCGCACGGCTCGCGTAGCCGTCGCCGTCGAGCAACGCCGCATCGACAGCGAGGACCCACAGCGCGGCGTCGACGTCGAAGAGTGCCGGCAGCGTGGCTTCCAGTTGGTCGACTGGCGTGGTGTTGATTGCACGGCAGCACTCGATGAGGCGCCGCCATGCCGCAGCCTTGGCATCGGCATCGAGGTCGCCCTTCAGCTCGTAGGCAGACTCATAGGCCTTGGCGTCGTCGCCAAGCCATGCGAGTCCGGCGCCGCCACGCGGATTGGCGGGCGCCTTGAAGCGCACGCCCTTCTTCGTGCCGAAGGACTCGTCGAGGTAGTTCTTGTCGAACTGTTGGACGTTGGCGAAGAGCCCCCAGTTCTCGCCGTTCACCACGACCTCCACGACATTGGCTTGCAGCGCGGGCATGAAAGCACGCGCGACGAAGGCGTGGATCGCCTCGCGCGCGTAGGACGGGTCGTCGTTGCAGTTGAGCAGATTGAGTTCGTCGTAGCCCTGGATCTGCTGCGTGTCGTCCGTGAAGTCGACCGTGATCGAGAACGACTTCTTCTTCCCTTGCGCCCTCGAGTAGGAAGAGTTGCCGCGGAATCCAACGCCGACGCCCGGATACTCGACGCCGTCGACGCGCATGGTCGCCGGCACTTCGACATCCGTGCGGTAGAAGTCGGCGAGTTCTTCGAACCAATCCGATTGCGGGAACTGCAGGAAGATCGTGCGTACGACGGCTGCGTCATAGAACGCTGCGTCCGGGTAGTTCTTTGTGTCGCTTTCGGCGATCTGCTTCGCCGGACGCGGGGCGGCATTGCCTTCCGCTTCGCCGCCGGGCTGCGGTCCACCAGGTCCACCGGGTCCACCGGGGCCACCGCCGCGGCCGCCCGGTCCCATTCCGCGGCGCGGCTGCGACTTCACGAATGCGCGCGCTTCCTTGCGTTCGGTTGCGTCCAGTTTGCCGTCCTTGTTGATGTCAAAGCGATAAACCAATTGCTGTTCGCGCGCCGCGCCGGGGCCGCCCGGGCCACCAGGGCCACCAGGGCCGGCTTGGCCTGGCCCGCGCGCTTCGAATCCAGGCGGCGGTCCATCGCCGGGGCGCGGGGCGGTCGGATCCTGGCCAAGTGCAAAGGGAGCGATCAGCAGCACCGCGCAAGACGCGCGCAAGACCGGGAGCAATGACGCGAAGTCGAATGAGGTGGGCATGGTTCGTTGGCCTCGTGTTCTTGTCCTTACAGCCCGCTACCGAACGCGTGCAACTTGTGAGCTGGGCATCCGGGACGATCTCGGCTTCGTGCAAGCTGCATCGAACCGGTGGGTTCGACTCCGTTCACACTGCTTGATTTCGACTCGACTGCCAGGCTCTGGGCAACGCAGGCCTTCTGCAACGGACCGCCAAGTCAACGGCGGGCGCGTGCGATGTCCACCGCAGACAAAGCTGTCACCCCGGTCCGCGGTCCATAGCAGCTCTTGCGCGATGGCAACCTCAGCACCAGCAACGCTGCGATGATGGCATGGCGTGCACGGCTGCGAGTGGCAAGCCGCCAACGCACCGAGCCGAGCAGACCGGCCCAGGGCAAGACTCTGCAGTGCGAGCCGCTTGCGTCCTTGCGATGTCCGGTGTGGTCATTCGAGCTTGCGGTGGCATGGTGACGAGGATCTCGAGTTCCGCCAAACCGCTCGCGAGCGAAACGCTCGAGGGACGTGGTTGCATCGATCCCGCGTAAGGGTGGCAACCCAGCAGCAGCCACGGCAAGTCGACAATGTCGGGTGCCGGCCTTGCATCGGGACGCGGCCTCGGCGAACGTCGAAGCGATGAGCGTCCCCGTGCGCAAGACCTACAAGTTGTTCGTCGGCGGCAAGTTCCCGCGCAGCGAATCCGGACGCAGCTATCGACCCGCGGCGGCGCCAGAAGTGAATGTCGCGCGCGGCAGCAGGAAGGACCTTCGCGATGCCGTCGTGCAGGCGCGGACGGGACAAAAGGCCTGGAGCAGCAGCACTGCCTACCTGCGCGGACAGATTCTCTATCGGCTCGCTGAGATCCTGGAGACGCGACGCGACGCGCTGGTGGCCGAACTCATGGCGACGGGCGAGACGCGGAAGGACGCGCAACGAGAACTCGACGTCGCGATCTCCCTCGCGACTTGGCACGCGGGCCTGTGCGACAAGGTGCAGACCCTGCTCGGCAGCCAGAATGCGGTGCAGGGCCCGTTCTTCGCGTTCAGCACCATCGAGCCGACAGGCGTCATCGGCATCCTCGCGCCTGAGCGCCCGTCGCTGGTCGGCTTGCTGGCGCTCGCCTTGCCGGTGCTCGCGGGCGGCAATGCTGTCATCGCGTTGTGCAGCGAGGCTGCGCCGCTGTGCGGTCTCGCGCTCGGCGAGGCGCTGGCGACGAGCGATTTTCCTGCCGGGGCGATCAACCTGCTGGCCGGCTATCGCAAGGAGTTGCTGCCGCAGTTTGCGTCGCATCGCGATATCGACGGGCTGCTGATTGCTGGTCTGCCCGACGCGTCCGTCGGACAAGCTGCTGCGGACAACTGCAAGCGCGTGCGCTACTGCACGCTCGAAGGCGACGATTGGGGGGACCTCGCAACGGTGCGCCAATTGTCGTGGGTCGAGCCCTTCGTCGAGGTCAAGACTCTCTGGCACCCGGTTGCCCAGTGAAGTTTCATCCGGCGCGGTTGATCCAGAAGAAGCGCGACGGCCACAGCCTTGCCGACGACGAGATCATCGACCTCGTTGCCGGCGTGGTGGACCGGTCGCTGCACGATGCGCAACTCGGCGCCTTCCTGATGGCAGTTCTCTGGCGTGGCATGACGCCGCACGAGACCGCGACGCTCACGAGCGCGATGCGCGACAGCGGCGTCCGCCTGCCGCGTTGCGGCGATGCGCCGCGCGTCGACAAGCACTCGACTGGCGGCGTCGGTGACAAGACCAGCCTGCTGTTGGCGCCGTGGGTGGCGAGTTGCGGCGTTCATGTGCCGATGATCAGTGGCCGTGGGCTTGGTCACACTGGCGGGACGATCGACAAGTTGCAGTCGATTCCCGGCTATCGCACTTCGCTCGACACGGACGAGTTCAACCGCGTCCTGTCGGGATGCGGTTTTGCGATGGCCTCCGCGAACAAGGACATCGCGCGTGCCGACGGCCGCATGTATGCGGCCCGCGATGTGACCGCCACGATCGAGAGCGTGCCGTTGATCACCAGCTCGATCCTCGCCAAGAAGCTCGCTGAAAACCTCGATGGCCTCGTGATGGACGTGAAGTGCGGCAGAGCCGCCTTCATGAAATCGACGGACGAGGCGGATCGGCTCCTGCAGTCGATCGTCGAAGTCGGGAGCGCGGCCGGCGTGCGCGTGACTGCGTTGCGCACGGACATGGATCACCCGCTCGGCCTCGCCTACGGCAACTCGCTCGAGGTGCTGGAGATCCTGGATTGCCTGCAAGGCAATGGGCCGCGCGACACGATGGAGCTGACCATGGTGCTTGCGGTCGAGATGCTGCTGCTCGCGGGGGTGGCGACTCACGCCGACGAGGCGCGTGCGACGTTGGAAAAGAAATTGCGCGATGGATCGGTTTTGCGATGTCTGCAGCGCAACCTCGAATTGCAGGGCGGCGATCCGCGCATCGTTGACGACCGCGGCCGTCTTGGTCGGGCGCCGGTCGTGGAGCCAGTCCTCGCTGCGAGCACGGGCTTCGTGCTGGATGTGGAACCGCTCCGGATCGGTCATGCAATCGTCGATCTCGGTGGTGGCAGGCGCACGCCAACCGACGCGGTCGATCCGGTGGTCGGCATCGTGCTGGCGCGGACACAAGGTGAGCCAGTGCAGCGCGGCGAAGCGCTGGCATTCGTGCATGCGAGAACCGCCGCCGCTGCGGCGATGGCCGCGACGGAAGTGCAAGGGGCCATGCCCGTCGGAGACCACCAGCACTCGCGGCGCGCCTTGATCCAGCAGCGTGTGTTCTCCGGCTGAGTCAGCAGCAGCTCCCGCGATCCACGCTTGACCTCGGCCCGGCGGAGGTCGAAGGTCAGCGTCATGCGGATTCTTTCGCGACGATTCGCCCTCTTGCTCGCATGTCTCGCGCCCGCGGCGGCGTGCGGGGACTCGCAGCGTTCTGGCGCGCCGCGGATCGCCGTGATCCCGAAGGGCACGCAACATGTGTTCTGGAACGCAATCCACGCCGGTGCTCAGCAGGCCGCGAAGGAGGGCGGCGTCGAGATCCTGTGGAAGGGCCCGGTGCCAGAGAGCGATCGTCAGGCGCAGATCCACTTGCTGCAGAACTTCGTCACCAGCGGTGTCGACGGGATCGTGCTCGCGCCCGTCGATGACCAGGCTCTTGCGCGTCCGGTCGCAGACGCGGTCGCGGCTGGCATCCCGGTGGTCGTGATCGATTCCGCGTTGCAGGGCGACGCGCATGTTGCCTATGTCGCGACCGACAACCGGCGCGGCGGAGAACTCGCGGGCAAGAAGCTCGCTGAAGAGCTCGGCGGCAAAGGCAAGGTGATCGTGTTGCGATTCCAACAGGGATCTGCAAGCACGACGCAGCGCGAGGACGGCGCGCTCGCCGCCCTGGCGGCGTTCCCGGGCATCGAAGTCGTGTCCAAGGACCAGTACGCGAGCGACGAGCAGCAAGCGAAAGCCGCGGCCGCTGCGCTGCTCCTTGCGCATCCAGACGCAACGGGCGTCCTCTGTCCCAACGAGTCGACGACGCACGGCTTTCTGGTTGCGCTGGAGCACGCGGGCAAGGCCGGCACGATCAAGTTCACCGGCTTCGACTCCAGCGCGGCGCTGCAGCGCGGCTTGGAACAGGGCCACATCCACGGGTTGGTCTTGCAGGACCCGGTCGGCATGGCGGCTCAAGGCGTGCGCGCCTTGCTCGCGGCGCTTGCCAAGCAGCCGATCGAGAAGTTGCAGACCACCGCCCTCGCGCTCGCGACGCCGCAGAACTGCAAGGAGCCTGCGATCTCCATTCTGCTGCAGCCGGACCTCTCGATCCTGAAGGGACGGTGAGCGAGGTCTTGGCGGCGACGCGATTGTCGATGCGAGGCATCGTCGTCGCCTACGGCGAGCCGATC
>SXPK01000258.1 GCA_005776365.1 Planctomycetia bacterium
TCGGCGGCAACTCGGGCAGCCCGATTCTCGACCGCAACGCGAATGTCGTCGGCCTAGTGTTCGACGGCAACATCGAGTCATTGCCCGGCAACTACTGGTTCGATGAGCGCGTCAATCGCTGCGTCGGTGTCCACGCTGCAGGCATGCTCGAGGCTCTCGACAAGGTCTACGGCGAGAAGGAACTCGTCTCCGAGTTGCGCGGCAAGCAGAAGCAGTGATCCGTCGCCGGGGGCAGCCCGGCATGGAAGGCCAATCTGCGCAATACGGCGGGGCGGAGCGCATGGGCGCGCCGTCCCGCTCGCATTCTGGGAACGGACCGGCACAATGCCGAACCCCATGATTCACCCGACCGCGGTCATCAGCGAAACTGCGATCCTCGGCAGCGACGTCCAGGTCGGGCCGTATTGCATCATCGGAGCAGGGGCGCGGATCGGTGCGGGCTGCAGGCTCGAGCCGCACGCGATCATCCGCGAAGGTTGCGAGGTCGGCGAAGGCTGCTTGATCGACTCTTTCGTCGTGATCGGCGGCGAGGCGCAGATGCGCGTTCCGGATCCGACCGCCGCTGGCGGCCAGGTCGTCGTAGGGGCGCGAACGATCTTCCGCGAAGGCGTGACGGTGCATCGCCCCGCGCGAGCTGGCGGCTCGACCGTGATCGGCAACGACTGTTTCTTCATGGCCAATACCCACATCGCACACGACTGCCAGGTGTCCGACTGGGTCACCATGGCGAACGGCGCGATGCTCGGCGGCCACGTCCATGTCGCGCCCTACGCCTTCGTCGGCGGCGGCGCCGGCGTGCATCAGTTCGTGCGCTTGGGCGAGAATGCGATGGTCGCGGGCAACGCAGCGATCTCCTACGACGTCCCGCCGTTCTCGGTCGCAGCGGATCGCAACGACATCGTCGGGCTCAACCTCGTGGGATTGCGGCGGCGTGGGTTTTCGTCCGAGGTGATGGCAGACCTGAAGCGCTGCTTCCGCGCCGTCTACCACGGCAGCGGCAACGTGCGCGAAGAGGCGGCCAAAGCAGTTGCAGACACTGCGCTCGGCGTGACCGCGCAAGGCCAGACCTTCCTGGGGTTCTTCGCCGGCGGACACCGCGGCTTCGGGCACAAGCGTCGTGGCCGCCGCAGCACCGACGTGGATGGCGCCGACTCCTGAAGGGGAGGGCTGGCACTGGGATCCGGTCAGCTGCCGCTCGCCTGCGGGCAAGCCGCTCTCGCGTTCACGCCGCGGTCGTTTGGTGAGCACATCCGCGCAGATGCGCCTTGCTCAGCCTCGCGGGTGAAACTTCGTGTGCGTGCCTCGCAGTCGTTCCGTGTCGATGTGCGTGTAGACCTGGGTCGTCGCCAACGAAACGTGGCCGAGCATCTCCTGCACGGAGCGCAGGTCGGCGCCGCCGCTCACCAGGTGCGTCGCGAACGAGTGTCGTAGCGCGTGCGGCGAGCACGATGCCTCGATCCCTGCCGCCGCGCATGCCGCGCGCACGACCTGCCAGATGCGGATGCGATCGAGCACGCGTCCGGTGCGCGACAGGAATAGGACGTCGCCAGGATCCTTGCTCGCGCGCGATCGCAGTTCTGGCCGGGCGCGTTCGAGGTAGGCCAGAAGCAGTGCAAGCGCCGAGTCGCTGATCGGCACGAGGCGTTCTTTGTTGCCCTTGCCGAAGGCGCGCAGCAAGCGATGCTGCTGCACGATGCTCGTGGTGCGCAGCCCGCAGACCTCGCTGACCCGGCAACCAGTCGCGTAGAGCACGTGCAGGATCGCGCGGTCGCGCATTGCCAGCGGCGTGTCGCCGACCACCGCCTCGAGCAGTGCATCGACGTTGCGACGCGAGAGGGCTTTCGGCAGATTCTGTTCGAGCCGAGGGCCGAGCAGACCGACGGCGACGTCCTCTTCGCACAGACCCTCGGCTTGCAGGAACCGATAGAAGCCTCGGATCGCGGCGGCCGCTCGAGCCACCGAGGCCGGGGCAGCGGCCTCAGAAAGTTCTCGCAGGTGCTGCGCGATGGCGGCGCGATCAGGCAGCGTGGCGGCGCCATCGACCAGTTTGCCGACGTCGCGCCGGTAGGCAGCGACCGTGTGCGGCGACACCTGCAACTCCGCCCCGAGGTAGACGAGGAAGTCGGCGAGGTGTTGCTGAGGTCGCATGGCGGGGGCGGTTGGCGCGAGGGCGGCAGACTAGCCTGCGGCAGTGCTGGGCGCAGTGCTTGCCGGCGCCGAAAGGGGATGGCGAGAGCCCTTGACCGGCCTGGAGCACGACCCTAGCGTTCCCGCCCCGATTCGGGGCTTTTGGACCTCGACGGAGCCTTCCGCGGCTGTCCCACCTCACGCAACGACTCCTATCGCAGGCACATGTCCAAGCCGACCAAGACGGAACTGACCAAGTATCGTGCACTGCTCGAGCGCCAGCTTGCATCCCTGCGCGGCGATGTCGGTTCGATGCGTGACGAGGCGCTGCGGGCCTCGGAGCAGGATGCCTCGGTCGACCATCTCGCGGACCAGGGCACGGACAACTACGACCAGGGCTTCATGCTCGGCCTGATCGAGAACGAGGAAGAGACGATCCAGCACATCGTCGAGGCGATCGAGCGCATCGACGGCAAGGGCGACTGGGACTTCGGCGTCTGCCCGCTCTGTCAGGAGGAAGCCGAGGGCATCAAGAAGAAGGAAGCTGGCAAGAAGGACGCGAAGAAGGACGCCGGCAAGAAGGTCGTCGTCAAGAAGCCTGCCAAGCCCGTTGCCAAGATCGAGTGCTGGATCCAGAAGGCGCGGCTCGAATACCTCCCGTGGGCGCGCTACTGCGTTCGTCACCAAGAGGCAGAAGAGCGCAATCGCGACATCGCCTGATCGTCATGGCAGACGGTGGCGCAGTCGACGTGGTGGCGGCGCCTGATGGGGTCGCGGGCGGCAAGCAACCGCTGCGGTGGTTCTTGGGCAAGGGGCTGTTCTGGTCACCTTGGCCGTTGCTGGTCCTGCTCGACCTTTGGAGCAAGGACGCCGCGTTCTCGTGGATGGAAGCGCGTTATGGCGGCGAGCACGGTCGCTACCCGGTCTTCGTCACCGAACTGCTGCGCTTCGATCTGGTCACTTGGGAGAACCCAGGCACGATCTGGGGTCTGTTCGGAGACGGCACGATCGCGTTGATGGTTCTGCGATGCTGCGCGGTCCTCGGGATGTTGTGGTTCGTGGCCAGCACCCCGGCGAGCAAACGGCTGATGCTGGCGATCCTGTCGCTGATCTTCGCGGGCGCAATCGGCAACCTGTACGACAACTTCACGCGCGGCGACGCCGATCCGGCGCGATCCGTCAGGGACTTTCTGTTCTTCTCCGGTGAGTGGCCGGTGGCGTGGACCTTTCCGGCTTTCAATGTCGCTGACTCGTGCATCACGGTCGGTGCCATCGGTCTTCTGCTGACGATGCTTCGTGAGGATGTCGCCTCGCGGAAGCCGCGAAAGGCGGTATCGTCCTGAGCGTGCCGGACACCAGCGGCTCATCCCTGTTGCAGACCTCGATCGGTCGCCTGCATCTCACCAACCCAGTGCTCAGTGCCTCGGGCACCTATGGGTCGGGCTGGGAAGCGCGCGACTTCTCGCCCTTGTCGCGGGTCGGGGCGCTGGTCTCCAAGACCGTGACCGTGCGGCCTCGCCACGGCAACCCGCCCCCGCGCATCGCGGAGACGCCGTCGGGAATGCTGAACTCGATCGGCCTCGAGAACAAAGGCGCGGACTACTTCCTCGCCGAGACCTTGCCGCGGATGCGGTCCTTGTGCCCGCGGGTGATCATCAACATCGGCGGTGAGGCGATCGAGGAGTTCGTCGAGCTGACGGAGAGGTTCTGCAAGGCCGGCGTCGACGCGCTCGAAGTCAATCTCTCGTGCCCCAACGTGCAGGAGGGACGTCTGCTGTTCTCCACCGATCCGCGAATGTGCGAGCGCGCCGTCGCCGCGGTGAAGCGGGTCGCTTCCGTGCCGGTGTTCGCCAAGCTGTCGCCGAACGTGACCGACATCGTCTCGATCGCTCGCGGCGCAGAGCAAGGCGGCGCCGACGCGATCACCCTCATCAACACCTTGATCGGCATGGCGGTCGATTGGCGGAAGCGAAAGCCAGTTCTCGGTCGTGGGATCGGTGGATTGTCCGGGCCTGCGATCAAGCCGGTCGCCTTGCGCATGGTGCACGAGGTGAGTCGCGCGGTCCGCATCCCGGTGATCGGCGTCGGCGGCGCGCGCACCGCGGAAGACGTGTTGGAGTTCGTTTGCGCCGGCGCCAGCGCGGTTGAGGTCGGCACCGCCGCCTTCGTCGATCCAGCGATCCTGGTCGACATCGTGGACGAACTGCAGCGACTCCTCGCCGCCAATGGCACGACCATCGCCTTGTTGCGCGGCTCCCTCGCGGCTCCGCTCGCGGCGCCCTCGCATGGCGCGTGCCCTGCGCCAACGCACGGCGCCGAAGGAGCCGCGGCGCGATGAGGCTCGAGGCGCTCCTTCCAGAGACGGTTGCCGCGGCGATTCGCCTCTATCAAGAGGTCGCCTACGGCACACAGTCCCGGGCCCGTCGCGCGCCAGATCTTTCGACGATGTCAGGCAAGGACACGGAAGGAGTGCTCGCGCTATTTCAGAAGGAGCACGTCGAACCGGTTCCTGGTTATCCATGCGTTCGCTACAGCCTGCGTCTGGGCAACCGCAACTTCCCGGTCATGAAGCTCGTGCTGCAAGAGCACCTGGTCGCGGGCGAGTTCTTCTTCGCGGTGGACACGCATGACCAGATGGAGATCCGGCCGGACTACCCCGATTACGAGTCGTGGATGGCCGTGCGCAGATTCAACCGCGAGCTGAAGCAGCGCATCGAAGAGGTGTTCGACGACCACGGACTCGACACCGCGGCGTGCCTTCGTCGCGCCCTCGAGCGGCGCGGCGTCGGGCCAGCAGCGGTCGGCAGCCGGGGGCTCGCGCTGGTGGTCGATGATGAACAAGACCTAGCCGACGCGGTCGAGCTGTTGCTCCAATCGCGCGGCTTCCAGACGGTGAAGATGCACGACGGCACCGCCGCGGTTGCCGCGGTCGCGCGATTGTTGCCAACCTTCGTGCTGCTGGATTACGAGTTGCCCGAGCTCGACGGGTTGCAGGTGATCGCTCAGTTGCGCAGCAACCCGGTGACGCAAGGCATCCCGGTTCTGCTGTCGAGCGCCGCCAAGGTTTCGATCGGAGACATCCGCAAGGCCGACGGCTTCCTGGCGAAGCCATTTCAGGAGAATCTGCTCTACGAGATGGTGGACCGCATCCTTCGTCCGAAGGGAGTGCGAGCATGATCGGCCTTCTGCTCGCGATTGCGTTGGTGGTCGGTTGCCCGGTCGGTGTTGCGCACGCGCGCGCGAACGCGGCGGTTGCGGTTTGCGTGGAGGCGCGCGGTGCGCCCATCCGATTCATTGGTCCTCTGGGGTCGCGGGCGACGAGCGTCGAGCCGTGCGTCGTGAGATGGTTGCCCGTGGTTTGGCCTCGTGCCTTGGACCGCCGACATGGCGGCTTGCCACAGCCGCGCGCCCCAGACTCCAGTTGCGCGCCGCAACGGTTTTGCTGAGCGCTCGCGGTCTTCGCGCGTGCTCGTTTGACCAGCGTGGCGCAGCCAGCGGAGACGCTCCTCCGGGATCGGTGGCTGTCGCCGGGAGAGCATTGGACATTCGTTCGCAGGCCGCCGCGCGGGCACGATGCCCGACTCAGGAAACTCAGATGAAGATCGATATCGGTTCCATTCCCGCCCGCATCGGCAAGGCACTGCAGGGCGTCTTCGGTTCGGCAAACAAGCGTGCGCTTTCGCGTTACCAGCCGATCGTTCGTGCTGTCGGTGCGCTCGCAGAAGAAGTCAAGGCGCTGACCAAGGACCAGATCCAGGCCCAGGTCGCGACCATGAAGCAGAAGGTCACGGCGGGCGAGGCGACGCTCGACGACTGCCTGCCGCGGATGTTTGCGCTGACGCGCGAGGCCGCGACGCGCACGCTCGGCATCCGGCACTTCGATGTGCAGATCATCGGCGGCGCCGTGTTGCACGGGGGCAGCATCGCCGAGATGGCGACCGGCGAAGGCAAGA
>SXPK01000259.1 GCA_005776365.1 Planctomycetia bacterium
CCGAGTCATGGTGCGCGCGCCGCAACGCGACGTCGCCTCACTGGCTGCCGTCCGTGCGCGCCTCGGCGAACTCGCGGACCTCCGCGACCTTGCCGCAGAAGGCGATGAGCAAGCTTCGCGGCGACTCTTCCTGTGCGAGATCGAACTCGACTTGCTGACCGCCGAGCAGATCCACGAGCGCCGCAAGAAGTTCGAGTTGGATGAAGAAGAAGCCGAACGCGTCGAGCAGGCGCTCGTCGATCTGGAAGTGCGTGCGATGCGTTCCAAAGGCCGCCAGTTGGGCTCCGACGCTGCTGGCAAGCGGCTTGCGGAGATGGCGCGGCAGGGGCGCGCGCCGTCGACGGACAGCGCGCAGTTCTTCTGGCAAATGACTCTCAACTGGTGCGCCAAGATTGGTGACGCAGAGTTGGCGCAGCGAGCATTTGACGAACTCGAGAAGCTCAAGGGCCCGCCGCAGATGCGCGAGCGAAACCGCCAGTTGCTCGAGCAGGCGAAAGCCGGCAAGAAGTAGCGAAGCGCTACTGCAGCACGACCTCTAGCCCGGCCGTGTGCGACAGCCCGTCGGCTGCGAGCGCATCGGCGACTGCCCACTGGAACGCAACGGGCACGTTGACCAGGCCCGGGTCGTTCGGCACGAAGAAGGTGATCGCCTGCCCGCCGCTGGTCGGACTGTTCTGGAGGTTGGTGGTCACGAACAACGACGTGTCCGCGGTCGTGTAGAGCGTGCCGATGCCGATCGGGATCCCGCCCGGAATGGGCAAGCCGAGCAGCAGCAGCGACGGCTGGCGCCGCGCGCAGTTGTCGATCGTGATGTCGAGCGGGCTGCCGATCGTCGGCCACGCCGATGCAGCGATCGTTGGAATGCCGTACTGGCCCGGCTTGCCGACGCCCATCGTCGATGATGTTCCAAAGGCGTGCTGTGTGAACAATCTGAACTTGGCGGCGAGGCTGACTACCGCGAACCACGACGAGCCGTCATTGACGCGGACTTCGCTCAGCGTGTTGTTCGGTGAGTCGGCAGCTACCGAGTGCTGCGGAAACATCCCGGCCACGCGCCAGACGAGCCAGTAGTCCTGGCCGCCGGAAAGCGCGATTGGCTGCGGCAAGAAGGCGCCCTGAAAGCTGCGCGTGTGCTGCAGCGTGAAGGATCCCGCCGGCCCGAGCAGCGTGCCTGGCAATCCCGTCACTGGGTCGTGAGCGCGCAGTTCGAGCGTGTGCACGTCGGGCGTCGCGTTGCCCGAGTAGATCTGCGCCGCATTGACCACTGCCGTGTTCGGAGCAGTGAAGCGGAATCCGAGCACGGCCGCCGGCCAGCCGACCGCGAGTCCCCCGTAGGTGTTGTTGTCGTTTTGGGAGTGCCACAGTTGCTGGGCAAGTGCGTCTGCTTGGCTGCAAGCCAGTGCGAACGCGACAACGAACTCGGCGAAGAATCGGCGCATGAGAGCCTCTTGGCGCGGGGAGGCCACACAGTCTGCCTCTTGGTGCCACGGCTGCCAACTCTCGTCGCATTCTGACTGCGCCCTTGCGCGGGCGATCGCGCTGCGGCGCAATGCGTTCATGGAAGCAGCACCTGCGACTGGCCGCACTTCGCTCCCGACCCGCATCCTGCTGGGGATGGTCATCGGCGCGGCACTGGGCGTCACCCTCAACATCCTCTACGCGCCGTCGATCGGCGCGCCCGCAAGTCAGGCGTGGCTGAATGTGCTGTGGATCGCGGACAACATCGCCAATCCAGTAGGTCAGCTGTTCTTGCGGCTCCTGTTCATGGTCGTGGTGCCGGTCGTGTTCTGCTCGCTATTCCTCGGCGTTGCAGGGCTCGGCAGCGTCGAGAAGCTCGGTCGCCTCGGCGGCCGCACATTGCTGTGGTTCTTGCTGACGACGACCGGCGCAGCGCTCCTCGCGTTGTTTCTGGTTGGCCTGATCGAGCCCGGCAAGCAGATCTCGCCCGAAGGGCTCGAGCGCGTGAAGGAGGCATACCTCGGCGCGGCGCAAGAACGCATCGCGCAAGGCTCGCAGTCAAAGTCGATGATCGACACGTTGCTGGAGATCGTGCCCAAGAACGTCGTCGCCGCTGCGGCCGACAACGGCGCGGTGCTGGGGTTGATCTGCTTTGCGCTGTTGCTCGGCGCCGCTGCGACTCGGATGCCCATGGAGCGCACCAAGACGCTGCGCGAGGCGTTGGAGACGATCTACGAGTTGTGCGTGAAGGTGCTCGGATGGGCGATGCAGCTGGCGCCATACGGGGTCTGCGGCTTGATCTTCACCGCTACGAGCAAGCTCGGCTTCGACGTGATGAAACTCGTCGCGTGGTACTTCGCGACCGCGATGGGCGGACTCTTTCTGTGGCAGTTCGTCGCGATCACGCTGTTGGCCAAGGTCTTCGCCGGCATCTCGGTGCGACGCTTCTATTCCGGTTGCCGCACGCTGCTCGTGACAGCGTTCTCGACCAGCTCGTCCAATGCGACGATGCCGACGACGATCCGCACCGCGGTCGAGGAGTTCGGCGCGCCGAAGGAAATCGCAGGCTTCGTCATTCCGCTCGGCGCGACGATGAACATGAACGGCACCGCGTTGTTCGAAGGCGTCAGCGTGCTGTTCCTCGCGCAAGTGTCCGGCGTTGAACTCGGCATCAGTCAGCAGCTCGTCGTGTTGGCGATGGCGGTGCTGACGGCGATCGGCGCAGCCGGCGTGCCCGGTGGTTCGCTGCCGCTGCTCGCGGTGGTGCTGACGCAGGTCGGCGTTCCGGCGGAGATGATGGCGCTGATCTTGGGCGTCGACCGGCTGGTCGACATGACGCGCACGGTGCCCAATGTGACCTCGGACCTCGTCTGCAGTCTGTGGCTGGCGCGTCGCGAGGGCGTCAAGCTGAAGGACTGAGGGCGGCGGCTGCACTTGCAGTCGCGGCTCGCGGATCCTGCGGATTTCGCGCGGCGAGAACGCAGCGCGTCGCGGGCTCACTTCGGCAGCTGCTTGTGTGAGCCGTCGCAGAAGGCGCCGTTCTTCGAGTGCTTGCAGCCGCACCACGCCACCTTCTTCTGCTCGGTGATCGTCTCGATCCTCGGCGAGAAGGTGGTGCCCTTGTGCGAGCCGTCGCAGAACGGCTGCTTCTGGCTGCGGCCGCAAGAGCACCACGCGTAGGTGCCGGGCGCGCAATCGAGAACGTAGGGGATCTTGCTCGGGATTTCGGGGTTGGTCATGGCAGGAAAAAGGTAGCCAACGGCTGCGCCAATGAGACACCCAGAACTCGATTGGGCGGTACGCAGGACTGCGCAAAGGAGCGGCCGAAGGTGCGCGGCAGCAGCGACCCGGATCGGGTTTGCGCTGGGCCGCGGCCGCGCTTTGCTTGTCGCCATGCAACTCGATCGAAGCCAGAAGCTGCGTCTGCTGGAGTTCGTTTGCTCGTTCGCCTGGACGGACTTGAAGGTGCAGCAGCAAGAGCGCGATCTCATCATGCGCGCCGTCGGCCGCATGGGGCTCGGCAACGACGACGTCAAGAAGGTCGAGGCATGGCTGAAGTTTCCGCCGCCCGCCGACGAGGTCGACCCGACCACGATCCCGCCGTCGCATCGTCAGGCGTTCTTCGACGCGCTCGTTGCGATCGCCCGGGCCGATGGGCGGATGGTGCCTGCCGAGCGCGACCAGCTGGAGCTGTTCCGCGAACTGCTCGAAGCCTGATGCAGTCCGGCGGATCGGCGTTCTCCGGCCGGTGCACGCGGGCTATCGTGCCGCGCCACCGATGACCGAAGCCCTCCACAGCAACGTCAAGGCCGCCAGCGCCGAGTTTGAGCAGAACCGCGCGCACCATCTGCGCACGATCGCGGACATTCAGCAGAAGCTCGCCGTCGCGCAACAAGGCGGTGGCCCCGATGCCGTCGCGCGCCACCACAAGCGCGGCAAGCTGCTGCCGCGCGAACGCATCGCGCGCATCCTCGATCAAGGTTCGCCGTTCCTCGAGTTGTCACCGCTCGCCGGCAATGGCCTCTACAACGACGACGCGCCGAGCGCGGGAGTCGTGACGGGCATCGGCCTCGTGCACGGCCGCGAAG
>SXPK01000260.1 GCA_005776365.1 Planctomycetia bacterium
CGCGCGAACCGCGCGCCTTCGCGTTCTTGAAGCCGCGCTTGCTCAGTGCGACTCCGCCCGCGATCGACGGCGTTGGCCGTGCCATCTTGATGGCGCGCGCGAGCGATAGTGTGCCGGCCATCGCGCGTGCGGTGGTGGATCACACGATCGCGCTGCATAACGAGCACGGGCGCAGCATCGGCCATGCGCAACCAATCCAACTATCCGTGCTGAACCGCCGCCGCCGTGCTGCGCGTCTGTGGTTGCAGTCCGTCGTCACAGCGACCGTCGATCGGCCCGTGCTTCATGCCGTTGCCACGCAGTGGCTGCCGACACTCGCCGGCCACGGCCGCGATCGCGTCTCCGTGCGCGACGCCGTGCGTTCTTGCGTCGAGTTCGTTCGCGGCGCGATCACCGCGGCTTTGTTCGAGCACCCCGAGGACAATCTGCTCGGCGGTGCGCGCGCCTTGCAGGTGCTGGAGCTGACCCTCTCTGTCCAGCTTTCTGCCGCCGAAGAATCACTGCGCGGAACGCCCGGCGCGGCCTGAACGCGAGCCTTTGTTTCGCTGCCGTGCCGTGCCTCCGGCGCGCTGAGAATGAGGCTTGCATCAGTACTTTGGTGCCGCTAACTTCCTCGCCCCTCGCGCGGCCGTAGCTCAATTGGATAGAGCTCCAGACTACGGATCTGGAGGTTAGAGGTTCAAGTCCTCTCGGCCGTGCCACTTACGCCTGCCTCGCCAGCTCGCATCGGTGCGTCGAAGCGGCTGCTGGCGCGCACCACTGCAGCAGGCTCGCTGCTCGGTCCGCGTCGCTCGAGACGATGCCTCGACCCGATGCTGAGCTCATTCGAGGCGCGCTGTCCACCCCTCGCGCGATGGGGTCGTCTCCAGAAACGAACGCGGGCGGCTCGATGGCCGCCCGTTTCGTGTCGCACGCTGCGCTTCTTGCGTCGCGCTACTCAGTTGCTCTGCAGCTCGAAGCTGATGCAGTTGCTCAGCGCGTTGCCGCCACCGGCACAGAAGATTGCGCACTGCGAGCTCAGCACGAGGCCAGCGAACACTGGGTTGTTCGGCAGCGGCAGCGGGAAGTTGATTGACGCGCCGCAACCTGCGCCCATTGGCGAGAACACCGGGCCGAGCGTGGTGATCGTCGGCAGCGCGACGTGGATCGGGCCGCAGAACGGCGCGATGACCGGGCCTGCGGTCAGGCAGGGACCGACGCCGATGCCGGCGATTGCGAACGAGGACAGCGCCATGTTGTCGAGGCCGAGCGCAAACAATCCGTTGCCGAGGTTGGGGCTGTTGCGCAGCACGTGCGACGTGGGGCAAGCAGGGCACGACCCGGCCGCGCAGGGCGCGCCAATCGAGGTCTCGCGGCCCGAGCGGACGGCGAGGCCGATCCACTGATCACCCGGGATCGTCGGCGGCAGCGCGCAGCACGTCTGACCCATGAAGGCGACGCCAGGACCCGCCGGCGCATACTGCCAGCCGATCGTTTGGAAGCCGTCCGTCATGTAGAGCACCTGACGAGCGGCGTCGACCGCGAGGCCCGTGATGCCGCGCAGAAGCGGCATGGCGCCGCACGGCGCCGGGATCGCGGTCTGCACGATCAAACACGGATTCGCGATCGACGCGACACACACGTTGGTGACGCCGCCGCCGAAGTTCGAGTAGCCGTAGAACACGTAGCCGTTCAGTTCGTCAACGGCGAGACCGCCGCTCGCCATGATGGGAGTCATCGGCAGTCCGGTGTTGCACACGGAGATCAACACAGGCGGGCACGTGGTAGTCAGGCGCGACAAGGCGCCAAACGAATCGAGCTGCCAGATCTCGTTCTGTGACTCGACCATTTCCAGCCCGGTGACCATCGCGTTGGGCGACACGGTAGGCGCAGGGATCGGCGGACAGACGAAGGCGCACGTGATGGGGTCGACGGACGCGATCAGGAAACCGTTGCTGATGATCGCCGCGTTGCGGACCGGATCCCACGCAGTGCCGCCTGCGTAGGGCACGGCAGGCGCGGGTGGGAACGCGGGCGCGCAGAACGGCATGGGCGTGCACGCATTGTGGTCGCGCTGGTCGAGGATCGGCGTGTTGCGGGTGATGCCGATCAGGTTGTTGGGCGTCTGGGCGACGGCGGCGGAGGCGAGCGTCGCGGCGAGAGCTGACAGGATCGTGGCGTTGCGCATGGCAGTGTGGTCGGGTGGTCGTTTGTGGATCGCGCCGGTGTCCGGTGCTCCTCCGCAAGGACCGTCCGCGCCGATGCGCACGCGGGAGGGCAAGAAAACTGGACTGGGTGGGGAGGAGTCCGGGATCCCGAACTGCCCGCGCGCCAACTCGTCTCCTTCACGTCCGCGTCCTTCGCCCCGCTACTGCTTCGCCGCCTCCCAGCGCACTGCGTCCCATTCGCTCAGCCGGTCGATCCAACCGTCCTTGGGCCGCGGGCCGCGGGGCTTCGCCCCCGGGAGCAGCGGGAGCGGCGGTGGAGAGTGGCGTGTGCGCGACCTCCGTCAGTCAGATGGACACCGTGGGACGAGGGCGGCTGCCATCGGGCGCGGTCACTTCCGGCGGGCGCAAAGTGCGTACCGGCATCCCTACCTCTGGCTCCGAAGCCGGTGCAGTACCTGTTCCCGCAGTCGCGTCGCAGCAGCTCCTCGATCTCCACCTTGCATTGCCCGCCTGACGCGAGCGACTCGCTCAGCATCTGCACCATAAGCGTCGCTCAACGTGGAGCGCCTGCTGGGCCCCAGGTTTTCTCTGGAGCTCATCAGAGCAGCAAAGCCGTCAGCGACAATGCGTCCGCCAAATACCTCCGAAACAGCGACATGCCCCTCCGGCAAGAAGAAGAAATACTGGAATAGCACAACCAGACCCTCTGTGCCTGCGGGAATCGGAAAGGACCTCCCTACACCGTTTCGAACGTGCTGGGCATCAAACTGAAATGCTACGGAAGTGAGGGAATCCAGTACAGGCGTGTTGCCAACCCAGGTAAGGGGATCATTTCCACTAGCATCTCGCACATTCACCACGAGATAAGAGGTTACACTTCCACTAATTGTTGTGTCGATGCCAACTTGACTATGGTAGTTCTTGCCGACAGTAACAGTGGGATTACAAACTACGCGCTCGGCACTGAACGCCGATTGCGTAGAACCTGGCTGCATGTAACGCACAGCTGGCTTGAAGAATAGCTCGTCACCTGAACTGCTAATTCCTATAGAATAGGTTTCGCTGGGATTCACGTGCATTTCCGGAATTACCCCGATGACATTGGTTTGCCCGGGAGTCACCGATCCACTTGCGATCTGCCCCCCAGGACCACTCAGGGTCCACGTTCCGCCTTGTGGCACGGAAGCGCTGGCCCAAAAGCTAAGGGGCTCTAGTCCGCAGACCAAACTTCGACCTTGTACAAAGTAGTCGGTCGGAATGGCGGCATTCTGCACTGTCCACCCGCCCGTCGCCTCTCGATGCACCACATTCATCGTGGTTACAACATCGAACGGGCAGAGCACCGCGACATCGCCACGGTCAACCACGCGAAATTCGGTATGCGTCGACGAGATCCTCTTCCCCAGGCTGCCGATAGTGCTGCTGTCAGCAATTTCCTGCCAAGCGCTAGCCACTGGGAGAATGTTCGGCAATTGTTTGCCAGCCATGTCTGCAACGAGCAGCCTTCTCGTGCAATAATCGAAAGCCAGCAAGTACCGGTCTCGTTCGCTTATGGCCATGAGTGTTATGTCTAGCGGCCCAGTGGATTGTGACTCATCGATGACCAATTGTGGGGCCCCCTGAGCGTTGAAGTGCGCGCTCAGTCGAACTATATGACCTTGCAGCGTCGAGGCGCCAGTAGCTGCGTACTCGCGCCCCGTGACAAGGTAACCGCACCCGGCTCCGGAACTAGCGATATGCCGTGGCATCAGGACTGTGCCCACATCGTGAAACGGAAGGGCTATGGATAGTCTAACAGCACCGTTGGCATCGACCCACTCGACGGTTGCCATGTTTGTGCCTGCGGCATTCCTGACAAACCGCATCGTCTCCGGTGCGGCGCCGGACACGGGCGATGGCGCATTGACCTCAATCTGTATGCACCTGGCAAGGTCCGCATCTCTTTGTGCACTGGCATCACATGCGATGTTGAGAACGAGGATCACCACGGTCATGATTGTTAAACGCATCGTCTGATCTCCTGAGTTACTTGTTGGTGCCTCTAGTTCGTTCGAAGTTCGCTCCGATCTTTTGCCTAGCCTCAGCGACCGCGGAGCCCATATCCCTGTCTAACACAACTATGACACACTCCTTGGTAGGCCGGATAACTTTGACCAGTGTGAAATGGTAGTCCGGAGTTTTCATAGCCTGCGCCATGGACACGAGCAACTTAAATGGGTTGTGCGATGGAACGACCACGTAGATCCCCAATTCAGCCGCCCTAAGATTGGCTTCACGCTGAATTTGTGCCGCACTGTGTGAAAGAGCATGAGCCGTGGCGTCGGCTCCAAGGGCCGGCGCAGACTCTGCTGCCATGCTGGACACGATGGACTGCAATACACCGTCCTTCTCCGCGCTGGTCAAGGGCGCCCCCTCGCGGAGCCCTTGCGCGGTTAGCCACTGGCGGACAGGCGCAAGGACCACTTGGGGATTAGGCGCTCTGTCGACCACTGCGCGGGCAGACTCGGATCGTTGCTGATCACTGCCGTCCAGCGAACCTGCATCCTTAGGGTCCCTGCCGGACACGCCTAGACTAGGTGCAGATACGCTTGCACCGGCGGAAGAACCGTCCGAAGCGCCCGCGCATCTGGTCGCAGCTACACCAAGAGCGATAACCGCTGCTCCCATGATGCAGAATGGAACGCGCCTGTTCATGCGCGACACTAGAATGCACTAGGGCAATCGGAACAGCGCCATTCAACGGAAAACATGTCTGGGTCACTCCACTGATTGGGAGTGTCGACCTCCACGGTCGTGAACTGGTCCTCATCATTGCAGGATGCAGGCTGATCTATCGCGACGTTGACAGCAGGCGATCCGTTGCGCACCTTCGTGTGGTTACTATTGTTGAGCAGCAGCACCACAGTGCTGGAGGTTTGTGTGTTGGCCACCATCTTGACGGTGAAGTGGAAGAAGGTAATGCAAGGCCCTGATTCTGCGCAATAGGGGTATCCTTCGCCAGCACACACGCCAGGGGTCTGGCCATAGCTGAGATTTTCCAGCGATAGCACCTCAAAGTTGGTCGGCCTTAAGGTGACCTCTATACCAACTTCGACACCGTCCTTGCCTCCCGTGACCCCAAAACCAACCTCCACTGGGTGTTCGCTGGGGCTGTAAAACCAAGTATCGGTCGTGGATTCGTAGAACCACCGCGGATCAAACTGCGTGGGCAGATCATTTTCCGCCGGTGAGAAACCTGGGGCCCAGGGGTTGTGAACCCAGCTGGAGTTGCTGCAGCCGTTACACTGGGCAACAGCGCTTGCGGTACACACGACAGAGAACAGCGCGAAGTAGACATGGCGCATCTTGTTCACCCCTTGAAGCGTCTCAGTTGCTTGTGACGCTACCCCCCTCACCCCAACTTCAAGCCTTCTCTGCAACCAGTACGTGGGCTCGGCGTACGGTGCGGAAGGGATCTTCGGCCGCTGGGCGCAGTACACTCGCTCGAAGCACGGAGGGAACAAGCGACTCGTCGAGTTGCTGGAGGCGCATCCCGAGCGATGGCGGCGGTTCCAGTTCTCGATCCTGAGGACGCTACCGAAGACGATGACCGCTGCGGAGGTCATCGAGGTGGAGTCGCTGAAGAAGCGGAAGCTCGGGTCGAGGGCGTTCGGCCTGAACCGCAACTGAAGGGGTCCTTCCGATCAGGAGCTGTTGGCCGCGGAGTCCGCGAACGGGTCGAAGAGGGGCTGGCCGTACTGCCGCCTGGCAGCCCTGATACCGGCCAGCCCTCAACTCGGTTGTTGTCGATGTCGAGCTTGCCGTCGTCGAGGTAGGGGACCTGCGTGTCCCACTGCCGCAGCGCGTAGCCGATCGCGTCGCCCATGGGATTCTTGGGCAGGTGGAAGCCCACCGCGATCAGGCCGTTCTGGCGAATCACTTCGTCGATGCCAGCACGTCGCAGGGCAGTCGGCACAGCTACCTCAGGGCCTAAGTCGGCGATCGCGACGAAGTCGTGTTCGACTTCACGCTCGGTCGCGGTCGCGAGGGGCCAACTGTCTTCCGCGTCGTCGAGGTAGCGGACATGCGTGTCCCGCTGGCTAGGTGCGTCGCCGATCACGTCGCCCATCTGGCCCTTGGGCAAGTGCTACTGGGCCTCGTTGGGAACTGAGCGACCCGATGGTTCGACGCCTCGTATTTCGGACCGGCCGCTCACGTCCGCGTCCTTCGCCCCGCTACTGCTTCGCCGCCTCCCAGCGCACTGCGTCCCATTCGCTCAGCCGGTCGATCCAGCCGTCCTTGGGCCGTTGCCGGGTGGCGCGCACGCGGCGCAGGATCTCGGCGGCGCGTTGCGCGAGCGCTTCGTCAGAGCGGCTCGTGGCTGCGACCTGGGCGATGGCGACGCCGCCGATGGAGAGCACTGACTATCTCAGGACTTTGAACGGCAGCCAGGTCACCATAGCATTCTTGTGCGATGTCAGGACGGACGATCCAATGACTTTGACGGGGCAATGCGCTACGAGTGGAACCCAGGACGGAACCGTGGCCAGCAGTTCGACGGGTTGGTCGCAAGCCTGAGGAGGTGGCGACAGCACATGCACAAGCATAGGTCCTTCCAATGGGTGCTGCTCCTGCTGGTAACGGCGACTCTGGGGAGCGTCGCAGGGTCGCTACTTGTCGGACCAGAGTTGGGGTCCCCGAAGACGGTGGCGGGTGATTCTGCAGAAAGTGCGGATGCGTCCAGCGGCGTTGGCTTCGTCGAAGGCGAGTCGGGCTTGCGCGCGGCGAAGCGGAGCGAGGCGCACACGAAGGACGAAGGAGTCTGGAGAGGGCGGCTCGAAGCCCATGGGGCTGCCGCCCCGGTCGCTGGCTGCCCCTACGGAGTCGTTGCCGATCCGGATGAGCCGTTCTCGTCATGGCATCGCATAGGTGTCACTGGCGAGGCCGGAGAGTGGGCTGTCATGCGCAGCGAATGCGCTCTTGGTAGCTTCGTGGCATTCCTGCTGGAGCCGCATTGTCGTGTGCTCTTCGCGGTCCGCGAGTCTGCTGGGTCTCCTGGCGAAAGCGTGCTGGTTGCCCCGCCGCTGAGTCACTGCAAGGTCGGCCTGAAAGTTGGTTCGGCGCAAGCTCTCATGGCTGAAGGGGCGGACTGGGAGTGCAATGTGGAGCCCAGGCGCATCGAGGAAGGTGGGCGACTCGATACCGTCTCGAGGGAGTCATGGAAGTCTGATGGGGCGGCCGGGGTTTGCATTGTCCAGCTGGAGGGCCGGCGTTTCGAGGGACTCAAGGCAGATGGAGCGGCGATGTACTTGGCTCCGGTCGGTGCGGAGTTGGTAGTGGGCTCCTGGTCATCGCGACACGAACTCGAGCCGAGTGTTCTGGGTGTTTCGGTTCCGGCGAATCTAGAGCTGCATGCGATTCCGCATTCCGGCGGAGTCTCGATCCACTATCACTCGCGAAGTCGCGATGCCTTGGTGCTAGACCTGAATGCCTCTGTGTCTGGCTCGAAGAATGGCGTCCTTTCGGTGACGCCAATGACGATGCGGGGTGGCCGTTTGCGCCTGGCGCAGGATTGGATCGAGCGGCGGCGCCCCGTTCGAATCGAGCTGAGGGCTCCGGATGGAGAGTTCTTCTCCGCAGCACTGAGTGAAGCCGATGTCACGCCGCGAACCATCGACTGGTTCGAAGGGGGCGGCGCCAAGCCCGTGGAGATAGCACTGCCAGCGGGCAGCACTGTTCATGCCGTGTGGATCGAGTCGGACGAACGGTCCCTCGTGCAGCTCGAGCAAGCTGTTGCGACCGCAACCACTGCGCGCCAGTACTCACTCGTGGAGGGCAAAGTGCTCGTGAGCGGGCCAGCCACGCCCGGTCTGGTGATCGTGGTAACCCAGGACGGATTCGTCGAATCCCGGCACGGTGCTAGTGTGTCGCACATGGCCACCAGAGAGACGCCTGCTTACGATGTCGTCCCAGCTGGTGTGCTATTGCAGTTGCGGCCACAGGAGGCCCTGATCGTCGAATTGCAGATTGGCGTTGCCCACCAAGGCGCAGTGCAGTGGTTGCGATTTGAGAGCCGGCGAATTGCCCATGCTGACATGAGTCAGCCTTGGAGTGTTCGGATTCCTGATGGGGCGCGCTACCGAGCGACATGGACACGAATGGCCATGAATCAGGGGGCGTGGCAGCCTGTGGGCACGGGTGAGCACATGGTGAATGGGCCACAAGCAGTGCTGTGCTACACTCGCAAGTGTGGAGGCCATTATTACTGTGCTGATAAGTGTCATGATAAACTGCCCCGCCATGGCCCTGGCGTGACGCATCCGGATCCACCAGGAAATCTATTGCGGCCGAACGCGGGTCTGCGCTGCAAATCCGGTCAGAGCTTCGATTGGAATACCTGCAAGTGCATTGACACCGGCTGTGGGGAGTACACAAAGTGATCCGGGATCGCAGGATAGTAACCGGCGGAGCATGGTGGCGCCGTTTGAGCTTTACTAAGAAGTTCGTGTGTGCTGCCTGCTTGGTCGCGGCCCCTGGTGTCATTGGGCGATGTTCGTCCAGTGCATTGCCACCAGACGTGAGCAGCACAGTGGACGTAGTCTTGAGGGATCGACTTCGGGGCGTGGCTGTGGCTGTTCAGAGGCACAGCTATCCGGTCTACTCCGACCGGTTGCTTGCGATGTTGAGGGGCTCAGAGCTGTTTGGTAATGTCGGATACGAGGGGGATGTGCTATCGCCGAGCCTGATTGCGCGTGTCGAGGAGGAGATCAGTGGGGCAGCAGTCATTCCCATTGCTACGATACTCTCGTTAGGTATTGTGCCCACCAATGTTGGTGAGGACTGGGGTGATGCCTTCTCGCTTGGCTCGCCGCACGGAGTTCGCGTCGTGCCATTGGACATTCGATACCGTGGAGTCACCACCCTTGGTTGGCTTGGCGGCGTGCGCGGCTTGTTTCTTAGTGATTTCGCGCCGAATCCGAGGCAGACCCGGCGCTTTCAAGAGTGGTTTACTGCGCGCGTCATCGACAGTGCCGACAGTATTCTGATGGCAGCCGGAAAGTAGGAGCATTGAGGCGTCGACATGTCCGCAGTGGGGCTGGCCATCGGCATCTGCCTCGCATCGACTTCCACCTCTGCTGGCAACGGAGCCCAGGAGATGGTCCGGCTGAAGGTGGAGTTCAAACCCGGTGCGACCGAGGACGCCTACGGTGTCCTTCGGATCTTCCCAATCTCTTTCTTCGACAGTGCCAAGTCCTACTGAGGAACAGACATGCACATCGGATCGCCCGCTCAGCTGGCCGGGGCTCGTTCAGCCGCCGAGTTCCGCAGCTGCGACGTGAGCGTCGCAGCGTCCCCGCCCTCAGCGATGCGTTGCAGCACGTCCTTCAGATTCGCCCAAGGCTCGATCCCGAGCAGGCCGCAGCTGTTCACCAGCGAGTAGATGGTCGCGGCGCGCCGCGCTCCCGCGGCCGACCCCGCAAACATCCAGTTCTTCCGCCCCACGGCGACGCTGCGCATCTGTCGCTCGACTCGGTTGTTGTCGATGTCGAGCCTGCCGTCGTCGAGGTAGCGGACATGCGTGTCCCGCTGGCTAGGTGCGTCGCCGATCACGTCGCCCATCTGGCCCTTGGGCACGTGCTACTGGGCCTCGTTGGGAACTGAGCGACCCGATGGTTCGACGCCTCGTATTCCGGACCGGCCGCTCACGTCCGCGTCCTTCGCCCCGCTACTGCTTCGCCGCCTCCCAGCGCACTGCGTCCCATTCGCTCAGCCGGTCGATCCAGCCGTCCTTGGGCCGTTGCCGGGTGGCGCGCACGCGGCGCAGTATCTCGGCGGCACGCTGCGCGAGCGCTTCGTCAGAGCGGCTCGTGGCTGCGACCTGGGCGATGGCGACGCCGCCGATGGCCCATTCGTTGAAGCCCGTGCCGTAGGACCACAGCGCGCAATCCGGGTCGCGCTGCTGGGCTGCCGACAGCGGCGCTCCGTCGAACCAGCGCAATGCGGTCGCGACGATGCACTCCTTGTCGTCGAGCAAGAAGCCGTGGCGCACGACGTTGATGGCGATCTCCTCGGCGAGTGTGCGCGCATTCGCATTGCCGGTGAGGCGGTGCACGGCGGCATAACCGACGGCGGCGATCGCATCCTGCCACGGCGTCCAGTAGCGGTGCTTGCCGCCGAGCATGCGCGCATCCGGGTCGTGCACGGACATCGTGCGCACCGCGCCGTCAGGCAGTTCGCGGCCCTTCCATTGCGCGAAGTGCACGAGGTCGGTGCGCTCGTCGATGCGCGCGCGCAGCGCCTCGTCGCCGGTCGCGAGGTAGATCCAGCATGCGGCGAGTTGCGTGCGCCCCGCGCCGCGCGGCGCGTCGGAGCCCGATGTCGACTTGTCCTTCGAAGTGGTCTCGCCGGACAGATACAGCTGCGCCTCGTGCATCAGTTCGCGCCGCGCCCAGTGTGCGCCCGTGAGCTGCGCGAACGCGCCGAGGTGGTTGCTGCTCCAGTGTTGGCGGTCCTTGCCGGTCCAGCCGTGCGTCTCGAACTGCGGTTCGGGCGCGGGCTTGCCCAGTCGGTCTTGGGAGACGCCGGCGTGCCAGTGGGTGCGACCCGACCACACGATCCACTCCGGGTGGTTCTTGGCGAGCGTCATGGAGCCGTCTGGTTCGAACATGTGCACCGGCCTGCAGGCTTCCTGCAACACCGATGGTTCGCACTCGAGCAAGAAGCTCGGGATGCCGGTGTTGGCAATCACCGACAGCTTGGTCACGCCGAAGTCCATTTGGTCGCCGGTCTGGCCCGCGTTCTTCGTCGGCCCGAACTCGTAGGCGACGAACGGGTCGTGTTGCGCCTTGTCGCTGCGTGCGAATGCGAGTTGGCGGGCCGCAAGCGAAACGCGCACGGAGTCGCCTTGCAACCATGAGGGCATCGTCGCCGGTTCGCCAAATGGTCCAAACGCGCCGGTCCCGACCCAAGACGTCGCAGCGCGTAACGGACCGAGCACCGCAGCCTTCGTCGTCTCGTCGCGCGCAGGATCCGTCCCGGTCAGCTCGGGCAGCAAGGATCCCGTTCGACGAATGCCTTGGCCGTCGCCGAGCGTTTGTTTGTGCAACAACACAACGCGCGTGCCGGTGGAGGTGGTCGTTTGCTGCACCGCGAGCCGACCGGGGTGGCGGAACAGCGCCGCAACCCCGGTCGCCTCGATGGTCAGTTCTTCGACAGCGCACTGCATGTCGGCTCGCGTCGGATCGCTGAAGAACGCGGCGAAGTCGATGTAGGCGTGCGCGTCGCCGCGGCCTTGCGCGACGATCAGTTCCGCAACGAGCCCCGTCGTCGCGAGCCGGGACCGCCGCAGCACGACGCGACGCAGCGCGTTGTCTTCGAGAGTTTCGATGACCGGCAACTCCATGCGCGCTTCGCCGAATGCAGTCTTGGCGATCACCACGATCGAGCCGCCGATCTCCGCAAACGTGCCCTCGGGCGCGGGGCCGGAGCCAGCAGCGAGCGCGACGCTCAGTTCGCCAAAAGCGCCGAGTTGGGCCGGGAACATGCACATCGCCTGTCGCACCGAGCCGTCGGGCCAGCGCGCGCCGAACGGCTCCCACGCGGTCGGGCGGCCATCGACGTGCAGTTCCGGCGTGCCGAGGACGGCGCCGCGCGGAAAGGGCACGACAGCTGCGGCGATCTCTCGGCGAGCATGGGGGGCCAGATTCTGGACCGTGATCGTGCGCGGCGAGGGCCCAGCAGCCGTCTCGGCGAAGTCGGCCAACGAGCTAGGCATCGACTGGCCTGTTGCGAGCGCGACCAGCGACACCAACGCGAGGATCGAAGGGATGGCGGTGCCCCGACCGCGACGAGCTTGGTCCATCCCGTTAGCCTACGCGCCCCCTCGTTCGCCACGGAGCTTCCTCGATGCCTGCGCGCCGATGCGCCCTGTTTGCCGCCCTGTCCATCGCTTTGTGCTGCGCTGCCTTGCCTTGCCAGGCGCCGCCTGAGCCGCAGCCCGATGCTCTCGAGTTGCCGCTGCTGCAAACCGGAGCCAAGGAACTCGATGCATTTGCGACCTTGTGCTTCAAGAACGGATTCCCCCGCCGGGCGCGCGATCTGTGGCTCGAAGTGATGTCTGACTACGACCGCGACGATGCAGTCGCGCGCGAACAGCTCGGCTTCGTTCGCGTCGGGTCGGCTTGGCAACCCAAGACTGGCTTTGACTATCCGGTGACGGATGCGCCGAACCTCAAGAACGCGAGGATGCTCGAAAGCCGTTGGCAGGCCGCGTGCAAGAAACTCGGCGAAGGCCACCGCGACATCGCGACGCAGTTGCAGGCCGCGGGCAAGGCCGAGCGCGCGCAGTATCACTTCCGCCGGGCGCTGCGGTTTCTGCCGACGGACGCGTCGGCGCAGAGCGGCGTCGGCGCCAAGACGGTCGAGGGCGTGACCGGCACCGACCTCGAACTCGCGCTCCTGCGTCGTTCGCGAATGATGGACCGCTCCGTTGCGCGCCTCTCGAGCACGCCGTTCTCGGTCCAGAAGGGCGCGGCAACGGACCCGCGTCTCGATGCCGCCGCAGTGAAGTACGAGTCCTATTCGACCGAGAACTTCGTGATCTTCGGCGACTGGGAGCCAGAGGTGCTGACGGAACTCGCGCAATGGTGCGAACGCGCGCATGCGTTCTGCCAAGAAGCGTTCGCGGACGGCGAGAGCTGGAAGACCCCGCCTGAGATCACCACGAAGATCGCTTTCTTCCGGGATCGCGCGACTTGGGGCCAGGTCGTCAAGGCGCACGCGGCGGCGATCGGCGATGTCGACTTCGTGCTGCAGTTCACTTCGGCCTGCGGCATCGACCGCGGCAAGCAAGGCATCTTTGTGTCAGGCCAGCAGGATCCGGCGGTGATGACCGACTACGCGGTGCGCAAGGTCGCCGAGCAGTGGTCGATGCTGAAGAAGGACGCCGTCATCGAAGGCCTCGGTCACGCGGTCGTCGGCATGTTCTTTGGTCGCAACCTCATCATGACGGTCGCCGAGCAGAAGAAGTCAGGCACGGTCGCGGGGCGCAACGAGAAGCGCTTCGACCTCCCCGATCTCGAGATCTGGCGCGAACTCGCGCGCGATCTCGCCTTCGAGAAGGCATCGGCGCCGGCCGCGCACCTGCCGCTGATCCTCGCCTCCAAGTTCTCGAGCGAGGAGCGCATCAAGTCATGGTCGTTCTGCGACTACCTGCTGCGTCGTGACCCGTCGCTCCTGCTGGCGCTCGATCGTGCCGGCAACGACGCCAAGAACGACTTCGACGTGATGACCGCGTTCACGGGCGCGACCAAGCAGTCGCTTCGGGCGGTCGAGGACGATTGGCGCAGCTTCTACACCGGCGACTCGGCGGCGTTGCGCGCGATCCGCGAACAGTCGACGCCGATGGAAGCAATCAGCAAGGACGCGCCCTTGTGGCTCGAAGAGTTCAACCGCCTGCGCAAGCAGCACGGCGCGGGCGAGGTCGGGTGGTCCGCCGATTGGTCGGTCGCGTGCCGTCAGCACGCCGACTACCTGAAGAAGAACAAGGTCTCTCGAGACCTCGAGAACACCCAGGACCAGACGAAGCCAGGCTTCTCCAATCAAGGCCGTGTGTTCGCGCAGCGGGCCTTGGTGTGGAGCGGCGACAAGGAACCCAAGAAAGCGATGGCCAACTGGCTGCTGCTGCCCGGCTATCGCGATGCGATCCTCGACCGTGGCCTCGAGCAGATCGGCATCTTCGCCGAAGGGGCGCTCGTCGTGATCGACGTGCAGCGTGGCCGCACGATGGAAGGGCGCATCGCGACGGGCTACTTCCCGTATGCGACGCAACGCGGGCCCAACGCGCCCGTGGTCACCTTCCCCTCGGCGGTCCCGGTCGCGCTGCTCGGAACAGAGGCGCAGCAGGTGCTCGAGGCAGCGGGCCGCGGCAAGCAGAAGGACATTGGTCTGCCGATCAGCATCCACTTCTTTGGCGCGGACCAGAGCGACGTGCAGTGCGAAGTGACTTCCGGCGGCAAACCTGTCGAAGGGAAGCTCGTGCACTCCACCCAAGGTTCGCGTCGCGTCGCGGCGGCGGGCATGTGGGTCTTCTATCCGCTTGCCCCGTTGCCGAAGGGCGAGGCGACGGTCAAGTGGACGACCAGGGGCGAGGCAGAGTCGTTCCCGTTCACGGTGGGAGGTTGATCGTGCGCCTTTCCAGTCCCGCGCTCGCGCTGCTTGCGGCCGTTTTCGGGTCAGCCGCGGGTGGTGTCGCCCAGCAAGACGCCGCCGCGCTTGCTGCGCAAGTCGAGAAAGACGTCGCGAGTGCGTTGCTCACTCGCGCCGATGCGTTGTCGCAGAACGCGCAGCACGGCCGCGCGACGGAGATCCGTCGCCACGTGCTGCAAGAATGGTCGCCTGGCGATGAGCGCGCGCTGCCTCCACTCGGGTTCGTCAAGGTCGGCGAGACGTGGAAGCGCGACGCGAACAAGGCGGTGATCGAGGTCGATCAGAAAGGCGACGCGAAGACCCAGAAGAAGATCGACCAGGAGTGGACCAAGATCGAGAAGGACCTGGTCAAGCAACTCGAATCCGCCGCAAAGGCGCTCACGGCAGCCAGCGACATGGATCGAGCGACTCGCTTCTACAAGCGCGTGCTCTGGTTTCGGCCCACGGACAAGAACGCGCTCGCCGCGATCGCCGGCGCCACCTTCGAGGGCTACACCGGCACTCCGCAAGAACTCGCGATGCTGCGTCGCGGCCGCTCGTTGAAGCAAGCCGTCGAGTTCTTGCTCGCGTGGGAGCCGCCGATGGAAGAGATCGCGGAGCCCGAGCCGGTGATGCAGGCGGCGGGCGTGCCCTGCATCGGCCTTGCGACACCGCACTTCCGGCTCCACGGCGCGGTCGCGCCCGAGCGACTGCGGTTGGCTGCTGCGAGCGCGGAGCGCGCGCTGCTGCTCGCGCGGCTGATGTTTGCCAACCAGGGCGGCGAGCGTTTCGAGCCAAAGAAGCGATACGACATCCTCTGGACCGCCGACCGCGCCGCCTACAAGAAGGTGCTCGACGCGTGTCGCGCGCAGTTCACGCCAGATCGCCTGCGCTTCCTGCAGGAGGATTGCGACTACGCCTGGGTCCAGTCTGGCGACAAGCACTTGCGCCTCTACACCGTCGCCAATGGCACCGGCGATGACTTCGTGCAGGACGTCACCGCGCGCGGCGTCGCGCAGGATGCGGCGGGCATTGATGTCGAGGGCCTCTACGAAGGCATCGGGCACGCGACGGTCGCGATCCTCTTCGATCGCACGCTGTCGTTCTTCCTCGAGCAGCCGCAGGGCAACACGGTCACGAGCTGGAAGCCGAAGCCGCTCCTTCCCGACATGGAGTCCTGGCGGGTGATCGCCGCCGAGAGCGCTTGGGCAAAGAACGACACGCCGACTGCGCGGCTGGTGCTCGTCCAAGGCTCGAAGCTCACCAACGAGGAGCGCGTCAAGGCTTGGTCGATGTGCGACTACCTGGTGCGCACGTCGCCGACGACGCTCTTTGACCTCGCCGCGGTCAAGACTTCCGACATCCGCGATCCCGACGCCGTCGCCGCAGCATTCTCGAAGCGTACGGGCAACCAGGTCGCCGCGCTCGACGACGCCTGGCGCGCGCACTGGGGCACGGGTCAGGCGCTGCGCAAGGCCATGCTGCAGCCGCCGCTGGGCAAGAAGGAAACGGTTGCCGACGCGCGCGCACTCGCACACGCGATCTGGCGCGCGAGGGCTGCTTCGGATTGCGCGCCCGGCGGCTTCGTCGTGGCGGAGTCACCAGCGACGCAGTCGGTGCACGCCTACTACGCAGCCGTCGAGAAGCATGAACTGCAACTGAAGCAACTGAAGGCGTCGCCAAAGGGCGCCAATGCATTGCCGCCTGCGCCGCCGGTGCCGCCTGCGGCCATCGGCACCGCGGTGGCCGTGCACGAAGGTCTCGACAACGAGGCCGCGGTGCGCGCGTGGATGGGCGACCCGGCGTTGCGCGACTATCTGCTCGATCCGGGCCGCGCGCTGTTCGCGGTGGCCAAGGGCAAGCGCGCCATGATGATCGAGACCTTCGACACGGTCGCGCCGGTGCAGAAGGGCCAGCCGAAGTGTTGGCCTCGCGATGGCCAACGGTCGGTGCCCGCGAGCCAGGGTGCCGGCGGCACGCCGATCACGCTGCACTTCTTTCGCGATATCGACGAGGCGCAACTCCGTCAGATCGAATGCCTCGTTCGTGTCGGCGGTCAGCAAGTGCCGGGCGCGCTGCAGGTCCTTCAGGGCACCGCAGGCCGCGGCGCGCGCGGTTGCGTCGCATTCGTGCCTTCGGCGGCATTGCCGACTGGTGACGGCGAGGTCGAGTGGACGCTGCCGATGACGCTGCGCGGTGGCAAGGACGTGCCGCAGCCACGCGCACGCTTCGTCGTCCAGTGAGCGAGCCCATGTTTCAGTGCTTCGCATCTGCAGCTGCCGCGTAGGTCGAGCGCCGCGGATGCGATAACGGATGCGCGGGCGCGCTCGCCTTTGCCCCGGTGCGGCCTATGCTGCGCCGCCCTGCATGTCCGATCCGATCCTCGAAGACCTCAACGAGCAGCAGGCCGCAGCGGTCATGCACGGAACCGGGCCGTTGATGGTGCTCGCCGGTGCCGGCTCTGGAAAGACGCGCGTGGTGACGCGCCGGATCGCCCGCCTGTTGCGCGATGGCGTGCATGGCAGCCAGATCCTGGCGATGACGTTCACGAACAAGGCGGCCGGCGAGATGGCGGACCGCGTTCAGCGACTGGGCGGGCCCTTCGTTCGCATCGCGACCTTCCACTCGGCCTGCGCGCGGTTCCTGCGCGCTGACGCCAGGCTGCTCGGCTACCCGGAGAACTTCACGATCTACGACACCTACGACCGTGACGCGGCGATCAAGGGTGTGATGGAGGACGTCTCTCTCGACGGCGCCAAGGTCAAGCCGAGCGCTGTTGGCTCGATGATCTCGCGGATGAAGAACACTGGGTTGTCGCCGCACGATGTCGCGCTCGGCGACAGCGACGCTTCGCGCATCGTTGCCAAGGTGTGGGAGCCTTACCACGTCCGCATGAAGCAGCTGGGCGCGATGGACTTCGACGACCTGCTGCTCAACTTCTTGCAACTGCTGAAGGAGCACCCGGCTGTCGCGGAGATCTATCGCGATCGGTTTCCATGGGTGCTCGTCGACGAGTTTCAGGACACGAACCGCGTGCAATACGACTTGCTGCGGCAACTGGCGCCGCCGCCCGGCAACGTCTGCGTCGTCGGCGACCCGGACCAGTCGATCTACGGCTTCCGTGGCGCGGAGATTCGCAACATCCTCGACTTCGAGAATGACTACGAAGGCACCAAGGTCGTCCGGCTCGAGCAGAACTACCGCAGCACGGCGATGATCTTGCGCGCCGCGGAGTCGGTGATCGCGAACAACAAGCTGCGCAAGGACAAGCGCCTCCGCACCGACAATCCCGAGGGCGAACCGCTCCACATGTTCCGCGCGGCCAACCCGGCCGAGGAGGCGCAGGCGATCGCCGATCGCATCCGCGGGCTCGCCGACCATGGCGTCGCGCTCGACGACATCGCGGTTTTCTATCGCGCGCACTGGCTGTCGCGCGGCATCGAGCAAGCGCTGAAGGATCGCACCATCCCGTATGAGATCCTCGGCGGCCTGTCGTTCTTCGAGCGGCGGGAGATCAAGGACTTGCTGGCCTACTTGCGCGTGCTCGTCAATCCGTTGGACGACGTCAGCATGGAGCGCGTGATCAACGTGCCGGCGCGCGGCGTCGGCAAGTCGTCGGTCGACAAGCTCAAGCGCGCTGGCTTCGAGGCCGGGATGTCGTTGAAAGAGGCGATCGGCGAGCCGTCGTTGCGCGCTGTCGTGCCGCCGAAGGCGCGCAAGGGACTCGAGCAACTCTCGTCCGTGCTCAATGCTGCGTCCGAGGCGAGCCGCAGCAAGGGCGCGCACGGTGTCCTGGCTGCCATCCTGGAGGGCACCCAGTATCTGAACTACGCGACCAGCCTTGGCGATCCCGAAGATGTTGCGCGCGATGAGAACATCCACGAACTCGTCAGTGACGTCGTCGCCTTCGACGAGAAGAGCAAGGAAGGGCTCGTCGGTTACTTGCAGCAGGTGAGTCTGCTCACGTCGCAGGACCGCTCGAAAGAAGATGAGCCGCGTGTCCAGATGATGACGGTGCATGCGGCCAAAGGGCTCGAGTTCGAGCACGTCGTCGTGGCTGGTCTCGAAGAGGGAGTGTTCCCGAGCATGCGTTCGTCGGACAGCGAGATCGGCGTCGAGGAGGAGCGGCGGTTGATGTACGTCGCAATCACTCGCGGCATGAAGTCCGTCCTGCTGACCAGCGCCAAGGAGCGCATGGTCAACGGTGAGACGATGCGGATGGAGTCGTCGCGCTTCCAAAAGGAGATCCCCAAGGACTGCAAGCAATCGTGGGACGCAGCGTGGCACTCCTACGAGCAGGAGACGACCGACCACGAGGCATGGGGCGTCGACCCGGACCCGGACGCGATCGTGCAAGTGCAGCGCGGCATGCGTGTGCGGCACGGCTTGTTCGGCCTCGGCGTCGTTCGCAGCACTTCCGGCCAAGGCGCTACCATGCGAGCGGTCGTTCGATTTGACGACGGCGTCGAGCGCACACTGATACTCGAATACGCGGGGCTCGAGCCGCTCGAGGAGACCGACTCGTGGTGAGTTCGCGCGAAGACCTGCTGCACCGTTTGGCCCAGTTGCTGCGCGAGGCGCGCGATTGCGGTGACCCGTCCGTGTTCGACGCGATGCAGCAGACGGTGGCGGACGAATGGCGCGCCGCCGCGCCGAAGGCCGCGGCAACGGACCCCGGCGAGCCATGGCACGGGATCATCGGCGAATGCGATGCGATGCTCGCGCTGCGCAAGTTGATCGCGAAGTTCGCGCCCGCCGACGCGCCCGTGTTGATCACCGGCGAGAGCGGAACCGGCAAGGAGCGCGTCGCCTGCGCGATCCACGAGTTGAGCCGCCGCAACAAGAAGCAACTCGTTGCCGAGAACTGCGCAGCCATCCCGGAGACGCTGCTCGAATCGGTGCTGTTCGGGCACGTGAAGGGCGCGTTCACCGGCGCCATCAAGGATCACCCTGGCCACTTCGTCGCC
>SXPK01000261.1 GCA_005776365.1 Planctomycetia bacterium
CGGCTCGTCGAGCATCAGCAGATCGGGTTCTTGCGTGAGCAGTCGCGCAAGATGGGCGCGCATGACCCAGCCGCCGCTCAGTTCGCGCGCGGGACGGTCGAAGTCGCGTTCGCGAAATCCGAGGCCGGCAAGGATCTTCTTGGCCCTCGCTTCGACGAAGTAGCCGTCGAGCTCGTTGAAGCGTTCGTGCACGTCATCATGCAGCTCTTCCTTGTGCTCTGCCTCGACTGGGTGGTCGTTGTCCCACGCCTTGACGATGCGCATGAGCCGGACGAAGTCGGGCGCGATGGCGCAGGCGATCTCGACGACGGTCTCGTCGCCGACCGGCGCGCTTTCCTGCGGCAGGTAGCCGATCACCGCGTCGCGCTCGAGGCTCACGCGTCCTTCGTCCGCTTCGATCTGGCCCAGGATCAATGAGAACAGGGTCGACTTGCCGGCGCCGTTCTGACCGACGAGTCCGATGCGATCGCCGCGATTGACCTGAGCCTGCGCGTCTGCGAACAGAACGCGATCGCCATAAGACTTCGAGACGCCGGAAAGTGTGAGCATGGGGCAGACGCTCGCCGCCTTTCGACTTTGAGGGGCGAACCTTTTATGAGCGCGCCGACCATGGAGCCAGTCGCGAAGGGCGAATCCACAGACGGATGGCGACGAGTGCTCCTGCGCATCGTCGCGTTGCGCTGGATGGAAACGGGTCTTGGTTCAGTGCCCGTGGTGGCCGTGCCCGTGCTTGCTTGCGATCGCTTTGGCGTGATGGATGGTCGCGTCGATCGAATGGCCGCCATGGCGAACGATCTGCGGCGTGAATGTGCCCAGCAACATTCCGACCGCAGACGCAGCGAGACCGAGGAGGTTGGCGGGGACGAGCGAGTCAGGCGCCAGCGCGTCGGCGCCGATCCACGTGCCGATGCCGAGAACCACGGAAAGGAGCGCGCCCTGCGTGTTCGCCCGCTTCCAGTAGGCTCCGGCGAGCAGCGGCACGAACGCACCGACGAGAGTCACGTTGTAGGCGTTCTGCACCATCTCGTACATCGTGTGCGTGCTGTTGAGCGCGAAGATCAGCGCGCACGCGGTGAAGGTGACCAGCACGACGCGCAGCAGCAGCAAGAACTGCTTGTCACCGAGCCGCGGCGCGAACGGCCGCAGAACGTTCTCGGTGAACAAGGCGGTCGGCGCCAGCAACGCGCCGCTCGCGGTCGAGAGGATCGCGGACAGCAGCGCGCCGAAGAACATCACTTGCGCCCAGGGGGGCATCTTGCCGAGGACGAGGTTGGGCAGGATCTGCTGGATCGCGCGCGGGTCATCGCTGGCGAAGAGTTCCTTCATCTCCGGGTGCGCAACCAGCGCCGCATACGCGATGAACATCGGCACGAAGGCGAAGCCGAAATAGACGAGCCCGCCGATCACCGTGCCACGCACGGCGTCGTTCTCGTTCTTGGCGCTCGTCATGCGCTGGAACACATCCTGTTGCGGGATCGAGCCGAAGGCGAAGGCGAAGAACGCCCCAGCCATGGCCCACCAGCCGGCGCTGTCTTCGGGGAGCATCGCGAACTTCCCCTCGTGCGCGGCTTGCTCGATGACCTTGTTGACGCCGCCAGCCATGTCGCACGTCAGCATTGCGACCAGGGACAGCCCGATGAGGATGACGACGGTCTGCAGCAGGTCGGTGAATGCAACGGACCACATGCCGCCGAAGATCGTGTAAACGAGCACGATGGCCGAGCCAGCGATGATGGAATGGCTGAGTGCGAGCGCGCCGCCGCTGAGCGTGGCGATGACTAGGCCCAATGCCGTCATCTGCGCCGAAGTCCAGCCCAGGTAGCTGATCGTGATCGACAGGCTGGTGAGCACTTCGACGCCCTTGCCGTAGCGGTGCTTGTAGAAGTCACCGATCGTCAGCAGGTTCATCCGGTAGAACAGGCGAGCGAACAGCAGTGCCGCGAGCACGAGGCATGTCGTTGCGCCGAAGGGGTCGCCGGGGATCCCCGCGAGTCCATCCTTGGCAAACGTCGCGCTGATCGACAGCACGGTTTCGGCGCCGAACCACGTTGCGAACACCGTCGCGATGTTCATGTAGAGCGGCAATGCGCGTCCGGCGACGAGATAGTCCTTCGAGCTTTTCACGCGCCGCGCGGCGACGAGGCCGATGGCGATCGTGAGGGCGAAGTACGCGAGGACGAAGGGAATCAGCAAGGCGGGTCTCCGCGATCGACTGGGTGCAAACGAAGGGCGCGCGAGAGTGTATGGACCACAGAGCCATGCAGTGCGGTCGATTTCCTGGCTGCCGCGTCGTGCTGCCGCGTGCGTGGGGGACTCGCCGTCCTGTAGTCTCCCGCGCCATGAAACTCCTGTTGATCGCTTTCCTCTCCGTCGCAGCGTTTGCTGGCGCGCGCGCCACTCTTGCCCCGGCTCCTTTCGGCAACGCGCAGGAACCCATGAAGCCAGGCCCGCAGCACGCGCTGCTGCAGAAGTATGCCGGTTCGTGGGACTGCGTCCTGACGGGCATGGGCCCCGACGGCAAGGAAGCAACCTCGAAGGGCGTCTCGGTCTCCAAGAAGTTCGGCGACTTCCACACGGTCGAGGACTTTGACGCCGAGTTCATGGGTCAGAAGTTCACCGGCCATGGCATGGTCGGCTACTGCTCGACTCGGGGCGCTTACTTCACCTACTGGGCGGACACGATGTCGCCGACGCCGCTCACCGCCTACGGCCAGTATGACGAGAAGACGAAGACCATGACGCAGAAGGGTGAGTGCCTTGGCGCGTCCGGCAAGCTCGAGCCGTGCACGCTGGTGACGAAGCACGTCGACGACGATCACTTCTCCTTCGAGATGCTCGCCTCGATGCCGGACGGATCGCAGATGTGCGTGCTGCGCATCGACTACACGCGGCGCAAGTGACTCGCGAAACCGACTGCGCGGATGCGGGCGCCTTCCCGCAAGGCCGGCCCTCGATCGCAGCGGTGTTTGCGCGATTCTTGCGCTATGGCTTCTACGCGTTCGGGGGGCCGGTGGTGCAGATCAGCATGCTGCGTCACGAACTCGTCGAGCGCGAGCGCTGGACCCAGAACGCGACGTTCACGCGCGCACTGGCGGTCTATCAGGCGTTGCCCGGGCCAGAGGCCACGGAGATGTGCTGCTGGTTTGGGCACATCGCCCGCGGGCGACTCGGCGCCGTCGCCGCAGGCGTCGGCTACGTTCTGCCCGGCTTCTTGCTGATGCTGCTGTGCGCGTGGCTCTACGTCGAGCATGGCGTGCAGAGTCCCTGGGTCGCGGCTGCGTTTGCGGGCATGCAGCCAGCGGCGTTGGCGCTGCTGATGAAAGCCGTGCCGAACAGCTTCGGGCACGTGCTGAAGATGCAAGGCGCCGTGGTCGCCTGCGCATTTGCGTTGGCGGCGGACTTCGCTGGCGTGCCGTTCTGGGTTCCATTGCTCGGCGGCGCGATGTGGTGCGGCCTCCTTTCTCGCGGCCTTGCAGTGCGCGCCGCGGCGTGCGGAGCCTTCTTTGCCGTCTTGTGGTGGAGCGTTCAGCGAGGCGAATCGGCACCCATCGTGCTGGATGCGCCGCAGTCCGCGAGCGCGCCGGTCGTTGCAGACGCATGGGCCCTCTTCGAGACCGGACTGAAGGCGGGGCTGTTGACCTTTGGCGGCGCCTACACGGCGATCCCCTTCGTTCGCGGTGACGTCGTGACGAAGCATGGCTGGATCGGCGATGCGCAGTTCCTCGACGGCATTGCGATCTGCGGTGTGTTGCCGGCGCCGCTCGTGATCTTCACGACCTTTGTCGGCTATGTGGTGGCAGGGTTGTCCGGCGCGTGCGCAATCACTCTGGGCATGTTCTTGCCGGCCTTCTCGTTCACGCTCGTCGGCCATGCGTGGATCGACAGGCTCGTGCCCGAGCCGCGCTTCCATGCCGCGCTCGATGGGACGGCAGCTGCCGCCTTGGGCTTGATCGCAGCAACCGCGCTACGGCTGTGCCATGCGCGGTTGGATAGCTGGTTTGCGTGGGTCTTGTTCGCGTGTGCCCTCGTCATCCTGTTGAGGGTGCGAAAGATCTCGACGGTGCCGCTGGTGATCGTTACAGCCGCGGTTGCAGGGCTCCTGTTTTACTGATCGTCGCGAGAAGGCGTCTGCGCTGTGCCGTGTGGAGTATTCGGCGCGCCGTCGAGCGAGCGCCGCGTGCACAGATCCGTTCTTTGGGGTGATTGTCGTGGGCACAGCTCGCCCCTAGCGTCGCGTCGATGCGCACCTGGTTCTTGGTCACGGGAGTCGTGTTGGTCTCGCTCGCATCGTGCAGCAACGATTCGCCTGCCTCGGCCTCACTGACTCAAGTGGACTTGAAGTCGTCGCCAGCGCACTTGCTGCCCGGCTCGCTGATCACCTTGCGCCCTTACTTCCGCGCCGGCACGGCTCACATCGATCCCGATGTCGGCCCGGTCGAGAGCGGCAGGGCCTATGTGGTTGGCCCCTTTGCATCAGCGCGTCGCTACACGTTGACAGTGGTCGACGGCCTCAACACTTCTGCGAAGACGATCGACGTTCCGTTCCGGTATCGCGAGCAAGTCACGCAGCTCGATGCGAGCACGATTGCCCGAAGTGAACATGCAGCGGTGTCGCTGCAAGACGGCACGATGCTCGTCGTCGGCGGACGTTCGACCGGAGTGGCGGCGAACTCGACCGCGGAGCAATACGACCCGACGCGCTTCTCGCACGTTCCGGTCGGCAATCTGTCGATCGGCCGTCGTGACCCGCAGGTCGTCGTCGAACCACAAGGAAAAGGCGGAGAGTTGGCGGCGCTGTCGTTTGGCGGCGCGGCGCAGGAACCGATCCCAGGCGCCGGCACTGCAGTGGAGCGTTGGAACTCGCAGCAACTCGGCTGGAGCATCGTCGGCAACCTGTCGGTCACTCGCTCGCGACACACGGCCACACGGCTTGCGGATGGCAGTGTGCTCGTGCTCGGCGGCGAAGCGGCGGGATCCGACCCGACTCGCCTCGCAGGCGAACTCTGGACCGCTACCGGCTCACGCGCCACGTTGGGCGGCATCGCGACGCATCGCGTCGGCCACACGGCGACGATGCTGGTAGACAACCGCGTGCTCATCGTCGGTGGCGTGGACGCGATTCGTGGCCAACCGATTGCGACGGCGGAGATCTTCGATCCAGCGACCGAGACGATGCAGCCGGCCGGAACGCTCGCGGTTGCGCGCTCGGCGCACGGCGCGGTCGCGCTCGGCAACGGTCGGGTGCTGGTGATCGGCGGCACGGACGGGATCTCGGCGGTGCGTGCTTGTGAACTTTGGGATCCGGTGACGCAGACCTTCTCCGCGACTGGCAGCCTGTTGCAGGCCGTCACCGAAGTCCGCGCGGTCCAAGGTGGCAGTGGCGAAGTGCTAGTGATCGGCGGTCAGACGGGCACGCGTGGGGCTTCGTCGATGATGCAAGCCTGGTCGGAGCAGACCGGCGAGTTCCGCGTGTTCGGATTCGGCCTGCCGGCGCCGCGCAGCGGCCACTCGCTCACGGTGCTCGAGGACGGTCGTGTGCTGCTGCTCGGCGGCGACGCGGGCGCGGACTTTCCTACACCTGCGGCGTGGCGGATCGACTGACTGCTTGCGAGGAGCGCGCGTCAGGCCTTGTGCATCTTGCGCAGCCAGCCGTTGGGCGCCGACGTGACGTTGTAGCCAAACGCATCCGCATAGTCGGAGTCGATGGCGTAGCCCTGCGCGCAGATCTTCTGCAGGCCCTCGACGAAGGCGATCGTCGGTGACAGCCCGATGTCCTCGAGCACGTAGTAGTCGCCGACCTCGACGTGGCGGTCGACATTGAGAGTGACGTCGAGCACGTTGACGTGCGCGTCGTCGATGACCAACCATGGATGCGGCAGGCGACTCAGCAGCGCGGCATCGAGCGTCTCGAGCTCGTAGAGATTGCAGCTGTGGAAGTGCAGTCGCGGATGCGTGGCCGCAGGACTGATGCACTTGCTGAACAAGTCGAACGAGTGCACTTCGCCGCCTTCGATGGCGTAGGTGTCCATCAGGTCCGAAAGCCAAAGGCCGCTGCCGCCCTGGAGGCTGCCGAACTCGAGAATCGTCTGCGGGCGCAGTTCCCAGACGAGGTTCTGGTAGAGGACGAGGTCAAAGGGGGTCTTGATGCGCAGCAGGCCCTTGTAGCCCGAGGCGACGCCAGTGGGGACGGTGCCGCGGCATGCGTGCCACGCATTCATCGCGCTGCCGAAGTTCCGTTGGTGCAGCTGCTGGAATCGGTCGGGCCGCGGCTGGAGCGCCTCACACGACGCGGCGACGTTCTCGATGTAGCGGATGCTCTCCGGGTCGGTCGCGAAGTCGCGGTAGTGCGTGCGCAGCGCCTTGGCGTAATCGGAGAATCGATACTGGCTGCGCGGATCGGGAGTCATCGCGTGGCATCATTCCAGGCAACTGCGGCGGCGCAAGGCGCGCGATCCCCGACGCGAACGATCGGGGTCAGGAACCTGCTCGCTGCCGCCGCGTTGGCCCGCCCTTCTTCCACCGCTCGAAACAACCGCGAACATCATGAATGCAGATCTGACGACGGCCTTGCCCGATCTGTCGCCGGTGGTCGAGATCACCAGTCTCGGTCTGCTGGCGGCGGCGTTGGTGGTTGTGATCATGACTGTGCGATGGATCCTTCGCGCCTTGCGGCGGAAGCCAGACTGAATGGTCCATTGTGAACAAAGGAGCAGCAACATGACTCGACCTGACGTTCCGCCGACGCCGATCCTGCCTGCCGGTCACGCGACGAACCCAGTGGGCGCCGCCTCGGACCTTCCAGTGCAGGGGCCTGTCGAAGACTCGGGCCTCTTGCTGCTCGGTGGCGTGTTGGCGCTCGCATTCGTCGTCTACTTGCTCTGGCGTCGCGGCGCACACAAGGGGGACGGTGGCGGCGGCGCCGCTGGTTGAGCCCCTGGTCGCCGCGCGCTGGCGAACCCAATCGCTGGCCGCTGCGTTGCTCGTGGCCCTGTCGCTGGCCGCGGCGATCGTCGCGCCGATCTCGGCGATGGTGCTCGGGCCGCTGCTGCTCGGCGCCCCGCACCTGATCGGCGACCTGCGCGTTCTTTGCCTGCAACGGCCGGCGGACATCGACGACCGCACGATCGCGCGCATCCTGATTCCACTGATTGCGATGACGATGGTCCGTCTGCTCGGCAACTCGATTCCGTCGCCGGCGGAAGTCGAAGTGCTGCTCGGCGTCACCGCGGTCGTGATCGCATCCCACTGTGGGCAGTCGTCACAACGCGTTCGCCGGTGGATGCTCGCGACCATGCTGCCGCTCGTGGTCGTCGCGGTTGCGTTCGCGCCAGCCGTGCAACTCACGTTGGCGCATGCGCACAATGTCGTCGCCTTCCTCGCGTGGATGGCGTGGACGCGATGCACGCGCGGAGCCTTCTGCGTCGCTGTCGTCTACGTTGCGGCATGGCTCGTCGTGATCGCGCTGCCGATGTCGGAAGGAGAACTCGCGGCTGGAGCATTTGGCGCGACGGCCTCGACCTTCAGCTCCGGCCTCGCGCCGGGCGTCGACCCGACGCACGGAGCGCTGGTGGTGCGCTCGTTCGTGTTTGCGCAACTCGTGCACTACGGGATCTGGACCTTTGCGTTGCCGCGTGTCGATGCGGCGCGCGAACGACGGCTGCCGCGGATGGCGTGGATCGCGATAGTGGCCGGTTGCGCGCTGGTGCCGATCGCCGGCGCCTTCGACGCGCTGCGGGTTCGGGGTGCATACCTGTCGCTGGTCGTGTTTCACGGCTGGTTCGAGCTGGCCGTGTTCGCCTTCGTCGCCGTACGCCGCTTGGACGGGCGCTCGCGATGATGTCGTGGCTGTTTGCGTTCGTGTGGACTCTCGCCTTCGAGACGCCGGTTTACGCGGCCTTGCTCGAACGCGAGGCCCGTAGCTGGCGCGGCCCGTTGCTGGTGTCGTTCGCGCTCAACGCCATGACGCACCCCTTGTTCTCATGGTGGGTGCTGTCGTGCTGGCCATCGGAGCAGTCGATCGTGTTGGTCGAATGCGCGATCTTCGTCGCCGAAGGCCTCGCGCTCGCCGCGGTGCGTGCGCGTAACCCGCGGTGTGCCCTGCGCGGGAGGCGGCTGCTGCGTTCGTCCTTGGGCATCGCGCTCCTCGCCAACCTCACGTCCTACGGGCTCGGCAGGTTGTTCTTCTCGTGAACGATGCCCTGCTGCCGCGCCTCGTGACGATCACTCGAGCGCCGACTCGATTGCCGCGCGCAGTTCCTTGCTGTCCGGCGCCACGCCTGCCGCGAAGAACTGCAACGCTTTGCCATCCTTGCCGACGAGATACTTGCAGAAGTTCCAACCTGGCAGCTTGCCGGTCGTTTGCTGAAGCTGCGCATACAGCGGGCTCTGGTCCTTGCCCTCCTTGGTCTGCAGCTTTGCGAACAACGGGAAGTCGACGCCGTGCTGCGTCGTGCAGAACGATTGGATCTCGGCGGCCGTCCCCGGCTCTTGCGCGCCGAAGTCATTGCACGGGAAGCCGAGCACGGCGAAACCCCTGCCCTTCAACTCAGTGTGCAAGGCCTGCAGCCCTGTGTATTGCGGTGTGTAGCCGCAGTAGCTCGCGACGTTCACGACGAGAGTGACCTTGCCGTGGAACTGGGACATGTCGACGGTCGAGCCGTCGAGCGCATGGAGCTTCATTGAATAGAGGTTCATGGCGGCGTCGGGGGCGGCGGCAGCTGCCGCGGTTGGTTTCGTGGTCTCGGTTGGGGTCGGCTGCGGGTTGCCGCACGCGCAAAGGACAGCGGCGAAGATTGGAGCCAGCAATGCTGGCGAGGCCGTGAGGACTGTGGTCATGACCGCCTCACTTCGAGCCGACTGGCGTTGCGGATGCAACGGTCAGCGCAGGGTCGCGAGGACGATTTCCATGTCCTGTGGCACCGGCGAGTCGAATCGCATGGCTTCGTGGGTCGCGGGATGCTCGAAGCCGAGTTCGTGCGCGTGCAGCAGAATCCGTGGCGCCGGGAGCGCTTCGCCTTGGTGTTCGCGCAGGTAGCCGCGTTCGCCGAGCAGCATGTGACCCCGCTCCGCCAGGTGGATGCGGATCTGGTGGGTGCGGCCGGTGTCGAGTCGGCACGAGACCAGCGTCGCGCCGCGCAAGGTCTCGACGGGCTCGACGTGCGTGATCGCCTCCTTGCCGACGCGCGAATTGCGCACGGAGCCGCGGAGGCCGTCCCCTCGATCCTCTGCAAGGTGCGAGCGGATCGTCTGTGCCTTCACGTCGCCGTGCGCGATTGCGAGGTAGCGACGATGCACCGTGTGCAGCCTGAGCTGGTGCTGCAGATGCGTGCAGGCATCGCTTGTCAGCGCGAACATCATCGCGCCGGTGGTGTCACGATCGAGGCGATGAACGACTTGGACCGGATGGCCGAGCAGTTCCTGCAGTCGCCGATCGAGTGCATCAGGGTCGTCGGCAAATGGCACGGACGGCAGGCCCGCGGGCTTGTCGACGACCAGGACGTGGCGGTCTTGGAAGATCACGCGAGCCTTGTCGAACGGCGGCACGAGCGGGCCCTTCTGGATGCGCGTCGTGGCGACCGCGATCGTGATTTCGTGCGTGGCGTCGACGGCGCGCGCCGGGTCCGTCGCACGCACGCCATTCACCGTGACCTTGCCGCGCTGGATCAGGTCGCGTGCATCGCCCCAACTCAGGGTGGGGCGGAACGACCTGACGGCGCGATCGAGCCGTTGCGGCGACACGGCCGCATCGGGGCGAAAGGTTCCGTCGCGCGGGTCGCTTGCCATGGGGGCGGACTTGATACCCGATCCGCTTGGCGATCGCGAAGCGGTGGTCCCCCCTTCGACCGTTGACGAAAGACGCGCACGAGGGGATGAAGTGCGCGTGAGTCCGAAGTCCCAACTGCAGGCTGCGCACGCCGTGTTGGTGTTCGTGCGTCACGGCGAGAGCACGGGCAACGAGCGCGGCGTGTTCTCGGGTTGGCGCGACCTGCACCTGACCGAGCGCGGGCGCGCGCAAGCTGCGGCCGCCGGCCACGCGCTGGCGCAACGCGGCATCCGCTTCTCCAGCGTGTTCACTTCGGAACTGCGCCGTGCGGTTGACACCTGCGAACTGCTGCTCGACGCCATGGGCCAAGGCCACATGCTGCGGAGGCGCTCGTGGCGGCTGAACGAGCGGCACTGCGGCGCGATGCATGGCCTCGACAAGCAACAGTGCAAGGACCTCTGGGGCGACGAACTTGCTCGCGTCTATCGGCGCTCTTGGGATCGCGGGCCGCCACCATCAGAAGCTGGCGGTGATGACGATCCTTGTTCGGACGCGCGATACCGCGACGCGGAAGAGCCTCTGCCCCTGTCGGAATCGATGGGGCAGATGGCTGCGCGTGTGATGGTCGCTTGGGAGCAGATGGTGCGGCCTGCTTTGGTGCAAGGCGCGCGCGTGCTCGTCGTCGGGCACGGCATGGCGTTGCGCGCACTCGGCCGGCCAGTCGAAGGCCTGCTCGGCCCGACCTTGCCCGAGTGGAAGCTCGCGAGCGCAGCTCCGCGCGTCTACTGTCTCGACACGTCGCTGCGTCCGACGTCGATCGACTCGATCGACCACGGCAATTCGATGCCGGACGAATGAACCACGACGCGCCGATCGACGCCCCGTTCTGGCTGCTGCCAGTCGTGCATGTGCTGGACCAATGGATGGGCCGCGGGGCATCGCCTCGCGAAGCGGTGGCCGCGCAGTTCGAACGCGGCGCACCGTCCGAGGATCGCGTCGCGGTCTCGCGCATCGCTTACGCCGCGATCCGCAAGGATCGTCAGCTCGCATTCGCGCTCGGTGCCGCCGTCGACGAACTGGACCGCAACGGCCGCGCTGCGGCGATCGCGCTGGCCGAGGGCGTGTCGTGCGGAGAACTCGCGCCCGATGAGGCACGGGAACTGTTTCTCCGTTGGTCGGCGATCCAACTTGGATGGGACGACGTGTTGCGTGTCGAGTCGGCGGCGAAGCGGATCCCCGATGCGATGCAGCGCTTTGCCGTCCTGCACTCGCTGCCAGACTGGGTCGCGGCGCTGCTCGTCGATGAGTTTGGCGACGAAGCCGAGGTGGTTGCTCGCTCTCTCGCGCAGGAGCCGCCGCGCGCGATCCGGGCCAACACGCTGAAGGTGAAGGACCGCGGCGAACTCGCGACCAAGCTCGCAGACGTCGGGATCAGCACGACCTTTGGTCGCTATGCGAAGGACGCGCTGCTGGTCACGGATCAGAGCTCGTTGTTCGAGACCGAGGCCTTCCGTCTCGGAATGTTCGAGCAGCAGGACGAAGGCAGTCAGCTCATTGCGCTGGTTACGGCGCCGCCGCCGCGCGGGCGCGTCTTCGATGCCTGCGCCGGCTCCGGCGGCAAGTCGCTCGCGCTGGCTGCCTTGCTCAACAACAAGGGCCGTGTGCTCGCAGCAGACGTCCACAAGGGCCGCATGGATGGTTTGGCGTTGCGCGCGGCACGGGCTGGTGCGTTCAACCTCGAATGCGCAATCGTGCCTGAAGATGACTGGCCGCAACATGTCGCCGCGTTCGCGGTGTCGTGCGATCGCATCCTGCTCGACGTGCCGTGCAGCGGGATCGGCAGCTGGCGTCGAAGGCCGGAAGCGCGGTGGATGCTCGAGCCAAGGGACATCGACTCGTTGCTCCGCACCCAGGCGATGCTATTGGATCGCGCCGCGCATGCGCTGAAGCCAGGCGCGCGCATCATCTACGCCACGTGCACGGTGCTGCGTCGCGAGAATGAGGCGCAGGTGGAGGCCGCGCTGGCGAGGCATCCTTCGCTCGAACTGGTGCGCATCGCCGAGATCCTGGGCAAGGCCATCGCGATGCCGATCGCGGACCCGACTGGGACCTTCGTGTCGCTGCGGCCGGACCGGCATCAAGCCGACGGGTTCTTCGCAGCCGTGCTGCGGAAGAAGCGCTGAAGGCGCAGCGAGCCGGCGGAGGTCCGCGAAGGCGCGCCGCGCAGCGGCGCGGCTTTGCCCACGATCCGCGCAGCGGCTACGGCCGACGGACTACTTGCCGCCGCCTGGTAGCAAGCCCTTCAGTTTGTCCTTCGCCGCCTTCTTCACGGCATTCTCGGCCGCCTTCTTGGCCGCGTCCTCGATCGCTTTTTTTGCCGCTTCTTCGGTCTGCTGCTTCGCCGCTTCGATCGCCTTCTCGACCTCGTCTTCCGCGCGTTGCTTGGCGGCATCGAGGTTCTCCTGCACGGACTTGTTGGCGTCGAGCACGCCGTCGAGTTGCGGGACACCCTTCAGCAACTTGCCTGCCTGCGCGTTGACGAAGCCGGCGAGTTCTTGCTTGCCGGCCTTCATCAATGCGTCTGCGAGCGCCTTGTCTTCGATCGACACCGACGGCCGAGTGACCGGGCCCTTCAACACGAGTGGCAGCGTGAGTGCGTCGATCTTGGTTTCCTTGGTCCCTGCGATCGCAAACGTCGTGTTGCGCATCGTCACCGAGACGGGCAGGTCGATGGCCAACGGCGCGCCCTGTTGTTGTTGGAGCGAGCCAGCGATCGCGAGGTCCAGCGTGCCGCCGCGCACCGGCGCTGCGCCGGAGGTCTTGATGTTGGCGAACACCGCGTCCACTTCGAGGTTCTTGATGCCAAGTTGCAGGCTGCCGCCGACTGCCGACTTGCTCGGACCACCGAGGCTTGCGGTCCATGATCCATCGACGGTGCGGATCTCGACCTTCGGCGCCTCCTCCAAGAGCCAGGGGTTCGACGACCAGTTGGACAACGTGACGTCGATCGCGCCACCTGGAGCGTCAGCGCGGGTGATGCCATGGACCTGCACGCTCTTGATCCAGACCAGCGGTTGTTCGTCGCGAATGCCCACCGCGACGACCTTGGCCAGTCCGACCTCGGCGATCTGTTGTTCGAGATCCTGTTCTGCTTGCTCCTTGGACTTGGGTTCGGGCTTCTCCGCGTCGCCGCCTGAGAGCTTCTCCAGCCACTCGCTGCCGTGCCGCAGCCGCTCGCGCCAGACTTCGATGTCCTTCAAGTAGTCATCGAGCGTCGGCGTCGTCGCATCTGCTGGCGGCGGCGGGGGCGGCGGTGGCGTGACCAACTGGCCCGGCGTCGCGCGACGGTTGCCGCTCTTGCTGTCCTTGGCGACGAGTTTCTCGACGACGAGGTGCCTGCGCAGGAGCGCGCCGGTGTCGATCTGCGCCGTCAGTTCTACGGACTCGAACAGGTTGGTATCGAGCTTGGTGGCGTCGGCGATTGCGAGGTTGTGGACACGCAGCGAGCCGTCCGCGAGATCGAGCTTCACCGCATCGAGGTCCACAGTGGCGCCGTTCACGGCGACCAATGCGGACATCGTGCCACTCGTCAACGCTCCCTGGCTCAGCATGGTCTGCGAAGTCCACAGGCCCCAAGCAAGCGCCACGACGAACACGAGGCCGCCGAGACGGATCGGCAGGCTCTTCTTGCCGCCTTCTGCGAGTTCTTGCCAGGAGACCTTGTTGCCCTTGCCGCCGCCGAGGAACAACCACGTCAGCAACTTCACGTACCACTTCTTCGAGTACTGCTGGTAGGCAACGGAGCCCGATTCGAGCGCCGCCATCCGATTGCGGTATGCCTGCAGCGAGGACCACATGCCGATGCCGGTGCCGACGCCGAATACGAGCCCGACGACGAGGCCGCCGGTCGTCGCGTAGCGCTCGAGGCCGAACCACGCGGTCACTGGTCCGTTGGCGAGCGATTGCACGACACCGCGCAGTGCGCCATCGATCATCCATTGCCCGATTGCAAACGTGAGCGGCAGCAACACGAAGCTCGCGAGTTTGGCGACGATCGTGACCAGCGTGAACACGCCGAGATTCGCGTTGCAGATGAACGCGAAGAAGAACAACAAGAGAATCAGGCCCGGTGACTGCCGGAACCCGCCACCGAGATCGGACGGGAGGAAGAAACCCGGGACGAAACCGAGCATCCCGGCGAGCACGGATGCGGTGAGGACTTGCCCGCGCGTCGCCTTCCCGCGCAGGAACTTCGTGATCTTGCGGACAACCATGGGCAGGGAGCGTAGCGGCGCTGCGTCAGGCTGGAAGCGAGCCGCGGCGCAACGGCTGGCTCAAGCACTGCCGACGGCGGCGTCGCCGAGGATCAGCCGTCGTTCCGAGATCCGACGGGCGCCGTCTCTGTTGGCTCGCCCGGCTGGATCTCGGTCGTCGGTTCGATCGCCATTCCGATCTGCGGCGGGTTCTTCTGCAGCCAGTCGAGCAGCAGGTTCATCTCGTCGCGAAGTTCGGTCAGGTGGTCGCCCTTGCGCAATTGCACGCGGAACGAGAAGTCGCCGCCGCGTATGCGTTCGATGCTCTTCGCGATCCGATAGGCCGGTCCCGCGATGGTGTGCGACAGTCGCAGTGCGTGCATGACGAGCATGCCAGCCGCGATCAACTCAAAGGCCATGACGAGCCAGATCAGCGGCATCATGTCCGGCAGTTCTTGGTCCAGCGCGCGCGCTTCGCTGAGCACGTCGCTGCAGTAGACACCAGTGAATGCAGCGATGCCGGCGAGCACTGCGGCTGGCAGTGCCGTCATGCGAAAGACGATGCGCCCCTGCATTGCGGGGTTGATCAGCCAGGCCTTGCGGCGTTCGTGACCTTTTCCTGCCATGGGCTGTTGCGGCTCGCTCGTCCTACATCGGCATCAGCAGCCTGTCCGGTTTAGCGAGCCTTCGAAGCGCCAACTCCGGCAGTGAGGAAGGCAATCGTGCTGGCTTCCGCATCGACGAGGTTTCGTCGGTATCGCGGAGTCGATTCTGCCCCCGCACACGAGCTCGACTCCTGGCGCTGCGGTCGGCCAAGGGCCATGACCGAGTCGGTTGGTCGTTCGTGCGGTCGCGCCGGGTGATTTCGGGCGCCCAGGTCCGGTCCAAGGGGCGGTCCAGCCGATATCGGGACGAGCCACTGCCTGTCTTGGGGAAGAGGAACGCATGCACGTATTGTTCGATGCTCGACTGCTCCATCGACCGCTTTCCGGGTTGGAACGCGTTCAACGCAATCTGCTGCGCGAACTCGCTGCCAACCCTGCGATCACGCGGCTTCGCGTTGTCGTGATGCATGGCACGAAGCTCCCCTCGGAGTTTCCTGAACGCGCCGAGCCGGTGTTCATCCATGGCACGGAGGACATCCTCCGCGAGCTGACGGGGAAGGACGCGCCCGACGTCTATCACCTCACGTGGTTCCCGGATCGCAATCCGCGCGACCTGTGGCTGCCGTTGGTGGCGAAGTCCGCGGTCGTCGAAGTGCACGACGCGATCCTCAATCGTCATCCTGAGTACCACCCAAACCACGAGTGCTGGAAGTGGTATTCATCGTTCGTGACTCGGCTGGTGCGCAACGCCGACCGCTTGCTGGTGCACAGCCGTTCGGTCAAGGACGAGGTAAGGGACGACATTGGCGGCAATCCGGCGATCTGCGATCTCGCTCCGCTCGCAGTGGAGCCGACGCTGCGCACGCCGCTGTCGAAGGACGCCGCTCGAGCGCGTCGCGATCGCCTCGGCATTCCGCCGCGCTACTTCCTCGCCGTCGGCAAGGACTATCCGCACAAGGGGCACAACACGATGTTCCGCGCGTTGGCGCGACTCGACGACGACATTCCGATCGTCTGCGCCGGCAGCCAGGTATGGCACGGTCCAGAAAGCACTAAGAACGAGATCACCGAACTCGGCATCCAGGCCCGCGTGCGCTGGATCGAGGGGCTCGATGACGAGGACGTCAAGGCGTTGATCCAAGGCGCGTCGGCGCTGCTCTACCCTTCGACGGAGGAAGGCTTCGGTCTGCCGCCGATCGAGGCGATGGCGCTGGGGACGCCCGTGATCGCTGCATCTGCGATGTCGATCCCCGAAGTCTGCAAGGACGGAGCCTGGCTGTTCCCAGCGGGGGACAGCAAGGCGCTATCGAGGCTGATGCACAAAGTCCTCACCGACCACGCGGCTGTCGCGCGTCTCGTCGCGCAAGGACGTGAGGTCGAGGCCGGTTACTCCTGGTTGCGCTGCGCGGAACAGACGATCGAGTGCTACCGCAAGGCCATCGCCGAATCGTCGAAGCAGACGTCGGAAGGCAAGTCCACCAAGCTCGCGCCTGCGGTGATCGAGTCGCTGCTGGTCCAGGCCAGAGCGCCGTTCTCCACGGAGCGAGAGCTCGCTGCATGGCAGGAGCGGTGCTTGTCGGTCGAAAACACCTTGCGCGAACTGCGCGTGCGGTTGGACCAGGCGCAGAGCGCGCCGATGCCCGCCGCCACTCTGGCTGGATTCGCGCAAACAGCGCCACAGATGGCAGCGCCGCCGCCGCCGCCGGCATTGGCCCTCGCGCCGATGACCGAGAGCGACTCCCCGCAGCCGCAGAGGCCTCGATTCTCGATCGCCCGTCGCCTGCAAAAGATCCGCGCCGGACTGGCGCGCTGGGCCCACCGCAACTGACCAACAACAACTGAATCCGCCGTCAGGCAGCTTCCTCACCGGGCGCTCGACACGTGGCAAAACCTCTCACAAAGAACCTGAAGAAGTCGCATCGCGCCGAATCGCTCGAGGCGATGGAGCTGCGCTTGCAACTGGCGCAGCGCGACCGCCAACTCGCGGAACTCACCGAGCACTCCCTGCGGATTCTCGATGAACTCGCGATGGCGCGGCAGCAGCCGGTCTTGGATGCGGCGCTGCAACAGCGCGTGGTTTCGCTCGAAGGAGCGCTCGCAGACGCGCGACAGCGGATGCGCACAGGCTCCAGGGCCTTGCTCACGCCAAGCCCTCGAGCCGTCGGCGAAGTCGCCACTTTCGACGTGGTCCTCTGGGGTTACGCCGCGGACCCGGAGCAGCAAGTCACCCGCGCGACCACCGAGATCGCCTGCGCCACGGCAACGGTCCTCATGGGCCGCCAGCACCGCGCAGAGAGCTTTGTCGAGGCTGCTCGAGCAGGCTGGACCGTGCTGGAGTCGTCGTGCGCGCGACCTGCTCACTATTGGAATCAGGCGATGTCCGCGACGACGTGCGACGTCGTGGTGTTCTTGATCGCAGGCGCGTCGATCCACGCCGAGGACCTCCGCAAGCTCGCGGAGGCTGCGCGCTGCAGCGGTGTCGCGGTGAGCAGCCCGCGCCTCTCGTGCGGCGGTGAGGTGACGTTGGGGCGCGGTGAGCAGGGGATCCTCGACGTGCGGCCGATGCAGTTCTCCGCGGAGGTCGCGTCGGCGCTTCGGCCGTTCGCGAGCCCAGAAGCCTTTGCGTTGTCCCGCGCTGCTTTTGAAGCGGTCGGTCCCTTCGATCAGGATCTGGCATCGGAGATTGCGCTCGCAGAATGGACGATGCGCGCCGCCTCTCAGTCGCTGCGCATCATCGGCGTCGTCGATGCACAAGCGCGCGTCGACGCGATGCTTGCTTCCGAGTCCGCTGCCGTCGCCGAGGCGGATCGGCTCACGGTGCTTGCTCGACACCGGCCGCACCAACTCATGGTGGCCGCGCTCGCATCCGAAGCGCTATGGCAGGCCGATGCCGACTTTGTCGGTTCGACCTTGCGCGCCGCGATGCAGCGATTGCCGCGCGCGCAGGAGTTCCCTGCCGCCATCGAGATTCTGGTGCATCAGGCGCAGACCGTCTCGAGCTACAAGCGGATCGCGCCGGCGATGCGTGACCGCATCGCTGCGCTCTGCCGCGAGCTGCAGTTGGCCACGGATTCCTTGTCCACCGACGGGGCATGGCCGTCGCTGGTCGAGCGGGCAGTGGCGGCGATCGGGCCGTTGCGTCAGCAGGCGTCGTTGGCGGCGACTGCTCGGCTCGAAGCGGATCGGGCCAAGAGCGAGCAAGTGGCAGCTTCGGCGAGATTCGATGCTGCAGAGCGAGAACTCAAAGACGGGATGCTCGCTCGCTCTGGAACGATCGACGCGTTGCGCAATGAGCTGCTCGAGCGTGAGCGTGCGATCGCCAGCTTGCGTCAGGACCTTGGACACGGACGGGGCGAGGCGCAGCGTTGCATCGATCACTTGGCCGAACAGCAGCAGCTCATCCTGGATCTGCAGGAGCAAGCTGGTCGTGACGCGCTGGATCGGGAACGTCGAGCCGACATCGAGAGCAAGTGGGCGGTGGCCAACTCGCTGGTGCAGAAACTCCAGGCCGATCTGGCGGAGACGACGCGGGCTGCGTCGCAGTTGAGCTTGCAGCAGGCCGAGCGGGCGCGCGTCGAAGTCACCGAGGTGCGCGAGCGTTCAGCCGCAGAGATCCGCGAGTTGCGCGAGCGTTCGGCGGCCGAACTTGGTGCGTTGCGCGAGCGTTCGACCGCCGAGGTCAGCGAGTTGCGCGAACGATTTGTCGTCGAGATCGAGGAACTGCGCCGCCAATCGACCGCCGAGATCGAAGAACTGCGCGCTCACGGAGTCGAACTCGAGACCCGCAGCGAGCATCTGCTCGCGCAGTTGGGCGAGCGCGAGTCCGCCGCACAGGAAGCAGGGCGCCGTGCAGCGCAGCTGCTGGCGGTGGCGGACCGAAGGGCGGATGCCGCACAGGAACGCGCAGCCGCAGCCGAGGCCGTATCGCAGGCTGCGGCGACTCGCGCGATGGGGCTCGAGGCGCGAATCCGCGCAGCGGATTCTCGAGTGTTCGAACTCGAGGACGCGATCGAAGAGGCCAAGGCCGCCGTTGCCCAGCAAGGGACGCTGATGGCCGCGCGCAGCGAGCGCCAAGAGGATGCGTTGAGGCAGGTCGAGGCGCGGAACACCGAGGCGAAAGCCGACGTCAAGCGCCTCGAAGGCGAACTCGAGGAGCGCGGCGCGAAGAATGCCGAGTTGGGTCGGAAGCAGGCGCAGGCGGCTGCTTCGCTCGAAGAGCTGCGGCAGCAGTTGGCGACCGTCCAGCAGCAGTTGCGCGAGACAGACACGAAACGGTCGGCCGCCGTCGCGCGGTCCGACGCGACCTTGCGAGTCATCGAAGAACGCGAAACATGGATCGCGCTGTTGCTGGACGAAGTGCGACAACGAAGGTGGGCGCCGCGCGACCTGCTGCAGCACGAGTGCGATTTCCTTGCCCGGCGCGATGAGCGGAAGACGCCATGAAGGTCTTGCTCGTCCTGCACCAGTACCTGCCGCGACACGTGACGGGAACGGAGCAGTACGTGCGGTCGGTCGCGCACGGCCTGCAGGCTCAGGGCGACGACGTGACCATCTTGTGCTACGAACCGCTGATCCAGTTCGAAGCGCCAGGGCGTGACTGGTTCTTGCGCGACGAGACAGTGGAAGGAGTGCCTGTCCGTCGCATCGCCGTGCATCCTCGGCACTCAGCGAATCGCGAGCTAGGCGACTACGAGAACCCGCTCGTCGGCTCGATGGTGGCGGCGATGCTGCGGGAGGGCGGCTTCGACATCGTGCACGTGTTCCACTTGCGCAACCTCGGGCTCGAGGTCTTGCGTCAGGCGCGATCCCAGGGAATCCAGACTGCAGTGCATCTGATGGACTTCTGGTTCCTGTGTCCGAACTTCCTGCTGCTGCGAAGCGACGGCTCGCTGTGCGAAGGACCAACCGAGCAGGGCTTCGGCTGCATTCGCTGCATGGATGCGTCGCTCGCACAAGCGGTCGACACCGCGGGGCTTCGGCCGCTGTTGGAACCCATGTCCGCGCAGCCGGCGCCTGCTGGCGGCATGGCCCCGACGATCGCCCGCCGCGCCCACGCGTTGGTCGCGCGCAAGCCGACGTTGTTTGCGGAACTCCAACGTGCGAACGCAGTGTTCGCGCCGTCGCGGTTCATGTGCAGCGCCTTCGAGTCGCAGGGATTCCCAACAGGCCGGATCGAGCTGCTGCCGTATGGGCTCGACCCTTCGCGTGGCGCGGCGCGGCCAGCGCAGCCTTCGGATCGCGCCGATGGCGTCCTGCGTGTTGGCTACATCGGTTCCATCGCGCGGCACAAGGGCGTGCACGTCGCGATCGAGGCCGTCCGGCGGCTCGAACGGAAGGATGTGGTCCTCCACGTCTTTGGTGACGTGGATACGCATCCCGAATACTCGCGCGAGTTGCGAGCGTCGGCCGGCAACGACCCGCGGATCGTGTTCGAGGGCAAGTTCGAACCCACCCAACTCGGCGAGGTGCTGGCAAGGCTCGACTGCGTCGCCGTGCCTTCACTCTGGCACGAGAACACGCCATTCACGGCGCTCGAGGCGCTCAACTTCGGCCTGCCGGTGCTGGCGAGCCGACTCGGCGGGCTGACGGAGATCGTCGAGGAGGGCAAGAACGGCATGCTGTTCGGATCTGGCGACGTTGGCCAACTGGCCGCGCGACTCGATCAACTCGCGTCGACCCCGCGCCTGCTCGCGACCCTTTCGCGCACCACGTCGGTGCACAGCGTGCTCCGCGACGTGCGGACCATGCGTCGTCGCTACGCGGAGATGCTCGCGGCGAACGAGGTCGAATCATGACGTCCGTTCCGCGCGTGCTCGTCGTGGTCGTAAACTGGAATGGTCGCGAGTTCCTCGGCGACTGCTTGCGTTCGATTGCAGCGCAGCAAGTGAAGGGCGGACTTCGCGCGATCGTCTTCGACAACGGGTCCACTGACGGGTCGGTGGAGTTCCTCGCGGCCGAGTTCCCCGACGTCGAGGTGGTCCGCACCGATCGAAACAACTACGCGCGAGCGAACAACGCGGGCGTCGCGCGGGCCGGCGAGTTCGCCTTGTTGCTGAACACCGATGCGACGCTGCGCGATGGTTGCGTGCAGAAGCTCCTCGACGCACTCGATGCCGACCCTCGCGCTGCCGCGGCAGCGCCGAAGATCGTGTTTCCCGACGGTCGTATCTGCACCACGGGCATCGCCGAGCGTGACGATCTGTATTGGGTCGATCGCGGGCAGGGTTCCACGGACGACGGCTGCGGCGGACCAGCCACGCCCGTGTTCGGCGTGTCGGGTTGCTGCGCTCTCTTTCGTTCGTCAGCCTGGCGCGAGGCCGGCGGTCAGGACGAAGAGTTTCACATGTACTACGAAGACGTCGACCTTGCGCTCGCCTTGCGGGCGAAGGGTTGGCGATCGCTCTACGTGCCCCTTGCCTGCTGCGTTCACGTTGGCCATGGGTCGATTCGCAAGTCGAAGACCTGGAAGGACGAACTCGGCGAGCGCAATCGACTGCTGGTGCTGGCGCGACACTTCGCCGAACGCTTCGTGCGCGAACTCGTTCGTTCCCCCTGGTTCCAGTCGGCCTCGCCGGAGCAGATGCGCGAGCTGATGCCGTCGCTCGCGCGCAGGTTGGCTGGCTCTGGCGATGGCGACCTCGTGGCGATGCTGCTCGACATGGTGCTGGCCTTGCGCGACGAAGTTCGCAGCTACGCCGGCGAACTCGACGTGAAGTGGGGCGAGCACCGCAACCTGCCCAAGATCCTCATGGAACGGGAGGGATGGATTGCGACGTTGCTCGAAGAAGTGAGGCGGCTGCGGCTGTGGCGGCTGCCTGGTCGTCGACTGAAGCCTGACGAGCAGAGATTCCTGGATCGCGTTCGCGGCCAGAGTTGACCCGACAAGCCCTGGCTCTTCCTTCGCAGGCGACGGACTGCGAACGTATGCGCCCTCGTGCCAATGCTGTTGCGCATCCTCGGACTCGGCGACGCGACAAAGGCGGAACTGCGCGCATCCGCTTGGACCGCGGCGATGTTCTGTGCGTGCCTTGCGAGCACGTTCTTGCTCCGACCGGTGCGCGACCAGTTTGGCGTCGATCAGGGTGTCGAGCAGATGCCGAAGCTCTACGGCATCACGCTGCTGATGACGTGCCTGTTCGCGCCGGCGTTCTGGCGGCTCGCGGATCGGATGCCGAGCCGACGCTTCGTGCCGATCGCGTTGCACTGCCTCGCCGCGAGCATGCTGGTCGTGTTCGCGGGTTTGTGGCTGGTTGGTTCCTACGATTGGAAGAGCGACGCGTCGCGAGCGGTGGGCGAGGGCTTCTGGGGCTTCTACAGCGCATTCAACCTGGCGGTTCCGACCTTGGTCTGGGTGCACGCGGTCCTGAACTTCGATCGGCGACAAGCGCTGCGCCTGTTTGGTCTGATCGGCGTTGGCGGCACTGCGGGAGCGGTGCTTGGCTCGCTTGGTGCTGGCCTCGTGGCGCAGACCGGCATCTTGCCGGCTTGGTCCGCGATCGGCAGCCTCGTGCTGCTGGAGTGCGCTTGCTTGTGTCATGCCTTCTCGGCAAAGGCATGCGCTGCGATGCGGACGGAGCGCGGCGACACGGCGCCGCGGGATCCCGTCACGCGCGGCGGGATCCTCGCCGGACTGTCGGCGCTCTTGCACAGCGGCTATCTGCGTTCGATCGCCGGCTACATGATGCTGTTGGCGATGACTGCCTCGGCCTTCGCGTTCTTCCGAACGCGCATGTTGGCCGAGCAGGTCGACGGTGGGCGCGCGCAACACGGCTGGCTTGCGCACCAGGAGTTCCTGAGTCAGAGCCTAGTCCTGCTGCTGCAGGTCTTCCTCTCGTCGCGCTTGCTGCGACGGTTGCCATCGGCCTTGTTCTTGAGCGCCAGCCCGTTGCTTTCGGCAGTCGGCCTCTGCGTCGTCTGGCAATGGCCGTCGGTGGCGACGCTTGCCGCCGTGATGATCATCTTGCGTGGCCTCCAGTTTGCGCTGGAGAAGCCGTCGCGCGAGGCCCTCTACACGCCGCTCGATCTCTTGACGAAGCACAAGGCGAAGTTCTTGCTCGACACGGTCGCGTTGCGCTTTGGCGATTGGGTCGGAGCCTGCGGGCAGGTGTGGATCGCTCGCGAATGGGGCAATAGCGTCGACGCGGCGATGGTCGCAGCGGTCGCGGTCGCATTGCTGTGGGCCTGCTTTGGAGCGCGAATCGGATCGACGGCGCGCTGAAGCGCGAGCAGCGCTCTCAGCCCGCGCTCTGTCCCAGCCCGCGTCGCGGCGGCAGGAGCAGTGAGAGCGCGCCTTTGTCGATGGCCGCCTCGCGCAACTCTGCACCGTCGAACTCGACGCCGTTGAGCGTGCATCCAGTCATCAACGCGCGCGACAAGTCTGCGCCGCAAAGCCGCGCGCCGGTGAGGTCCGCGCCGCGCAGGTCCGCGTCGCAGAGTCTTGCGCCGGTGAAGTCGATGCGTTGCAAGTTGGCGCCGGCGAGGTTGGCGCCGCGCATGTCGATGCCAGGCAACCGCGCGCCACACAGATCGCGGTAGCGTCCCACCGGCGGGCGGAACGAAGGCTCGGCCGCGGTCAGGATGCTGAGCAGCAAGGCCGGGCGGCGCGGCGGGTTCACCGCCAGCGCGGCGAGTTCGTGCACCAGGACCGGGTCGACGAGCAGCAGGTGCGCAATCGCGTCCACGAGTTGCTGCGGCCATTGTCGCGGCGGCGTTGGCGCGTCGGCGCGCTGCAGCGCGGCGCGAACGAGCTCTTCGGCTGCGAGCATCGTGCGCACGCAAGCCGAGTCGAGCAGGTGGCGATCCGATGGCGTCAGTAGCGCTTCAGTAGCTTCCTGGGATCGAGGGTTGGCGGCGCCGAGCAAGCGAAGCGACAGCGCGCGCGCCGCTGCCCGTCGCTGGCCGAGCCGCGTCGCCAGCACGAATGCCAGCGCGCAGAATGCGTCGGGCAACTGCATGTTGGGATCGACGCGAGCGACCGTTGCGATGTGGTCGAGCACTGCGGCGACGAGATCAGGCCGATGCCTGAGGTCGAGCAAGGGCGCCTGCTGCGCCCAGGCCGCAATCGCAGCTTCGCGCTGCTGCGGATGGTGGATCGCAAGGTAGTGATCGCAGTCCTCGTCGCGCCACGGTGCGAGGACCAATGCTCCCGGTTCGGTTGTGTCTGGCTTGCCGCGCGTCGCTCGAATCGTCACCCGCGCGCCTTGGTCGGGCATGGAGTCGGACTCGTCCAAGAGACAAAGGTCGGGCCGCGTGCCAAAGGTCGCGGCGAGATGCCGCAGTGCCGTCGTCTTGCCGGCCCCATTGCGTCCGACGAGTGCGATATCCGCATCGCCGGGGCTGGCGAGCAGCCGCGCAACCGCGTCCTCCAGCAGCATCGGAGTGGAGCCGTCGACGAGGATCCTCGGTCGGATGGTCGCGCGTTGCGGATGCGGTGGCCGAGTCATGGGCGGGCGCACTGTAGTGCAGACAGGAGGCGCAACTAGGGGGAGGCAGCGCTGCGCAAATCCGCTGCTAGCCACCTGAGAAGCCGTCAGTCCGATGCCAGGGAACGGTTGACGTCGTTCAGGATGCGGGATCTGCGGATCGGCTGACCTGCCCGACTTCGTAGCGGATCCAGCGGCACTCGATCGGGCCGTTGTGCACCGGCAGCTTGCGATCGGCGCGGAGGCCGAGGTGGCGCGTCAGTTCCGCGTTGCCCGACAGCACGTAAGCGCGCGCGCCCTGGCACTGCGCATGCAAGAAGTTGCCCAATGCCCGCCAGTCGGCGATCAGCTCCTCGTCCTTGGCGTCGAGTCGTTCGCCATACGGCGGGTTGACGACGACGACCTTCGGCGCGACGGCTGGCGCGAAGGCGGCGACATCGCCTTCTTGCAATCGGATCTTGCCCTTCAGTCCAGCCGCGGCGATGGCGATCTCCGCGATCGACAATGCGCCGGCATGCCGGTCGTTGCCGAGCAGTTGCGGGCAACGCGCGGCGCCAGCAACCGCGCGCGCTTCGGCGTCGTCGTAGAGTCGCCGCCATGCGGCCAAGTCGGCGTCGACGAAGCGTTCGAAGGAGAAGGATCGCGCAAGGCCTGGTGCGCGGTCGGTCGCCAGGAATGCAGCCTCGACGAGAAACGTCGCAGAACCGCACATCGGGTCGCACAAGGGCTCTTGCCGATCCCAGTCCGTTGCGAGCAGGAGGCCTGCCGCGAGCGCTTCGTTGAGCGGACTCTTGTGCAAGATTGCGCGATAGCCGCGCTTGTGCAGTGGCTCGCCTGACAGGTCGCGGTAGAGGATCGCCTGATCCGCATGCAGGACGAGCTTGACCAGCAGATCAGGCCGTTCGCGCTCGACGTCGGGTCGCTTGTCCTTCTGCTCGCGAAACTGATCGCAGATCGCGTCCTTGACGACCAATGCCGGGAAGCGCGTGTCGTTGGCAAAGCTGTCGCGCACGCTGGCGTCGACCGCGAGCGTCTGCAACGTGGTGATCGAGCGCGACCAGTCGACGCTCCGCGTGAGGCCGTAGAGATCGTCGCGGTGACGCACGCGACCGCGGAACAGCTCTTCTTGCACGCGCACCGCAGAACGCAGCCACAGGCAGGCCGCATAGCCAATGGCCAAGTCACCAAAGAACTCGCAGCCGCCGCGCCGCGTTTGCACGGAGCCCGCGCCGAGCGCCACCAACTCGTCGTGCAGCACCTGCTCGAGCCCGAGGGTGCACGCGGCGTAGTAGCGACGATCCTTCACGATGCGTCTTCGCGCGCGGGGCCTGCGGCCTTGGCGAACTCCGCTTCGAAGGTTTGCACCGCGGAGAGCACGGGTGCGGCGGCCATCTCGATCAGCGAGCAGAACCCCTTCTTGCGATTGAACTCGGCGAGTTTGCGCAGTTTTTCCGCGTAGCCCGGGCCCATGCCTTGTTGCACGCCCTTCAGGATGTGCACGAACTGGTTGGTCTCCATGCGGCAAGCCGGGCATTGCCCGCATTGTTCCTTCATGAAGAAGGTCGCGATCTCCAGCGCGAGTGCGACGACGTCTGTCCGTTCGGTGACGATGCGCACGCCGCCGCAGCCGGGGGACGTGCCGATCGCGCGCAGCGTCTCGTAGGCGATCGGCGTGTCGAGTTGCGCGCTGGTGACGAAGCCGCACGACAGCGCGGGCAGCACAGCGCGCACGCGCTCGTCGCTCGCAAGACCGCCGCCGCACTCTTCGATCAGGTGGCGATAGGTCGAGCCGAACGGCAACTCGTAGACGCCGGGGCGCTTCACCTCGTTGCCGAGCGTGAACAGCAACGTGCCCTTGCTGTCCTTCGTGCCGATCGCGGCGAAAGCGTCAGCGCCATGGCGCGCGATCCAGGCTGCATGCGCGAGCGTCTCGACGTTGTTCACCGTGGTGGGCTTGCCAAACAGGCCCGATTCGCCGGGGAAGGGCGGTTTCTTTCGTGGCTTCGCCGGCTTGCCCTCGATCGCGTTGAGCGCCGCGGTCTCCTCGCCTGCGACGTAGGTCGTTGGCGCCTTGTGGATCTCGATCGAGAACGAGAACGGCGTGCCACCGATGCGATTGCCGACGAGACCCGCGGCGCGCAGTTCGTCAAGCGCGTGTTCGACGCTCGCCACCTGCTCGTGCATGTCTTCGATCAGGTAGACGTAGCCCTTTTGCGCGCCGGTCGCGAAGCCCGCCAGCAACAGTCCCTCGAGCACGGCATGCGGATAATGGGCGAGCAGATGCCGGTCTTTTTCGCTGCCCGGCTCGTGCTCGCCGCCGTTCCCGACGACGAACTTTTCGGCTGCCGACTGCGTGGCGGCGAGGCGCCACTTCCGCCCGGTGGGGAACGATGCGCCGCCGCGGCCGCGAAGCCCAGAACGCTCGATTGCGTCGACCACTTCTGCGGGCGAGTTGGCCGCGAGTGCGCGCAGCATCCCCTCGAAGCCGCCGCGCGCGCGGTATTCGGCAAGGGACTCAGTTGGTGCGCCGACCTGGCGCACGAGCAGCATCGGGGCGTTCACGGGGCGCGGATGGTAGGTCGCCGCTGTTCCAGGGTCGAGCGCGCGCGCGCGGGCGCGGCCCAACTGGTGGAACTCAGCGACCGCGCTGACGCCGCCGCGGTCCGCGGCTGCCGCCGCCCTGGCTGCTTTTGCCGCCGTGCCCGCCGTGCCCGCCGTGCCCGCCGTGACCGCCGTGACCGCCGTGACCGCCATGACCGCCGTGCCCGCC
>SXPK01000262.1 GCA_005776365.1 Planctomycetia bacterium
AGGTGGCGCGGCGGTTCTGGCCGCCGCTGGTGCCGTTGCGCGCGGTGACGCCGAGCGCGATTTGCGCGGCGGTGGGCGCGGCGGTGGTGGGCGTGAACGTGACGACGTCCTGGCCGCGGAGGCGCCGGTGGTCATACCACGCGAGCACTTCCTCGGATTCGATGCCGGAGCGCACGACGGCGAACTCGTCGCGGCCGGTCGCTGACCGGGCGCGGTGCTTGGCCGCCTGCCTTTGCCTTAGCCGTAGATGCCGCGCATGCGCGTGACCTGCGCCACGCGGTCGACGCCGAGCATGTAGGCGGCGATGCGGTTGCTGACCGAGAAGCGCCGCGCCATGTCGACGACGGCGTTGAAGGACTCGCACATGATGTGCTCCATGCGGTCCTCGACCTCCTTCTGGGTCCAGAAGAAGGCCATGCGGTTTTGCACCCATTCGAAGTACGACACCGTCACGCCACCCGCGTTCGCAAGGATGTCGGGGACGATGAAGATCCCCTTCTGGTCGAGGATCTTGTCGGCGCCGGCGGTGCATGGGCCGTTGGCGCCCTCGGCGATGATGCGCGCTTTGATGTTGGCGGCATTGCGCGAGGTGATGACGTTCTCGGTCGCGGCGGGGACCAGGATGTCGACCGGCAACTCGAGCAATTGCGCATTCGAGATCTTGTCGCCGCAGTCGAGTCCCTCGAGGCGCTTGGTCTTGGCCAAGTGCGCCGCGATCTTGGCCAGATCGAGGCCCTTGCTGTCGTGGATTCCGCCGGCGATGTCACTGATCGCAATCACCTTGACGCCGATGCTGGCGAGTTGAAGGGCGGAGATCAGGCCGACGTTGCCAGAGCCTTGGACTGCGGCCGTGCACTGCTCGGGCTTCATGCCGAGGTGCTTCAGCGCTTCGCGGACGCAAATCATCACGCCGCGGCCAGTCGCTTCGATGCGGCCCAAGGAGCCGCCAAGTCCGATTGGCTTGCCGGTCACGACCGCCGGCAGGAACTGCCCGTGCGAGACCGAGTAGGTGTCCATGAACCACGCCATGACGTTGCCGTCGGTGCCCATGTCCGGTGCCGGGATGTCCCGATCGGGGCCGATGATGTCCATGATGCGCGCGACATAGCGGCGGGTGAGCGACTCGAGTTCGCGCTTCGACAAGACCTGCGGGTCGCAGATGATGCCGCCCTTGCCGCCGCCGAACGGGACGTTCACGACGGCGCACTTCCAGGTCATCCAGGCGGCCAGCGCGCGCACCTCGTCGATCTCGACGCTCGGCGCGTAGCGGATGCCGCCTTTGGCCGGGCCGCGGGCGAGGCTGTGCTGGACGCGGTAGCCGGTGAACACCTGCAGCGACCCGTCGTCCATGACCACGGGAATGGCGACGGTGATTTCGCGGTCTGGGGTCCTGAGGATCTGGTAGAGCCCTGGCTCGAGTCCCAGCTTGCCGGCCGCCAGGTCGAACCGGGCGTGCATGGCCTCGAAGGGATTCTCTTCGGTGGGGACTTTGGAGTGGTTCATGCCGACTTGGATGCGGGGCTTGCGCCCCGACTTCGGGGGGGGGAAAGGTATCCAACCCCATGCAGGCCAGCAACAAGGGCGCGCCGTCGGCAGCGGCCTACACGCAAGCACTGCTCGCAGCGCGCGATGGCGCGATCGGCGTCACGGTTCGTTGCACGCCGCGCCGCATCACGCGCATGCTCGAGGTCGACGGCGAGGTCGCGTTCGCGAAGTTGCGGAGCAAGCGGCCGCTCGACGCCGAAGCCGAATGGCGTTGGTTGCATGAGTTGCCACGCCTCGGGTTGGCGACGCCGACGCCGCTGGGCTTCTTGCGGATCGGTCGTTGGACCGGGTTGTTGACGCGAGCGTTGGCCGGGCGGACTTTCGACGCCTGGGCGCAAGAGGCGCAGAAAGAAGGTCAGGAGTCGGTGCGCAAGCTGTGCGACTTCGCCGTGCGCGAGGTCGCACCCAGAGTCGCAGCGCTGCACCGCGCTGGCCTCGTCTACCGCGATCTCTACTGGAACCACATCGTCGCCGACGCCATCGGTGGCGCGGTTGCGTTCCTCGACGTCGAGCGCGTCTTCCGTCCGCGCTGGCGCTTCGAACGCTGGCGCACGAAGGACCTCGCGGGGCTCGCATCGTCCTATCCTGGCGAAGTGCCGCTGCGTTTTGCGGTTCGATTCGTGCGCGGCTACCTTGCGGCGGATCCGGGCGCAAAGCTCAAGAAGGACGCGCTGCGACAGTTGCTGCTGCGCGCGGCCGGCAAGGCGCGCGGCATCCGTTCGCACGCGCCGAAGTTCGGCTGAGTGCGCTCGTCGCCGCGCGCCGGAATGAAAAGAGCCTGGTCCCCGTAAGCCGGGTTCTGCTGTCCGCCCGAAGGCGGCGGCGGCCATTTCTCTAGGAGCGTCTTCGCAGACGCCCGCAAACGACCTACCCGAGGATCTAGGCGCGGGCAGCGCGATCCTCCTACTCGGTCTTCCTCCAGGTGGGGTTTGCCGTGCCGGCCCAGTCTGCCGGGACGCGGTGAGCTCTTACCTCGCCGTTTCACCCTTGCCGTCGCTGTTGCCAGCCGTCCGGCGGTTTGATCTCTGTGGCACTTTCCCTGTCCTTGCGGACGGCGGGCGTTACCCGCCACCTTGCCCTTGGGAGCCCGGACTTTCCTCCCGCAACGCGAAGCTGCCGGCGGCCGCCCGGGGACCAGGCGCGAGAACACTAGTCCGGCAATGGACGCGCGCACGCAAAAACTCAGAGCATGTTCGTCGCGGCGCAAAGCGATTCTGCGGCACCGGAGCGAGTCCTTCGGTGCGAGGGTTGTCGCCGCAGGTCAGGTTTTTGTCGGCAGGTTCAATGCGCCGAGCCTTCGCTTGCATGCAGCGCGTAGAGATTGCTAGCTTGCGCGCCCTCGCGGGCTACCCCGTTCCCCGTCCCAGCCCGCGAGTTCAAAGCCCTTCTCCCGGAGGCTCCCTTGTCTCTCGCACCATGCTTCGGCGTGCTGCTGCTCTGTTCCCATCTCCTGGGACAAGCAGTCAGCGATGCGCCGCTGTCCGCGCAACCACGCGTGGCCGATGCTTCGTTGGCATCGGCGCGTGTGCACGCAGCGGCACTTCCTGCCGCGTTGTCGACGTCGATCACCATTCCGACGTCGGACGCCGCGTCGCCTTCGCCAAAGAGCGCGACGGAGATTCCGTTGACCTCGATCGGAGGTCCGGAGCCTGGGCTGCTGCTGCTCGCCGGCTCGCTGACGGTCTGGTTTGCATTGGCGCGGCGTCGCGCTGGTTCGGCGCGGGCCTGACCTTTCGCGCGCTGTAGTCAGCGACAGAGCGCGCGCCAGCGCTCGAGGATCACGAGCGCCGCGATGCTGTCGGCGAATGCCTTGCGTCGCGATGCCTTCATGCCGAGGTCCTTCATGCGCTCGTGTGCCTCGTCGGTCGAATGGCTTTCGTCGACGGTGGACACCGGGACCGGCGCGACGGCGACTTCGAGCATGGACTGAAACTGCTGCGTGCGCTGCGCGCGCTGGCCCGCGACGCCGTCGTGCAGCAGCGGCATGCCAAGCACCACACGCTGCGTGTCGCGTTCGCGGACCAGCGCTGCGATCGCCGCGCACAGTTTGGTGGCATCGCCCTCGTCGATGCGCGGCAGCGGCAGGCACAGGCTGCCGGTCCAATCCGTCGCCGCGAGGCCGGTGCGTCGTTCGCCGAAGTCGACGGCAAGAATGCGTTTTTCTGCAGCGCCGCTCACAGCAGATCGTGCAAGCCCTCGTGCTCGATGCGCGACACCAGCACCTTGAGATCGCCGGCGCGGGCCTTGGGGCAGACCATGACAGCGTCGCCGACCGCGACGACGACGAGGTCCTTGACGCCAAAGAGCGCTACGGTGCGTTTGCCTTCCGCGTAGACGATGTTGCCTTCGCTCTCGCACGCGACGCTGCGCGCGCCGCCGCGCAGAACGGAGGTGTTGCGCGCTGCATCGGTTTGCCCGACCGCAGTCAGCGCCGGAAAACTGCCCACGTCGTCCCATCGCACGTTCGCCCGCACGACCGCGACATGCTGGGCCTTCTCCATCACGGCGTAGTCGATCGAGGTCTTCGGCGCGCGCCGGAACGCCCTCGTGACCGCGCTCTTCTTGTTCTGCTGCATCGCGGTCAACATCGCGCTCGCGGCTGCGCCGAGTTCTGGATTGCCGTGTGCCATCGCCGCGCGGATCGCGGGCACCGACCAGACGAAGATGCCGCTGTTCCAGAGGAAGTCGCCGCTGCGGACGAAGTGCTCGGCGGTCGCAAGATCCGGCTTCTCGCGAAATCGCAAGGCCTTCTTTGCTTCAGGTTGCGCGGCATCGAGTCGTTCGCCGCACTCGATGTAGCCATAGGCCGTCGAGGGGTGGTCTGGCACGACGCCGAAGGTCACGAGCGTCTTGTCGTCGCTCGCGATTGCCACGGCGCGTTGCAACATCACTGTGAACGCATCGACCGGCGTGATGAGGTGATCCGCAGGCAACAGGATCATCGTGGCATCGTGGTCCTTGGCGGCGATGGCAGCGGTCGCCAGCGCGACGCACGGCGCGGTGTCACGCGCCTCGGGCTCGACGAGGATCTGCTCGCGCGGGAAGTCCGGCATCACCTTGGGAAGCGCGCGGGCCTGAACGGGATTGGTGACGATCCAAATCCGATCCGGGGAGCAGATGCCGGCCAGGCGGCGCACGCTGGCTTCGAGCAGCGACGTTCCGTCAGCGAGTGGGAGGAACTGCTTGGGGCGCTTCTTGCGGCTGGCGGGCCAGAATCGTGTGCCGGAGCCGCCGGCCATGATGACTGCGTGGGTGGTGGGCATCGAGTGAATCAGAAATCCGGGCGCACGGGGCGATCGAGGCGCGGCGGCACCGGGCGGATCGGCTCGCGGCGAGGATCCATCTGGCCGACCCAGCGTTGCTCCGCCTGCAAGTCGCGCAAGTGGCCGAACAAATGGAAGCGCACGAGGTTCGACGTGATCATCTGCAGCACGGGCGGCAGCAACAACATGTCGGCGGCGCCGCCGAGGAAGGCGTCGGTGGTCACGGTGACGTTTGCGTAGCCCTCCATGCTCAGGTCGCCGCCGCCACGGAGCGTGACGAGCGGCGAGGCGAGCGACAGGTCCGTGATTCGCATCATGCGATCGCGGACGTCGAACTTCGCGGCGAGGTTCTCGAAACGAGGGCGACTGTTCTCAGACATCAGCGCATAGATCGCGGTGAACAGCGGCACCGCTCCCAAGTTGCCGTCGACGACTGCGAGTTCGCCGTGGCCCTGCATGTCGACGAAGTCGAAGCCATAGAGTCGCTCGAGTTGGATCCGTCCCTGCGCGGTCCCGTGGTAGGGAGTCTTGACGAGCCCGCACTGCACGAGGAAGTCGCGCACAGAGATGCCCTGGAACGACAGGTCAGCCGAGAGCGTGCCAAGGCGCTTGCCGGTCTCGTCGCCGAACGCGTAAGCCAGCGCGTCGCCGTCTGCAACGCGTCCGGTGACGCGGCCGCCGTGCAGCGACATGGATAGGTCGCGCAGGGTGAAGCGGTCGGGCTGGATCGAGAACCTTGCCGCCGCCGCCGTGAGCGGGTGGCCGAACAGCGCCAAGGACCCGTTGGTGAACGCGCCTTCGATCGTGCCGCCATCGACGGTCACTCGGCTGTCGCGGATCTCGATGTTGCCATTCACCTGCTGCAGGCGCGTGCCCATCAGCATCTCGACATCGAGCGCGCGGATGGAGCCTTCGAGCACGGTCTCGATCGGTTGGTCGGATCCGTCCTGCGGCAGCAAGAAGCGCAGGCTGAGGCCGTCGATGTCGAGCGCGCCGCGGAATTGGCGCTCCAGCACGCTCTGCTTCATCGGGCCGACAAAGAGCCGCGCAAAAGTATGGTCGAGCGGGAAGTTCGGCGCGTAGACCCGAAAGGCGACTTCGTTGCGGCCCGCTTGGCTGGAAGGCCCGACGTAGCCGTTGCTGCAAGTCACGACTGCCGTGCCCATGTGGGCGCGAAGGTCCGAGAACCGTAGTGCGCCGCCCTCGACCTGCAGTTCGCCCGCGACGTCGACGGCGGGCATCGGCAACAACTCGGCGTCCGAACGAACGCCGCGCATCAGCACGTCGTAGCGGCGGGCCGTTGCTCCTTCTGTGGTCGACTGGCGCAGCACGAGATCGACCCGACCAGACGGACGCAGCACGTCCCACGTGCCTTCGCTGACCGCGCCGGTGCGTTCGAGCGTGGCGCCGAGCTGCTGGTCCAGCAGGAGGCCCCGCACGACCGCGGTCAGGTCCTCGGTGTAGCCGTCCTTGCCTGTGCGCAGCGTGCCGATGACGGCGAGTTCGGCTGGCGTATCGCCGTTCTCTTGCAGCAGCCCGCGGATTGCGTCGACCTGCACTTCGATCTCCTCGCCGACGCCATGTACGAACACCTGGCCGTGCGCATTCGTCACTGGCAGCGGGAAGGAGCTCGGCAGCGCGTGGCCGCTTTCGAGGTCGAGCGTGAGGTCGTAGCGCATCTCCTCGTCGGCGCGGTCGCGGCGCACGTGCAGCAAGGTGTCGGCGCGGCCGGAGGGGGAGAGTTCGGTCCAGACCGCGTCGAGTTTCGGCGCGAGCGTGGTGACCGCGGCACGCAGCCGTTCGTCGAGCGGGATGTCGGTCCCTTCGACTCGGAGGTCGATGCTTCCGGTCGTGAGTGATGAAGGCTGGTCGAGCGGCGACATCAACTTCCCGCGCAGCTTGGCCGTGCCGCCTGCGTAGTCGGCATCGAGGTCGATCTCCAGACCCTCCGAACGCGCCAGGATCGTGCCGCTGACGTTGTCGAGCGACAGTGGGAAACCCGACCAGCGAGCCTTGGCGCCGAGCGGCGAGACGAGGACCTGCCAAGTGCTTGCTTCACCGGGCGTCGGGCGGAGCCGCAGGCTCACCGATGCCGAGCCTTCGGGCGAGAACTGGTCGTAGAGCGCGCCCTGATCGCGAACGAGGTCGGCGAGCGCTGCGCGCAACGCCGGTGTGAACTGGATGCGCGCGGCCTGCAGATCGAGACTCACCTGTTCGGGGCCTGCGTGGCTCGGGTCGACGCGGCCGGTGATGGTCACTTCGCCGCCTCCAGCCTCGGGGGCGATCTGGGCCACGACGTCTTCGATGCTGACGACGTCGTCGCGCAGATGCACGCGGCCTTGCGCTTTGACGACCGGCAGCGGGAACGAGGCGCGTTTGTCGGCGGGGCCGAATCCGCGATAGGACAGATCGACGTCTTTCAACTGCACGTCGAGATCGACGAGTTCGTCCTCCTGTCCCGGCGAACGGAGGTAGAGATCGAAGTCCGCGCTGCCCGCAGTCGGGCGCAGTCCCTCGACGATGCTCTTGCCCGCAGGAAAGGTGCTCAGTGCCGAGAGCACCGTGTCGTCGATCTGCACGCCGCGGCCGTTTCCGCGCACATCGAAGCTTGGTTCCGTGAAGAAGTCCGTGATCCGCGCCGCGACCTCGGTGGAGCCAGTCGGCAGCACTCGCTCGCCGGTGAACTGCGCGGTGCCGCCGTCTTTCGTGCTGACGACGCCGCGCACGACCGCGCTGCGCAGCGGCACGGGAACCTGCGGGATCGAGCAGGTCACGTCGGCAAACGCGAACGACGCGGTCGCGACTACTGACGACGCATCTTCGAGCGGCAGGTCGAGCTGCAGCAGCAGTTCTTCGACCTTGCCCGACGCCACGTCGTCCCGCAACTCGGTGCGCAACAGCGGCAGCAGGCGCCGCACGAACGCGGCATCGACCGTGTGGTTCGCCACGCGCGCTTGCAGCCGGCACCGCTTGTTGACGAGGTCGATGTCGCCCTGAATCTCGACCTCGACCCCGAGGTTGGCGAAGCGAGCGCGACCACGCAGCGCGCCATGGCGGGGATCGGCTGCTCCGTCGTCGCCGGGCGTGCGCTGCAGCGACAGCTCGATGTCGTCGAACACGAGCGCGGGGACTTGGTCATCGACGCGAATGCGCGCACTACCGCGGCTCACGCGCGCTGGCGTCACCTCGCCGATGCCCTCGTCGAAGCCCGAAGCCTGACGCTGTTCGCGCAGGATCTGGCTCAGGTTGGGGGTCTTTCCCGCCGTGAGGTCGACGTCGACGCGCAGCCCTTCGATCGCGATTTCGTGCAGTCCGAGCACGTTGCCGAGCGGGTCGGCCGCGACCGCGATCTCAATCGAATCTGCCGCGACGAGATTGGCGTCGTTGCGCGCTGGGTCGGCGACGGCGATGTCTTCGATGCGAATGCTGCCGCCAAAGGGGTCGAGCGTCGCGCTTTCGAGGCGAAACTGCGCCTGCAGCAGGCTTTCGAGAAAGCTGCGCACGAGGCCGGTCGTGGCTCCCGTGCGCTGCAAGACGAACCAAGTGCCCGTCAGCAAGGCTACGAGGATCGCAGCTCCCAAGATCGTGATGCGTCGCCAGCTCATTACCAGAATGCGTCCGAATGCCGATTCTGGCCGTTTCTGACGCAGGTTGGAAGCGTGAGGACTACCGCTGCTGGCATCGCAATGGACCATCGCGGCATGGGCGGGTCGTAGTGCGCAACCGGCGAAAACGTCGAGAACGGCCTTCCAGAGCCACTTTCGACGCAGAATTCAGTTGACACTCCGCTGGCGGTCGTCAAACTCTCGCACCATTCAGACGCGGGTTGTTTCCGCGCTGTCCGGTCAGAAACCAGTAACTGAGAGTCATCCAATGGCTGCAAAGAAGACCACCAAGAAGGCGCCCACCGGCGACCTCATCATCTCCAAGTCGCGCACCAAGGCCGCGGTCAAGAAGTGCAACGTGTCCTCGGACTTCTACCCCGCGCTGGACAAGGCCGTCCGCACGATGATCATGACGGCAGAGACGCGCGCGACCGGCAACAAGCGCAAGACGCTCCGCCCGCAGGATCTGTGATCCGCGCGTGAAGCCAGTCGTTGGCCGCCTCCCGCGGTCGACGTCGAGATGACGGCCCGCTCTGCGGGCCGTTTTCTTTGGTCCTGCATGACTCGTGGATTGGCGAAGAACCGCGGTTTCGACGCGATCCTTGGCATTTTCGGCAAGCTGGCTCAGCCAACGTAGGAACCAGCGAGGTAGCGAGGTTCCAGTTCCAGCAGCGACGCCGGCGCGAGTGGCAGGCGCGGGTCGAATAGCGTCGCCGCGTCGACCACGGGGATCGGCATCAGCGCGAGATTGCGTTCCTGCTGCCAGCGCAAGGCCAGCGCGGCGTCGGCGAACACGGTGTCGCCAGGCAAAATGGACAAAGCTGCGGCGGCGTCATCCAGCAAGGCCGGCTCCGACTGGAGCCCGATCCTTCCGTCCGGCGCGATTTGGAATGCCGCGAACTGCGAACGTCCCCGCCTGCCGTCGAGCAACACGCAGACTCGCCGTCCCAAAAGCCCCGCATCTGCGCGCAGTGCGGCGCAGGCTGCTGCAGCGAGGCTGTCCGCGGCGAGCAGTCGGCACCCGGAGAACGCGGCCAGACAACGCGCGAAGGTCACGGCGACGCGGAGCCCGATGTAGGAACCGGGGCCGCGATCGACGCGAATCTCGGTCACGTCGGATGCTGACAGGCCGCGCTCCGCGAGGGCTCGCCGCGTCAGTTCGGCGAGATCGACGCGGGCCGTCGTCGGCGCCGTCAGGCTCGTGACGGTGTCGTCGGCCAATACCGCTACCGAGAAAGCCGACCCACCGTCTGGATTGCCGCCCAGGATCGCGAGGGCCGCCGCGCGCGTGGCCGTGGTCACTAGCCGAGTTCCTTCTGCACGAGCGCCGCGAGATCCGCGCAGAGTCGTTCGACCACTTCGCCGTCGGCTGCTTCGATCATCACGCGGCAAAGCGGCTCGGTGCCCGAATAGCGCAGCAGCAGGCGACCGTCTTGGCCCAGCTCCTTCTCGATCGCGGCGGCGCGAGCGGCGATCGCCGGCACGGTTTCCAACGTCGGCTTCTGGCGCACCGGCACGTTCACGAGCTTCTGCGGAAAGCGGCGGAACGATGCGAATGCCTTCGCGAATCCGCCTGCTCGAGCAAAGGGCAGCGACAGCAAGCGCAGCGCCGTGAACAGGCCGTCGCCCGTGAGGTGGCCGTCGCCCGCGAAGAGCATGTGTCCGGACTGCTCGCCGCCCAGCGCCAACCCTCGTTCACGCATTGCAGCGACTACGTTGCGGTCGCCGACCGGGGTCACGTGCACCAGGATGCCGTGCTTTTGCAGGGCGCGGTGCAGGCCGAGGTTGCTCATCACCGTTGCCGCGATGGTTGCGTGCGGCAGTTGTCCGGTTCGCTGCATGTGCAATGCGAATAGACAGAGCTGATCGTCACCATCGCGGATCTCTCCCGTCTCGTCGACGAAGATCCCGCGGTCGCCATCGCCGTCGAGGCAGATGCCGAGGTGGGCGCCGTTTTCGAGGACCGACTTGCGCACGTGGTCGGGGTGCAAGGCGCCGACGCCTTCGTTGATGTTGAAGCCGTCGGGTTCGCAGGCAACCTCGATCACTTCTGCGCCAAAAGCGCGCAATACTGCCGGCGCTAGCTCCGAACCGCCGCCATGGGCTGCGTCGACGCAGAGCTTGAAACCGGACAAGTCGAGGTCAGGGTAGGTTTCGGCGAACTGGTCCTCGTAAGCGCGCAGCAACTCGGGGCGGGGGCGCAGGCGAGGCGAGGCGTTCTTCTCGGGGCGGAGCGACACGCAGAGGTTCTCGAGCTCGCGCTCGTCGGCGTCCGCGAGCTTCTTGCCGTCGTGCGCGAAGATCTTGATGCCGTTGTCGTGCGACGGGTTGTGCGAAGCGCTGATCATGATTCCAGCCGCGAACGGCTGGGTGCGCGCCAGGAATGCGAGCGCCGGCGTGGTGCACAGACCGACGTCGGTGACCGCGACTTCGGCGGCGACGAGTCCTTGCGCGAGCGCATCCAGGATCCACGGCGCTGACTCGCGGCCGTCATTGCCGCAAACCACGCGGATCGGGTCGACCCCGTATTTCTGCAGCAACACGCCGAGCGACGCGCCGACGCGCCGCATGGTCTCGGGGTCGAGCGGCGCTTCGCCCGCGCGTCCGCGAAGGCCATCGGTTCCGAACTTGGGGGCCTCGAACGTCTCGCTCATAGCTTCTGCGAAAGTTCTACCGTCACGAGTTCATCGAGGCCGTAGTCCTGTGCGGCATCCGATTCACGCACGGCGCCGCCGACATAGAGCCGCGCGACCTCGGTGACCTTCTCTGGATAGGGCGAACCCGGTTCGCGCGGCTGCAGCCAGACAACGAGTCGGAGGTTGTCGCGGGCCCACTCGGCTCGGGGCTCTGGCTCGAACCCGACCAGCTTGGACAACAGCGCGCCGCCGGCCTTGATGCGGACCGACTTGGTGGCCGCGTCGGGCTGATAGCGCTTCTGCATGGCCTCGGGCAGCGCCTTGTCGTCCACCAAGATGGGCAGCTCCAGGGTGTAGACCTGCATCTCCGGGCGCAGTTGCACAGTCACTCGGCAGTCCTCGCGCAGCGTCAGGCCCAGATCGGCGAACTGCTTCTGCAAGGTCACGGAACCGGTGGCCTGTCGTGCGCTGGATGCTGCCGCGATCTGGGCCAAGAACGGAGGCTCGCCCTTTCGCGCCGCGAGTTGGTCAAAGGCGCGCAGCGGGCCGACCAGTTCGACGGACCGCGGCGTGAACTCGAACGATTCCTCGCGCAGGCGGGCCTTGAGACGTTCGTCGCCGCCAAACATCAGTTCGACCTGGTCGGCTCCGAGTTGCAGCGTCGACGCCTTCATTCGCACGATCTCGAAGCGGACCCGCTGCGGCGACATCGTCGCCTGAACCTTGCGGTCTTGCAGCGAGCGATGCGTGAACTGCACGTCGGCGATCGCGAAGTCGGCGCTGTCGACCTTGTCCCACTCGACCTTGGGCAGACGGACCTCGACCTTCAAGTTGTCGCTGGCCAGTTGCTCGATCTCGGTCTTGGGCCCGGTGAAGGAGAACTTCACGCTCCCGGTCGGTTCCCCCGTGCTCATGTCGACGAAACGCGTGACGGTTACGGCATCAGTCGGGATGTTGACGTAGAGCTCGTCGCGCAGTGAGTGCTGTGGCAGCGGCTGGCCGATGCCAACGACGCCGAGCTCCATCGTCGCCTCGTAGGTGGACGTGATGCGGCGGTCGAGGACGAGCCAAAGCAACGCGCCGAGCGCGACCGCGGTGAGCTTGCGCACTGGGTCCGCAGCGAGGGCCTTCAGGGCGGAGCCAATCGTGCGCTTCTCGGTGGTGGCTCGGCGCTGGCGCTTGCTCGCACGCAGCATCTCGTCGATGCGACGCTCGAGTTGCTCCTTGGTCAGGTTGTAGTCCAGCTTGCCGCCGGCCGCGGTCGAGACTGCGCCCGTCTCCTCGGAGACGACGATGAGCAAGGCGTCGGTTTCCTCGGCCAGTCCGAGCGCGGCGCGGTGGCGCGTTCCGAGTCGCTTGTCGACGTCCGGGTTCTGGGACAACGGCAAGAGGCAGGCCGCGGCGACGATGCGGTTGTCGCGCACGATGACGGCGCCATCGTGCAAAGTGCTCTTGGGGTAGAAGAGCGACTCGAGCAGCATCGGCGTCAACTCCGCGTCGAGCGGCGTGCCGGTGTCGGCGAATGACTGCAGCGAAGCGTCGCGCTCGATCGCGATCAACGCGCCCATCTTGACCTTGCTCATGTTCTCGGCCGCGCGCGCGATGCGTTGCACGACCTTCACTTCCTTGCGGAAGAACGGAGCGAAGATCTGCGACTCGCCGACGTGCACGATCGCGCGGCGGATCTCCTGGTGGAACACGACGATCAGCGCGATGACGACCGACTGGGCGACGAACTCGAACAGTTGGCTCAGGCGTGTGAGTCCCATCGCCTGGATCAGCAGCACGAACGTGATCACGCTGCCGATGCCGAGATACAGCAGCCCACGCAGCACGTTGGTGCCGCGCGTCCGCCGCACGAACCGAAGCACGACGTAGATCAAGGTGGCGAACACCGCCACCTCGACCGCCATCTTCGACATTGCCGCGAAATCGCCCATCGTGCGTGGGTTTTTGATATCGGCGGCGCGGCGGCCGCGCCACAGCGGACTCTCGGCTTGTCTCTCCTTTGGATCGAGAGGGCGTCAGGCGCCCGAGAGTCCGACGTCCGGGTTCGGTGATTGCGGCGCGGCGGCCGGGATCGGCGGCGATTCGATGGCTGCGCGACGCGCAGGTTCGGCGGCGGCAAGGCGTTCTTGTGCCGCGCGGTAGTCCTCGACGTTGTCGCCACGCAGCACGGCGCCGACCTCGTCGCCGTTCAAGGTCTCGTGCTTCAGCAGCGCCTCGGCGAGGCGGTCCAGGGGTTCGCGATGCTCGGCGAGCAGCTTTCTGGCCGCTTCATACTGTTCCGCGATGATCCGGCGGACTTCGTCGTTGACCAGTTCGAGGGTCTTCTGCGACAGGTCCGATGCCATGTGGAATTCGCGCCCCAGGAACGGATTCTGGTCGTCGTTCGTGTACTTGATCGGTCCGACCGCGGGGCTCATGCCGAGTTCGCAGACCATGACCTTGGCAAGGTTGGTCGCTTGTTCGATGTCGTTCTGCGCGCCAGCCGACACGTCGCCGAAGACGATTTCTTCGGCGATGCGGCCGCCGAAGCAGACGGCGATGCGGCCGAGCAACTTCCTTCGCCAGTGGTTGTAGTCGTCTCGCTCCGGCAGCGACAACGTCGCGCCGAGCGCCCGGCCGCGGCTGACGATTGTGACCTTGTGCACTGGGTCCTGGTCCGGCGTCTTGACCGAGACGATCGCGTGGCCGGCTTCGTGGTAGGCCGTGACCTTGCGGTCCTTCTCCTCGATGGCGCGACTCTTTTTCTCGCGACCCCAGCGCACGCGGTCGCGCGCTTCTTCGAGATCGCTCATGCCGACGGCATCCTCGTTCTTCATCGCCGCGAGAATCGCGGCTTCGTTGATCACGGCGGCTAGTTCTGCGCCCGAGAAACCCGGGGTGGCCTTGGCGATGCGCACGAGGTCCACGTTGGCGGCCATGCGAACCTTGCGCGCGTGCACCTTGAGGATCGCCTCGCGGCCTTTCACGTCCGGCGGGTCGATGACGACCTGGC
>SXPK01000263.1 GCA_005776365.1 Planctomycetia bacterium
CTTGCCCGGATAGCCCTCGGCGTATTTGTCGGTGATGCGGCTGCTGCACGCCTCCCGCACCGCCGACGAGCAATGATTCTCGGACGCGATCAACGTCAGCGTCGACGCTTGGCGAAGATCCTCCTTGGCGAGGAGGTCGGCCACTTCGGGATCCTGATCACGTAGGGAACGGTGCGGTTTCGAGGGGTTGCTGCTCACTGCCGCAGGTTAGCGGGCGCGTCGAGGCCTCGCACCTCCTTCGCAGCGGGGACTTCGTCGTCATGGCGCGAGCCAAAGTGGTTCGCGATGCGCGATCGAGCATCGAAGCCGGTGCAAAACGAGGCCCCGACCCCCTGGGAATCCTGGCGAGTTGGTGTTCAATCCGCGTCCTGGACCGCACGCGCCGCATCCTGCTCTTGCGCCGCGTTCACGGTCTTGCATCGCCGCCTTGCAGCATTCGAGGAGCCGCCGCCGTTGAGCATGTCGCAAAACGAACTTCGCGCCTGGACCATTCGCGACAGCGCTGAGCTGTACCAACTGTCGGCGTGGGGCAGCGGATGGTTTGGCATCAATGATCGCGGCGAACTGATGGTGCAGCCGCACGGACCCAACGGGCCCAAGTTCTCGCTCCCCGAAGTGGTCGAGGACCTGCGGAGCCGGGACATCGAGTTGCCGATCCTGCTGCGCGTGTCCGACATCCTCGAGCTGCGTGTTCGCGCGCTGGCAGGCACGTTTCAAAAAGCGATCTCAGAATGCGGCTACCGCGGACGCTATCGGCCCGTGTTCCCGATCAAGGTCAACCAACAGCGCGACGTCGTCGAAGAGCTCGTTGAGTTTGGCCGCGACACCTCGCTCGGCCTCGAGGCAGGCAGCAAGCCCGAACTGCTCGTCGTGCTTGCGCACATGACGAACCCGGATGGGCTCGTCATCTGCAATGGCTACAAGGACAGCAAGTACATCGAGACCGCGCTGCTCGCCCAGAAGATGGGCATGCACTGCATCATCGTGGTCGACCGCTACGAGGAGCTGGACCTCGTGCTGAAGGTCAGCAAGCGACTCGAAATGCGCCCGCATATCGGCGTGCGCGCAAAGCTCGCGAGCCGCGGCGCCGGCAAGTGGCAGGAGTCAGGCGGTGAGAAGTCCAAGTTCGGCCTCACGGCGGGCGAGATCGTGCAGGGTGCAGAACGCCTGCGGCAGCTCGACATGCTGGACTGTCTCGAGCTGCTGCACTTCCACATCGGCAGCCAGATCACCGCGATTCGCGCCATCAAGGACGCACTCAAGGAGTCGACGCGAATCTACACCGAGCTGCACGACCTCGGCGCGGGGCTCAAGTTCCTCGACGTCGGCGGCGGGCTCGCGGTCGACTACGACGGTTCCCAGACCAACTTCCACAGCTCGGCCAACTACTCGCTGCAGGAATACGCGAACGACGTCGTGTTCGCGATCCAGCAGGCGTGTGACGAGAAGGGCATTGCGCACCCTGACATCGTCAGTGAGTCGGGTCGCGCGCTGTCGGCGCACCACTCGATCCTCGTGTTCGACGTGCTGGGTGTGAGCCAGATGCGCGTCGATGTCCCGGAAGGTGCGGACCGCGTCGAAGAAGGCACCATCGCCAACATGGTGCAGATCCTGAAGGACCTCTCGCAGAAGAACTTCCAGGAGAGCTACCACGACGCGCTGCAACTGAAGGAGGAGGCGATCAGCCTCTTCAATCTCGGTTACCTCGATCTGAAGGGTCGTGCGGTGGCGGAGAACCTGTTCTGGGTGATCTGCGACCGGATCAACTCGATCGTGCGCACGCTCGACTACGTGCCAGAAGAGTTGAGCGGGCTCGAGCGCGCGCTTGCGGACACCTACTACTGCAACTTCTCGGTGTTCCAGTCGGCGCCCGACCATTGGGCGGTGAAGCAGCTGTTCCCGACGATGCCGATCCACCGGCTCAACGAGCGGCCGACGCGCCGCGCCATCCTCGCGGACCTGACGTGCGACAGCGACGGCAAGGTCGATCGCTTCATCGATCTGCGCGACGTGAAGAGCGTGCTCGAAGTGCACGCCGTGCAGCCAGGCAAGCCGTACTACGTCGCGATGTTCTTGCTCGGGGCCTACCAGGAGATCCTCGGCGATCTGCACAACTTGTTCGGCGACACGAACGCCGTGCACCTGTCGATGGACCAGGATCATGGTTACCGCGTCGAGCGCGTGATCGAAGGCGACACGGTCGCCGAAGTGCTCACCTATGTGCAGTACGAGAAACAGGATCTCGTTCGCCGCATCCGTAGCCGCCTCGAGGTCGCCGTGCGCACCGGTCGCATCAACGTGAAGGAGTCCGGGCTCCTGATGAAGCGCTACGAGGAAGGCCTCTCCGGCTACACCTATCTGGCTGACGACTCCGAGGACGGCGTCGAACTCCAGCCCTCGCCACCGGCGGGCGAGATCCGTCTGCCGGTCGAGCCCAGCTCGACGACGCCGACCGCCTGAGCCGTCCCCGTTCCTCACCCCTCCTTGCTGCGATCCCTGCCGATGAATGCCGCCGTCTTCGTCGACTTCGAGAATCTGTTCGCCTCGCTCAAGAACCGCCAGGAGTTCCATGGTCAGCGCACGCGCGACGTCGCGCTGACGATGTTGGAGAACCTGAAGGCGCGGCTTCGCAGTGAAGGCATGCAGATGGTGCTGGGCCGCAGCTATGCGACCTTCGATTCCTATCCGGGCATGGAGGTTGCGCACGACCTTGCGCTGATGGGCTTCGATCCGCAGTACGTGCTCGTGTCACCGAGCGGCAAGAGTTCTTCGGATGTGCAGCTCGCCGTCGACGTCTGTCGCGTGATCTTCCGCCGCGCGGACATCGAAACCGTGGTGATCGTCGCCGGCGACCGTGACTTCATCCCGATTGCGCGCCAGGTGCTCGAAGAGAATCGTGGGCTGCGCATGGTCGGCATTCCTGACGCAACGAGCGGCGACTTGCGGTTGCGCGTTGGCGCGGAGCGCTTCTTGAGCGCGCTCGACCTCATGCCGCAGGTCGAGACGCCCGCGGCGCACACTCAAGATGCCGTTCATGGAGCAGGTAATGGGGCAGGCAGTGGAGCAGGCAATGCTGCAGGCAATGGAGCGGCGCTTCACGACGCCATGCCGCCCGAGGCCGCGGCTGCTTTGCGGGAGGGCGAAGCCGATCGCTCCGACGCTGGCCATGAGTCTCCGCAACGCAGCAATGGCGATCGGCAGCGCGCCCCAAGAGCCGCGATCGTGCGCCACATCCCGGTGACGTGGCAGAACGACGGTCCTGGCGTGCCACATGCGACCGACGAGCAACTCAACACCTGTCTCGACCTGATCGTGAAGGCTCAGGCGCGACATGGTTCGCGCGAGGTGTGGCTGTCGCCCTTCCTGAAGGGCGCAATGAGCCAGCACTTCAGCAGCCTCGTGCATCCCGAGCGGCGTGCGCTCGTCAATGAGCTGCGAACGCGCGGCGTCATCCGTGTCGAAGAGCGCGAGAACCAGTTCGCCGACCATCCCTACTCCGTGATCGTCCTTGTCGAGGATCATCCGTGGGTGCAGGGCGTCAGTGAGCGCTCACGCCGCGGCTAGTGACCTGATGCGGGGCGCACGCTGAATGCGAGCCAGGCATCGGGGCCGACTTGAGGCCAGTCCGCCGCAAGATCGCGCAGCCAGTCGGGATCAGTCCTCGACTGGCGTCGGTGGCAGTTGCTTGCGCGGGCCTGCTGTCTTCTTCGCGGGTTTCGCGGCGGCCTCGGCCGCGGCTTCTTGCTTGTCGCTGAGCAGGCGCCATAGCGCGAGCAGCATCGCGGCCTGCGATTGCGCGTAGGAGCGCAGATCGGCAGCGATCTTCTCCTTCGTCGCGGCGCGGGTGCGCGGCGTCGAGGCTTTCTGGATCGCGCGCAGGACGCTGTCCTCGTCGAACACATCCTGTTCCGTTGGCGCGTCGATGCCGCAGATCGCCTTCGCCGTGGCGGCGAGCCCGCGTTCGCCGAGCAAGTTCGGATGGAAGAGTCCGGATTCCAACAGGCGCTGCAGGTCGAGATGCGGCCGCGCCAAGATCACGCGGATTGCCTGCTTGTCAGCGGCCAGCGGCTCGAGCAGCGAGCGCACGCATTCTAGAGAATCTGCGTTCCAGAGGATGAGCATGCCGCCACTGGCCAACTGCTTGGCGAGCGACTGCGCAAACTCGGGGCGAGGGTCGTCCTTGTCGGCATACGCGAATCCACTCTGCGTGACTGCGCCGCCAGCGGTCAGCGTTTCGCAGGCCCATGCATACGGCAGCGCTTGCCATGGCTTCTGACCGACGAATCGGGGTAGCGCCTCCGTTGTCGTCGCGATCGACAGGAAGTGCAGAGGAAACTCGACGTGCAGGAGCTCCTCCTTGACGAAGGGTTCGCGAATCGTCTCCTTCTGCTTGATGCACTGCAGCGTGCGCCGTTGCCGGAACGTCAGCGAAGGTCGCGCTTCGTCAAGCTGCATCAGATCCGCGATGCCCTCTTCGTGCAGCTCGCGCTCGATCTCGCGCGTCAGGTCGGGGAAGGAGCGCAGCGGAAACTCAGGTTCCTGCTTCGAACAGTTCGCAAGGTGCGGGCACGGGAACGGCGCGGTGCAAAAGGTGCCCGTCGGCAGATCGAGCGCGCTGTCATCCTTCGTCTGGCGCTGGAACGCGGCGAGCTGCTCGGCCACGCGCGGCTGGATGCGGCGCACGCGTTCGGTCACGTCGGCGCTCTTGACGAGACCCTTCGGCGAGTAGTCCGTGCCGCCAGTGTGCTTGTAGGTCTTGTCGAGATAGAGCACGTAGACGCCGTGCACCTTGTGGCCCGCCCGCTCGATGACGATGGCCTGCAATGCGAGGTCGGTCAGATACCGGCCCTTCACCTTGGTGCCGGACTTCACTTCGAAGATGTCGAGGCTGCCGTCCTTTTGCCGCACGAGGATGTCGGTGCGGACTTCGCAGCCGTCGGCGACGAAGGCTGCGCCAAACAGGGCGAACACACTGCCGGCAGCGATCAGTTGTTGGGTCTTGTCCGCGGCCTGATCGATGGTCTTGCCTTCGACCTCGACGCCGCGCGCGAATGCGCCGCGGGCAAGCTGCAGGAGCTGCTTGCCGGTTTCGGACATGATGCGTCGGCCCTCGCTCTCCTGCTCCTCGACCGGCTCGTGGTAGTCGAGGTAGAGGCGCTTCAGACACTGCTGGCCGGCCTCGAAGAGACGCTTGTCGAACCTGCGTTGAACCTTGGTCGTGCTACGAGTCTTCAAGATGCGTTGCGTTGCGATGGCGGCTGGCAGGCCGCGGGTATGCGGCGAATCCTAGCCAGCACCGGCCGTGGCGCCGCGCGTGTTTGTGGCAGATTGGTCCCGTTCCCAGCTTCGATTCGGCTGTCGGGCAGGGTGCTGGAGCGTTCAGCCCGCCGGGCGACGGGACTTCTTGTAGAGCACGAGGAAGACCAATCCGACGCCCGCGCCCACGAGGATCGGCGTCCACAGCCGATCCGAGAGAGTTGCCTCGCCGCGTTGCTTGCGAGCCAGCGTCAGGGAGTTGGCGCGCGCCATCAGGCCCGGTCGTCGCGCATCGAAGCCATCGTCCTTGGCGACCAGGCACAACGTGATCTCGCGGCCGCCGGTGGGGACGTGCAGGTCGATGCTGCGCAACGCGGGGCCGCGCGCGGGATGAATGCGGCGTTCGACGATCACCGCATCGTTGCCATCGGCGCCGAGCTTGCCGCGTTCCGCCGTCAGCGTTTCGTAGCGTTGGCCGTCGTCAGCTCCCTTCTCGTCCCACATCTGCTGCAACCGCGCCTTCAGGTCGCCGTCGAGATGCCACTCGGCGCTTTGTTCGACGACGTAGACGTACTCGCCGTCGAAGTCGCCGCGCAGCCAGCGATCGACTGGTCCGACTGCGTAGAAGTTGTCCGGCAAGTTCTGTCGCACGTCGTGCGGCAGGTCGGCGATCTTCGCGGCGAGCAATCGCAGTTCGCCTGGCGCCAACTGACGCCAGTCCGCTTGCACTTCGATCCGAAACGTATTGGCCCGGTTGGTGAACGGTTTGGTCGCGCGCGGAGCCGCCGGGTCCTGCGGCGCGAGCACAGTCGAATCACAGAAGCTGGCGCTTGGCGAGAAGGACGTGGCGAGGGTCAGGCAGAGGGCGCGGTGCACGCGCGCATCATGCCGGGGCGTAGTCGGCGCGCACAACGGACTGGTCTTCCGCGAGCGGTTGCGCTGCGACCTTGGTTGCCACTGTTGCGTCCTCCATGGCGGCGCCGGCCGTCAGCCGGCTTGGTGCGCATTCGGCTCGCGGCAGCGAGAACCAGAACACGGAGCCACGCTCTCTTCCCGGGTGATGACCGATCGCCCCGCCCATGCACGCAACAAGCATGCTGCAGACGTAGAGGCCGAGCCCCGATCCTTCACCAGCGGAGGCCGCTTCGGAGAATCGAGTGAACAGGCTTCCCCGTCTCGATTCTTCGACGCCCGGGCCAAGGTCGTGCACTTCGAAACGCACGGTGGAGCGGCCGCATTCGACCGCCACGCGCACCTTCGATCCGGGTCCCGAAAACTTCACCGCGTTGGCGATGAGGTTGAAGGTGATCCGCATGAACCTGCCGCGATCCGTCACGACCGCGACGTCGACCGGCGCGGCGTCGATGACGAGCGCGACATCTTGAGACTGCGCCGTCAGCCCCATGACCTTCTCGACATCCGTGAGCAACTGTTCGACGCGGTGCTCGCGCATCTGCAGCCTGAGACGATTGCTTTCGATCGCGGCGAGGTCGACGACGTCGTCGATCAAGAAGGCCATGTGGCGCGACGCGGCAGACGCTTGATCGAGGAACATCGACTGCTCCGTCGGCGTCGACGCGACGCCCTCTCGCAGCATCTCGAGCGCCGTCGCGATTGCTGACAAGGGTGTGCGCATGTCGTGCGCGGTGTGGGCGAGCTGTTCCTCGCGCCAGCGAATGCTGTTGACGAGCTTGCTCTCGGCTCCTTGCGCGGCGTCGTGGAATCGACGGCGGATGCGCAATGCGCCTTCCGCAGTGCAGGCAAGGACGAGCAGCGCAGCGACCCATGCCGGCAAGCCCGACGCCACGATGACGCCGACCGCGAGGGCGGCGATCAGGCAGCTGAGCAGCATGGCGCGGTTGGACATGGAGACCCGAGCTGTCTTTCGGCCATGACGCCGCGCTTGGAACACGGGTCATGGCGCGACGTCCCGAGTTGGAACGCCGCGGGTCAGCCGGCGAGGTCGCTGGCCCAAAGCGGCGGCATCGGGCAGTCCCAGCACGCCGCCAGGGCACGGAGCAGCTCGCCTTCTTCGGGCGCGATCTTGCCGTCGTGTGCGGCGACGTCCGCCAGCGCGCGCAGCAGCGTTCGCTTGTCCGTCGGCCTGAGTCGTGCGAGCCGAATCACCGCGGTTTCGGCGTGCGGCTCGATCGCTGCAATCTCCGACCGCAGTCGCAGTGGGGGCGCGCCGACAAGGGCTTCTTGGCTGCGTGCGAACGCGGCCGCAGGATCGACGCGATCTGCCAGCGCCATCCAAGACAGCACGATCTCGATTTCGGACAACACGGCGCCGAGCGTCAGCATCCGGCCCGAGGATTGCCGCGCTGCATCCGGCTCGGCGGTTCGCTGCATGACGCACAAGAGCGCGACTTCGAATGGCGTCGTCTTGCCGTCCGCGTGCACCGATGCTCGAAGGTCGCGCAGCAGGGTCGCGCGCAAGCTCGCGTCGAGGGCGGCAATCGCCGGGGCGCAGAGTTCTGCGAGTGGCAGCAGGAGGTGGTCGGGTGTCTTGGCTAGCGATGCTGCCATCTGGATGGCTTGCGGGGTCGCCGCGAGCGATTCGCGTCCGGCGAGCGCGAGAGCAACCGAAGCCACCCGCTCTGGGTCGTGTGCAGCAGCGACGAGGTCTGGCGGCAGCGCAGCAATCAGACTGCGAGCGGTCTCGACGGCTGCGGCGTTGACTGCGCCGATCTGTTGGACTGCGGCGGCTGACGAAACATGCAGGTGGCTCGTCGCAGCGCTCGCGCGCCCGAGCGGACTCTCTGATGTTGCGGCTGCACTTTGTGGCTCAGCTTCGCGCGCCGTGAGGAAGTTGCCGCCTTGGCCTTTCGTGTTCGCGGCGATGTAGCCGGGCGCGATGCGCTCGATGCGCTGATCGATGGGCGGATGCGTTGCGCTCAGCGCGCCCAGCCAGCGC
>SXPK01000264.1 GCA_005776365.1 Planctomycetia bacterium
GCTGATGTCTTCGTCACCCGGAGCCAGCACGAACTGCGGCTGCGGATCGATGACCGTGAGGTCCTTGAAGTTTGGCCGATCGCGCGCGTCCTCTGGCGCCAAGCCATCGACGGACTCGATCGAGACCAGCGTCATCCGCTGCTGGCCTCGGGTCGGGATCCCGCCCTGGCCCTCGATCTCGCACCCTTCCTGCAGTCGGTGCTGTCGAATCAACGACATCGGCACGAAGGTGTCGCCACCGGGGATCGAGTCAGGCAAGTAATGGTTCCGTCGCTGCCGCAACCAACCGTTGCCTTCCTTGGTGTATTCGAGCACGCCGAGCACGTCCTCGGTCGGCCCCTGCGACTCCGGCACGAAGTCCATCGGCGGGCCACCGGTCGGCTGGCCGCCGAAGCCACCACCACCACCGCCGCCTCCACCACCGCCACGGCGACGCCGACGACGCCTGCCGCCGCGCCACCGACGACGATCGGGTCCACCGCCTTGATCCGGGGCGGATCCACCGCCCCCTTCAAACTCATTCTCGATGCTCATGGAGTGCATCCAAGCTGCGCGCAGTTGACGCGCACGGTTGCCGCAAGCGGCGCTACTGCGATGCGAGACGGCTCAAGTGCCGCTCACCCAACTACGGGAACCCCCGCCCTGCGGGAGCCATCGCTCGGATTGACGGGAAGCACACTGCCTCGTCGGCAAGCCTGTTCGAAACACAACCACCAGGAACCCCCTGGCGGGACGTCTGCCCGGACCCATCCCAGATCCGGACAGCCTCGCCTTCCGTGCTCGGAGAAACCGTGCCCTGTCGGATTCGGTCTCGAGCCCCGGAACGGATCCAGCCGGAAGAGCGGGTGGCTCCGACGGCGGCCCTGGGCGAGAGTCGCGGGCGGCAATCGCCTCGCAACGGGCCAGGACGGTAGCGACGCCTCGCGCGCGACGCAAGCGCGTGCGTCATTTTCCGCAGCAGTCGTGCCCCCCCTATGCCGCAACGCGGCGTTGCACCTTCTGCCGAAATAGGCTACAGGCCAACGAACGTCGAGCCGCACTCAACCTGCTGTGCTCCGAAACCCGATTTGGGTCAGCGGGGCCTCCCGCCCCCCTACAGACAACGACCGATGATCAACCCTAGCGATCCCGCTCTCCGCACCCGGCTCGAAGACGACGAAGACGAGAAGCCCAGCCCGCAGGGGCAAGACCGCGGCGCGCAACCAGGCTACCTCGAGCGATTGATGCTCGATTCGCGCACGCTGCTCATCAGCGGCCCCGTCAACGATCGGATGCTGAAGGACGCCACCGTCCGCTGCCTGGCGATGGAGGCGCGCGACTCCAAGAAACCGATCACCGTCATGATCAACTCCCCAGGCGGATCAGCGGACGCGGGCTTCGCGATCTACGACTTGCTGCGATTCATGCGCCCCCCGGTGCAGACCGTCGTCAACGGCATCTGTGCTTCGGCTGGCATCCTGATCCAGCTCGCAGCGGAGAAGAACCGCCGGTTCACGCTGCCGGAGTCGCGCTTCATGATCCACCAGCCGTCCACGATGGGCCGCGGCACTGCCAGCGACCTCGACATCACGGCTCGCGAGATCCTGAAGATGCGCGACCGCTACAACAAGATCATCGCCGAGGCCACGAACAAGAAGATGGAGGTGGTGCTCGAAGACGCTCGACGCGACTTCTGGCTCGACGCCAAGCAGGCCCTGGACTACGGCCTCGTCTGCAAGGTCGTCCGCAAGCGCGAAGAACTGCCGGAGTAACCGGAGCCACTGCGGCGAGGGCGAAGTCCCGCAGGGCGGACTTCGCCGAACCACACTGCCACGCTACACGTTGGCAGTCCCCATGACCGTCGCTTCGATCGCCCGCGTCGCCGCCTTGCTGGTGGCCTCCACCTGCGCCCAGGCGCAGTCGAAGGGTTCGATCGTCGGGCTCGTCACCGATGCCGACGGCAAGCTGGTCGAGGGCGCCAGCGTGCGCTTTGTGCCAGATGGGAAGCCAGACATCCCCGCGCTCGTCGATGTCACGCCGCCTTCCGATTGCATCGAAAGCACCACCGACGCGCGGGGCATGTTCCGCATCTCCTCGGATCACACGGGACTGGTGCTGGTGAGCAACAAGGCAGGGCTGGGCGCCCTCGCGTTGCGTTGTTGGCCGGGCAGGGCATCGGCACTGCGACTGTCGCCGATGGCGGAACTCGCAGACTTCGAAGGCGGCGAGATCGCGGTCTTTGCGGCCGCGCGCCTTGAATCGGGCGGCACGACGGAGCGAAGGCTCCTGCCGACGATGCGCGGGCAGACAGTTCGCTTGCCCGCGGGCGACTACGAAATCTGGTGGCTCGGTGCGCGCGGCGCGACCTGGCAATCCGTGTCGCTGCAGGAAGGCCTCAGGGTGGAACTGCGCGCACCGCGCGAGACCGTGTCGCTGACCGTCGAGGACCAGCAGCTATCGCCGGTTGGATTCCCGCATCTCCAACTGCCCAAGAACACTGCGCTGCTCGGCGACGCCGCACGCGCCGTGCTGCTCGCCCGATCCATGGCGGCAGAGACTGAAGCGATTTCGCTTCGCCTCGTCGACGCGCCAGACGGCACACACTGCGCGCTGCTGCTCGGCGCGGCGAACGGCACCTTTGCTGTGGTCGCGAACCCGATGCCCTCAGACGGCATCGTCCTTCTGCCATCCCAGTTGCGAGCCGGCGACGACTGGGTCCTTGCGCATGCGCCGGGACGCGCAGCGCAGGCCCTGCCTCTCATGAAGGCAATGGCAGCAGGCGAAGTGCGTTGGCGCAGCGAGCGCAGCGTGTCCTGCGCCATAACCGACCCCGACGGATCGCCCGCCGGCGCCGCTGCGGTCACCTATCGACCGACGGCTGATGGCCCGGTGACAGCGCGCGCCTTCTGCGACGAACTCGGGAACGCGCGTCTTGGCCCAATCTCCGGGTCCGGTGTCGTTTCCGTCGAGGGCGAAGGCCATCTCCCATTTCGTGCGTCGCTGGCGGAAGAGGATGCTGCGCCGCTGGTGATCCGGTTGGAGGCAGGACTGCGCGTAGCTGGCACCGCTCGCTTCTCTGACCTTGGTCCTGCGAATGCGATCGTCGTCACCTTGCGGGACCCTTCGGGCCGCATGCGACCCGCGACGCGCACTTGCGTGACTGCAAGCGACGGCTCGTTCGCATTCTCCGGCCTCGACTCCACCACGCGCTGGCTCGCGTTTGCATCCACGACGCGCGACGGCAAGACATTCAGCGCGCGTTGCGATGCGCACGGTGGCAGCGATCCCATCGTGCTCGTGCTGGAAGACGAGGACCCGAAACTGAAGTTGCACGATCGCTGACGACGGCTCGCGGTCGAGCCGCCGACATCCCGCGCTCAGTAAAGCAGGGTCGCGAGCTGTCGCCGATAGTCATCGAGTCGCTCGTCTTCCTCGCCGACGAGCAAGAAGCACAACAGCATCGCCTTGCGTGGAAGCCCACCGCCATACGTCTTGTCCGCGGCGACGGCTTCCAGACTGAACTGCATGGCGGCTTCAAGATCGCCGGCCAGCAAAGAACGACGTGCGCTCCATAGCAGCCCCTGTGCACCGGTGCCTGCCGCCAGTGGCGCATCAAAGAACGCAATGACTTCGGATAGACGCTGCGCCTGGTCCGCCAGCGCATTCTCTTCTGGAAAGCCTTCCAACTCGCGGCGCACCGCCGCTGCATCACCACCGCGCGCCGCGAGCATCGCGCGACTCAATCGCTCACTCGGCGAGTCGGGGTCCACCGGCTTCTCGCTGCCCTCGGCTGCTTCCGGCGCCTTCTCGACGGGCCCGATGGCGTTGCGTTGCAAGAACCGCTTGATCTCGGTCTCACGCAGCGCGCCCTGGAACGCATCGACTGGCCTTCCATTATCAACCAGCACGCAGAACGGGATGCTCTGCACTTGGAACGCTTGCGCCAACTCGCGCTCCGCCTCGGTGTCGACCTTGCCGAGCGCGAAGCTGCCACCATAGTCAGCGGCCAGTTGTTCCAACGTCGGCCCAAGCTGCCGGCACGGTCCGCACCACTCAGCCCAAAAGTCCAGCAACACCGGAGTCGTCTTCGAACGCTCGACGACCTCCTGCTGGAAGTTCGTTGCAGTGACGTCGAATACCGATGGTGCGCTCATGCCGCTGTCTTAGGCGCGGCGGCGAGCACGGTCAAACGCGAGGACAATCAGGCGTCGGCGACGCCCATGGAACACAGCATCGTGTCAACCAGACGAAACGCGGCGTAGCTGAATCCAATCTGCGCCGCGAACAGGCAGGACGCCAGCAGCGCACCCGGCAAGGACATGCGGTAGCACGCCCGATGCAAGGTCGGCACCAGCAACACGAACAGCGCGAGCGCGATGCCGTTGGCGTTCTCGCGGCGGCCGACGAGCGCGAAGTCGAGCAACAACGCCAGCAGCAAGGCCAAGGCAAGCCCCATCGCGCGGCCAAATCCCGGCTGATCCGCGCCCGATAGCTTTGCCGCAAAGTGCGAGAACAACGCCAACAGCGCAAACGAAGTGATACCGAGACTGACCCACTGGTATGGCTCGGTCGGAACGAGCCATGGATAGCGCTGCTGCAACTCTGCCGTCCGCTGACTCCATGGCGACATCCGCGCGGCCGGCGCAGTGACGCGCGGCTTGTTGTTGCGCGCGACGACCGCTCGCTTCGTCTCGACCACTGGAGCAGGCGCTTCGACCGCTGGCCCGACGTCTTCGACGACGCGGAACCTGCACTCACGCATGCGCTCCGTCAGGTAGGTGCGAGGCTCGCCGCCGACTTCGACGACGATGTGCTTTGCGTCGAACTCGACCACCGTGCCTTCGATGCGAAGGCCGTCATCGAGCACGAAGGTCACGACGCGCTGCTGTGCTGTCGCAGTAGCGCAGAACAAGGCCATCAGCAGAATGAGGAACGCGCGCATGCGCACGCAATCGGCGCGTTTTGCGCCGACCTTGACCCGTCGCGTCTCGATCGGGGATCTACGCGCACATGCGCGAACCCACGGCACTCTAGGATTGTGGCTTAGGCGCGCTTCCCATGCGCCGAACTCGATCCTCCGACCCATGGCAGCGGCGACATGGCCCGCCGCCTTTCGTGATCACGAGACGAGCACGAGTTGATCACGCAGCTGCGATCGCACGCACGGCCCGCGGGATTCGGTCTAACGCGCCTGTCGCCAGGACAGCCAAGTCGGTCGCCGCGCATCGTCGGCCTCAGCGTTGGCGTCGAGCCACTCGATCTGGGCATCGCGGATCTTGATGTGGCGATCGCGCTCGGGACCTTCGGCAGTCTGCATCGCAGCCGAGTGGTGTGCGGTGGCGGCGAGATTGCGCGCCTCGAACCGATTGGGGGCCTCTGCGGTGGCTTCGTCGGCAAGTCGCAGGGCGACCACGAGGTCGTTTTGCGCGATGCGCATGCCGCATTCCAGCAGCCTTAGTTCGAGCGGTGGCTGGCCCCAAGACAATGCCAAGTCCGCAACCGCTTCCATGGCAGGCGGCGTGGAATCGGGGCTCTGCATGCCCGCGATCATCGTCGCGGTGCGCTCCCGCAATCCGCCGGCATCGACCGATGCGAGTGCCGTCAAGGCGCGCGCGGCAGCTTCGGCATCTCCGAGTCGGACCGCTGCCTGCCAGCACCGAAACCAGTCGTCGGCAGTGCCACTTAAAGCGGCGGCCCGCTCCGCAAACCCGAGTCCGTCGGCGAGCAGGGCGCGCCGCGTGCCAGCGTCGCCAGCCGCACGCTCGCAATGCAGCAGCCATGCCTGGGTTGCCGCCCGCAGTGCCGCCTCAGAAGCAGTGTCCTGCAAGGTTGGACGAAGCAGTTCTACAGCACGCTCGGGGCGACCGCGCAACAACTCGAGCCTGCCGCACACGACCCGAGCCTCATGGTCCTCTTGCCCAAGTTCCAGCAACTGCGCCATCAGCCGCGACGAATCGGCACCACTCCCGTCCGCGATCAGGGCTTCCGCTTCCGCGATCGCAGCGCTTCGCACCGCCGACTTGCGCGATGCCTCCTGCAAGGCTGCAACCCCGTAGAAAGCAACAAAGCCAAGTGCCAGGACTACGACGATGAGGACGGGACGGAGCCGAGGGTTCATGGCAAGCGCGAGGTTCAGACAATACGAACGGCGATCATCGTGAGGTCATCTTCGAACGCGCCGCCGCCGTGCGCGCGAAGCGCCGCTTCGACGGCGACCAGCGTCGCTTCTGCCGATTGACCGGCAAGAGTCGCGAGCAACTTGTGCAAACGGACCTCGCCGTACATCTCGCGCTCCGGCGACATCGCCTCGTCGACGCCGTCGCTATGGAAGAACAGCAAGTCGCCCTTCTGCAACGCGACAACCTCGCTGATTCGGTAGACCTGCTCTCCGTCGACCCCGAGCACCATCCCGGTCGTGTCGAGTGCCTGCACCACTTCACCGCGGCAGTGAACCAGCGAAGGATGGCCGGCATTGACGAAGCGCAAGGACAGCTCCTTTGGATCGACGGCCGCGACCAACATCGACCTGAAGTTGCCCGCTTCCACGGAAGTTGACAGCCTTCGATTGAGTCGCGTGACGATGTCGCTGAGGTCGTCGAGGAGCTCAAGGTAACTGCGCATCGCTGCCTGCACTGCGTGACCGAGCAATGCGGCGCCAATGCCGTGCCCCGTGACGTCGCCGACCATCACCGACAACCTGCCGCCCGACATCGGCACGAAGTCGTAGGCGTCGCCGCTGCCCCCCGAAGCGCCGAAGTAGCGCAGCGCGAGATCGAGTCCGGAGAAGCCATGCGGCACCTGAGGCAGCAAGTGCCGTTGGATGCTCTGGGCGATCTCGATGTCCTTCTGCAGCCGCGCCTTCTCGAGCGAGTCTTGGTGCAGCCTGGCATTCTCGAGGCTCACCGCAAGTTGCGCCGAGATAGCCGAGAACAATGCGAGGTCTCGGTCGGAGAATTCACGCCTGGCGGCGCGCGAGTCCACGTAGATGAAGCCGAGCACACGCTGGTTGGCGACCAGCGGCGCGCACATCACAGCTCGAAGCTTGAGATCGTAGACGGACTGCCCGAGTTCCAACGCCTCGCGATCGGAGTTGACGACCGAGCGCACGGCCGTCCGATCGACCAGACTGCGACGCACGAGCGTGCGGCTCCACAGTTGGTCGGCGGCAAGACGGTTGCCGTCCTTGTCCTGCGCAACCCGCACTTCGAGCGCCTCGGGATCCCCGCCGAGCAGCAGCAGCGCCCGTTCCGCCTGCGTGACCTCGATCGACCGATCGACGATGCGCGCGAGGACCGTCTCGAGGTCGATGTTCGCACTGACGGCCGCAATCGTGTCGAGCAGGATCTGCAGCGAACGCTGGTCAGCGCGCGCCTCGCCAGTGAGGAAGGTCGAGGTGTCGCCGAACGCGCGTCGACCCGCATCCACATGGGGTGCAGGGGACCCCGTTGCGGGCTGCTGCCGTTTCCAGAACCAGAAGCGCTTCATGCTTGGCCGCACTCTAACTCGTTGCGTTGCAGCTTCCGCAACGCCAAACTGCCGTCTCGGCGCGTCGCACCCTCCACGCCCCGCATGACCCCACCATGAAGATCGACAAGTCCACCTTCGACGACCATGCCGTGCTCTCGCTCAAGGGCGAGTTCGACACCTTCCACTGCCCCGCCTTGCAAGAGGAGATCGAGGCCCTGGTCGAACGCGGAATCTGCCACCTCGTTCTCGACCTGCGAATGGTCAAGTTCATCAACTCGACGGCGCTGGGATCCATCATCAAGGCCCACAAGCGCTGCCGCGCCGAAGGCGGCGAACTCGCCGTGGCGCAACCGCTGGGCATGGTCAAGGACGTGATCAAGAAGGTCGGTCTCGACAAGTTGATCACGGTCTGCGAGAGCGAACAGGATGCGCAGAAAGCGATCGTCAAACACCTGAACCAACGCGAGCTGGCCGGCAACGCGCCAGTGGATCACGAGAAGGTCATGATTTCCTTCCCGGATGAAACGCGGAACAAAATGCTGGGCCAGAAGCGCGCGACCCTGATCGGCACGATGTCGAATGTCGATGGCGGCAAAGCCCAATTCCTCTGGAGCGGTCAGAAGCACGGGTTCTCGGTCGATCAGGCCAAGACCTTGTTCTTCAAGGACGGCGAAATCGCCCTGAAGTTCCAGGTGAAGATGATCAAGAAGAGCTACTTCGACCTGAAGGGCAAGGTCACCTCGTGCGAGGCTGCCGGCGACTCGGTGCGCGTGACTACGCAGTTCACGAGCATCGACCCGGCCGACCGCGATGCGCTGTCCCAGTTCGCAGAGGACATGGCATTCCTCAAGCGGCAGTTGCCGAACTGATCGCGGCGCGGGCTCTAGGTCGGGCGGAACCGGCGCGAAAAAAGACCATTCGCGCGGACGCCGCCAGTCACGCTGGCCTGCCAAGGCGCTGGCACTTCATGCTGCCGCGAACCTGCTGCTGGTTGTTGCAGCAATCCCGATGGCCCGTTTCGCAACCTGCGCCAGCTGATGCACAGCGCGCGGGCACCAACGCGAACATGACGATCCGCGGACGCCCTCGACGGTCGACGGTGGCGCGACGTGACGTCGCTGCTCGCCTGCGGCCTCCGTCTCGGCGAGGCCCAGAGCCGCGACTCAGCCGACGCGGAACTTGCCGGCGCGGCGAATCTTGCGCTTGATGACCTTGCGGCCACCGCGGGTCTTCGAACGGGAGCGGAAACCGACCTTCTTCAGGCGCTTCGTCTTGGAACGGCGGATCTTGAGCTTCATGGCGATACTCCAGCGGACGTGAGCCCAGGGGCGGACGCCGCGTCGAGGGCGGAGGAAGGTAGCGACAGCAGATCCTCCTTGCAACCCTGCAGGCGCTAGCCCCGCCGTCAGTCTTGCGGCCGAGCACGGCGCGTGGATGCTGGGGTGCGCATGAACCCTCCTCACCACCTCACCCTTTCTGTCGCCCTCTTCGCGACCGTGGTGTCCTTCGCACCCGCGCAAGCACCACTGGACCTCGCCTGGGTCGATGCTCGGATCGAACGCCTGGAGGCCTTCTATCAAGAACTGCACCAGTCGCCGGAGTTGTCATTCCACGAGAAAGCGACTGCCGCGAGGCTCGCGAAGGAACTGCGCCAAGCCGGGCTCACGGTCACCGAGGGAGTCGGTGGCGAAGGCATCGTCGCTGTGCTGAAGAACGGTGCTGGCCCGACGGTGCTGTTCCGCGCCGATCTCGACGGCCTGCCGATCACGGAGGAGACCGGGCTGCCCTATGCGTCGAAGATCCGCGCGACCGCGAATGGCGGGCAGGCGATCGGCGTGATGCACGCATGCGGCCACGACCTGCACATGACCAACCTGCTTGGCACCGCGCAGTGGTTCGCCGAAAACCAAGCGGCATGGCGCGGCACGCTGGTCTGCATCGGCCAACCCGCGGAAGAACGCTCCGGCGGCGCGAAAGCGATGCTGAAGGACGGGCTGTTCGAGCGCTTTCCGAAGCCGGATTTTGCGTTCGCGCTGCACTGCGAGCCGATGCTGGCAGCCGGCATGATCGGCTACCGCTCCGGCCCACTGATGGCAGCTGTCGACAGCGTTGACGTCACGATCCGTGGCCGAGGCGGCCACGGCGCTGCCCCGCATCGCACGATCGACCCGATCGTCATCGCATCGCAGTATGTGTTGGCGCTGCAGACCATCGTCAGCCGCGAGATCGACCCGATCCAATCCGCGGTCATCACCGTCGGTGCGATCCAGGGTGGGCACAAGCACAACATCATCCCGGACCGCTGCGAACTGCAGTTGACCGTGCGCAGCTATGACGAAGGCGTCCGCTCCCACCTGAAGGACGCGATCGTGCGCAAGGCGAAGGCACTGGCGATGGCGGCCGGCGCACCCGAGCCGGAGGTCCGCTTTTCCGAACCGACCGGCGCGCTGAAGAACGACAAACGACTCACGGAGCAGGCTGCTGCCGCAATGCAGCGGGCGCTCGGCACCGATAAGGTCATCGAGGTCAATCCACAGATGATCGCCGAGGACTTCGGCCAGTTCGGTGACGCTGGCGTGCCGATCTGCATGTTCCGCGTCGGCACCACGGAGACGGAGCGCCTGCAGAAGCTCCTCTTGGGCAACGGCCCGCCCGGCCTTCACACCGCTGGCTTCTATCCCGACTTCCGCCCCTCGATCCGCGCCAGCATCGTTGCCAGCGTCGAAGCCGGGCGCGCCGTGCTCGCAAGGCCCTGACCGCTTCCTGACGAAGGGTTGCGGCGGCGAGAGCCTTTTGGCCGAGTCGAGATCAAGGAAGGCAACCGCAGCCGAAGCCGCGGCTCCGACGCATCTCGCACGACGCAGCGATCCAGCCCTTGGCGTGGCCTTCCGAAGGCCAGCGTTGGTCGAGGAGCTTCAAAGCCCTCATTCCGACGATCCCTCGGGGATGCCTTCGAAGGCCGCGATCCGCCGGCGAGCCGTGGCGTCGATCGGCATGGGGCGCAGGTCCTGGTCGACCCAGACGAGTATTGCTGAGCCGCGAACCAGAATCTCCCCGTCGCCGACCGACTCGAAGTCCATCTCGAGGCTGCTTCGCCCGAGCCTTCGCACCCTGGCGCGGGTCACCACCGCCATCCCCAGCCGCCCCGGTCGGCAGAAAGTCGTCTTCGCTTCGGCGAGCACGAATGCGATGTTCCCGGCGCGCAGCGCCGCAAGCCGCGCGAAATACTCGTATCGTGCCTGCTCGAATAAGCTCAGGTAGACAGCGTTGTTGACGACGCCTTCAGAATCGACGTCGACCCAACGCAACGGGGTCGCAGACTCGAAGCGGAACGGAATCGGCGGTGGCAGATCTGGCACGTAGACCTCGGCAGAAGAAACTGGAGCGATCGCGGGCTCTCACTCGTCGGATGCCCAAAACCTAAGCACCGGACACCCCTCATGTCGCCATGCCGAACCGCGTTCGTCGCCGCTCTCCATGCGTTGACCTTCCTCATCGCCGGCGCCACCGCCCAAGAGCGCCTCGAAGAACGCAAGCCCGGGCTGCAGGTCGTCGAACCAGACGAGCAGGACCGAGACCTGCGGATGACCCCAGTCGTCCGCGCCGTGCAAAAAGCGGCCGACTCGGTGGTCAGCGTCTACGTCAACCACGCCGTCGCGACCGCCGGCTCGCGCAGCCCGGGCCGCGCCGTGACCGAGGGCCAAGGCTCAGGCGTGATCCTCGATGACACGGGATTCGTCATCACGAATTGGCACGTCATCGCCATCGCCTTGGGCGACGAACGCTACTGGTTGGAGTGCAAACTCAAGGACGGCCGCTCGATCCGGGCACGCGTCCTGAGCCACGCGCCACAGCACGACTTGGCATTGCTGCAATTGCAGCTCGAGAAGGGCTCGCGCGTCCAACCGGTGGCGATCGGTCGCTCGGAGGGCTTGATGGTCGGAGAGACAGTCGTTGCGATCGGCAACCCTCAGGGCCACGCCAATACCGTCACCAGCGGCGTGCTCTCTGCGGTCGGTCGCTCGATCCGCGTCCAAGCCCCGGATGGACAGGCCCGTGAATACACCGGGCTGTTGCAGACCGACGCGGCGATCAACCAGGGCAACAGCGGCGGCGCGTTACTCGACATCACAGGTCGCTTGGTGGGCATCAACAGCGCGATGGCGATGGGCGCCGAAAACATCGGCTTTGCGATCCCGGTCGACACGATGCGCGAAGTGTTCGAGACGCAACTGCTGTCCAGCGGCAGCCTCGCGTCCTCAGCCGACGCGCCTTGGCTCGGCTTCGAAGTCGAAGAACAAAACGGGTCGATCGTCGTCGAGTCAGTCCTCAGCGGCGGCCCCGCCGCTGCAGCGGGCATCCGCGTCGGCGACGTGATCGAGCAAGCCGCCGGGGAACCGGTTCGGTCCCGGATCGAATTCGCGCGCAAGCTGCTCGCCGCCGCTTCGGACCGCCCGTTCGTGCTCTCGCTGCGTCGTGGCGACAAGGACATCGCCGCCAACGTCAAACCCATGCCGCGCGTCTTTGGCGCCACGATCGCAATGACCGGCCTCGCGCTCGAAGAAGTGCCCGCCGAATCGGACCGCGCGCTCGCAGAAAAAGTCACGCGCGCCTTCTATCGCGGCGCCAACAACTGGCGCGTGCCGATGTTCCCCACGACGCTGCGTGTCGTGAGTGTGCAAGAAGGCAGCCCGGCGGCAGCGCTCAAGGTGCAGGCGGGCGATGTGCTGATGGCCGCCGTGATGCAGGACCGCTTCGGCCGCGAACGCGACATGCGCCTCGACTCCTTGCGCGACTTCGCGTCGATGCTGCAGCAGTTCCAGGGCCGCACAGTCCGCCTCGTCGTGCTCCGCGGCGATGACGATCTCGTTGGCGCGCTCGACGTGCGTTCGATCGACGACGGCCGTTGAGCGGTCGGTAGTTCACGAACGCCACCAACTCGCGGATCGAGCCTTCGTGCGCGCGAGGGATCCCGCGCACGAACGCAGCGGTCGAATCACGCAGCGTTGCCGCCTCGGATCTCGCCGCTTGTTCGATGAGCATCACGACGCGCGGAACCCCGCGGAACAGGGCGCGATGCACCTGCAATCCGCGGAGACTTGGCACTGCGAGGAGACCTGCTGCGACCATCGCCTCAAAGGCCAATGCCGCGCCGGCGCGCGGATTGGCGGCGCGGAACGCAGGGTGAGCCGCCGGTCCGACCCGATGCGGCTTGTTCCAATGGGTCCGCGCTCATTCTGCTGGCGCGCCAGCCTTGGGTTCGCGCGCCCGGCTATCGGTAGACCCACGAACAGCGCGCCGCCAGCGTGAAGCTCGTTGGCAAGTCCGGATCGTCGAGCGCTGGAGTCTCCATGAGCCCGCGCAGGACATGCGGCTTCGACAACAGCTTGCGCAGGTCGGGCAAGGGCATCCCTTCCAGCATCAAGAAGGCCTTCGGGTCATGTTCTGCGCGATGCTCGGCGAACACGCTGCCGCGCACCGCGCGCCAGTGCGTCGGCAGACCGCCGCGCCCCTGGCCGATGCGCAGCACGAGTTGCTGCGTCGCCTCGTCGACGGCGCGCTGCAGTTCGCGAGTCGGCCGACGCTGCAAGTGGGCCCGCAATGCTGGCAACACGATGCCGCCGGTGATCCATGCGCGCTCGAAGTAGCCCGGCCCATCGACGAACGCGCCCTCGCCAAAGCAAAAGCACCGAAGGTCCGGTCGGTAGCGCGCAGCAATTGCCAACGCCATGGCGTCGGCCGCGGTGGCCACCACCGTGTCGTTGCGCCACACGAGGTAGGCCTCCAGTTCGTGCAAGGGCCAGGCGAAGTCACGCGCGCGCTCATGTGCAGCTTCTGCGACGGCAGGAAAGGCCGCCAGTCCACGCGCAATCTGCTGCGCTGCGCCGAGCATTCGTTCATCCGCGCAGATCGCCCCCATCCACAGCAGCCCCTGCAACCAAGCATGGCCCGGCTCCGGCGTGGCGACACGGTGGTCTGGCCCGTGGCGGAAGGGCAGTCCGCTGCGCATGTCGAGGTCGCGGTCGCACAGATGCAGCGCAGAGCGCCGCGCCCGCAGCAGCAAGGAATCGTCGCCAAGGGCGAGCGCCAGCCGCAGGAGCGCGAGCGTGGTGTCGAACTCGAGGTTGGTCACGACTCCGCCGCTGCGCATGTAGTCGCCAGCGCCGCGCAGCCCCGGCAACTCGACGAGCGCAGCAGCTGCGGTCGCGAGGTGGCGACGCAGTTCCCGCGCGAGTTGCCCTATTGGGGGCAGGAGGCCGGCGCGCTCGTGAAAGCCGCGCGGCAAGCGCGTCACGGCGGCGCAACGCGATGCGAGCTCGGGGCTCTCCTGCGTCCAGGCCTCGCCAGCGCCGAAGTTCTCACAGCCTTGCGTGGTCTCCGTGACGAAGGAATGAACGCGCCGCTCGTCAACCGAGCCATCGGCCCACTCCCACCGCGTCGTCTCGACCGGAACAGACACCGTCACTCCGGGTATGGAACACGATTGCCGCATCACCAATGCCGGCGACGGCGGAGCGTCGCCGACGCCGACTGCGAATCGCCCGCCTGCTGGCACGGCGGCAATCTCGATCCACACGAAGCCGTTGCTCGCACGCAGCGGCAATTCGCGCCACGACATGGCGCGGCCGTGACGCAACGCGAGGCCGGCTTGCACCGTGGCCACCGGCAGCACGACGCCAAACCGCACTGGCGCGTCAATCGACGCCAACGAGAACAGGGTCTGGGCGATGGCTGCGAGCATGCGCGGTAGATGACCGCGCGATCGGCGTCGTTACGTCCGGGCTCAGAAACTGCTTCCCGGGTCTCCTTCAGCCGTCGCGCCAATCCGATGTGTGGTAGGCGAACGGATCATCGAGCCACCGCAGAAAGGAATCGTGGTAAGGCGCCGTCAGCACGGAGCGCATTGCGTCGCGTGAGAACCAGCGCACGTCCAGCACTTCGCCTGCCGCAACCGGCTCGCCTATCGCTTCGCACGAGAAGAAGAACGACCGCCAGACGTAGCGTCGCAGACCCCGATTCGCCCGCTCGCCTTCCTGCACGAACAAGAACCGCGCCGCGGCCGCGATGCGCAGCCCCGTCTCCTCGTGCACCTCGCGACGCAGCGCTTCCTGCAGCATCTCGCCATGCTCCACCTGGCCGCCAGGCAGGTCCCAGGTCAGCTGCTTGCGACCATCGATCACGCGCTCGTTCTGCACCATCAGGATCGAGCCGTGCCGCTCGACGACCGCAAAGGCGCCAAGAAAGTCATGCTCACGCAGATGTGGTTCGCGGATGTCGTCGGCGGCCATGGTAGCAAAGCCTATGTGTGACCACGGCCCCTGGGGAGCGAGCGGTAAAGGTCGAACAACTCCGCCGCCACGGCTTTTGGCTCGAAGCGCCCAAGTCCGGCGGCGGCGCGACGGCACAGTTCGCTTCCAAGGCCAGGCTCGACGCGCAGTCGGTGTAGAGCAGCGACGATGCCTTCGACGCCTTCGCGCTCGGGCACGAGCAACCCGTTCCCCCACGTCGAAAGCGCATCGCGTATCCCCGGGACGTCAAAACCAACAACGGGCACGCCGGCGGCAAAGGCCTCGACAGCAACGAGTGGCAAGCCTTCGCGTCGGCTCGGCAGCACCAGCGCGTCGTAGGCCGACATGCAGGCCCGCGCGTCAGGGTGTGCGGGCAGGATCACGCAGTTGGCTGGCGCCTTGGCCGAGAGCCACTTCCGTTGCGGGCCATCGCCGTGCAACCGACCCAACGCGTCGGGCATCCGTCCAAGCGATTCGAGGAATAGCTCAGGTCGCTTGATCGGGACCAGACGTCCATAGGCGCACACCACGAACGCGTCCTGCGGCAGCCCGAGGCGCCGCCGCGCCTCGTGGCGCGACAGCCGTGTCGGCATCGGCACCGCCGGCGGCACGACGCGGATGCGTGAGGCAGCCGCAACGCCGAGGCTCGCGAGCTCGTCGCGGCAACTCGGACTGACTGCGACGAGCGCCGCGGTTTGCCGCGCGAGCCTCGCCTCGAGCCGAAGCAGCGCCCAGGACAAGAGCCGCCCGAAGTAGTCGCGCAGGACGATGCCGTGAAACGTGTGCACGGTCTTGGCGATGTCGCAGGCCATCGCCGCGCGCCTGCCTGCATGGCCCGCCGCACTCGTGTGCGTGTGCACGACGCATGGCTTCACGCGCCGCATCAACGCCATCAGCTCAGCCGTCGCTCGGCGTTGCGCCAGCCAGGATCGCCGGTTGCCGAGCGACTCGACCACGACGAAGCCCTCGCAGTCCGCATCGAGTGCCTCGCCATGAAGTTGCGGGATCCCATTCGCCGCGAGATCCACCGCGGTTTCGTCCGGCAGGCAGCGGCCGACCGCGAGCACCGTCTTGACGCCGAGCTTCCTCTGCTCATGCCAAAGCGCCACAGCTTGCATCGTCGGCCCGCCGACATTGGGCCGCGTCAGCACCCGCATCACGCGCATCGAGCTTCCTCCGTGCGCAGCCAGGTCTCGAACGCGACGACGAGGAACAATGCGTGGCCAAGATCCGCCACGCCGCGTCGGTGCAGGTCGATGGCTCGATCCAAGCCCGTTGCACAAAGATGCGGCCGCTGCCGCGTGCGGACGTCACGCAGCAGGTCGAGCATCGGCAAGGCGCCACGGAACCAGCGATCGAGGGGCAACGAGAAGCCGCGCTTGCGTTGCGCAAAAACCGCCGCAGGAAGCGCGTTCGAGTAGGAGCGACGGAGCGGACGCTTGCCGAGACGATCTGCCACCGGGATCGCCGCAGCGGCGCGCACGACCTCGGCATCCAAGAACGGGCAACGACCCTCGATCTGCGCCGCCATCGTCGCGACATCCAGTTTCGGCAGCAAATCGGCGCGCAAGTAGAACGAACGATCCACCGCCGCCGCGTGCGCGAGCCGTGCGGAAGCCGTCGCGCCGCGCGCGCGCGCTGGCTGCTCCAAGAGCGCATCGTCAGCACCGGCGACGTCGGCCAATCGCGGCGCCAGAGCTTGTGCACGAAACATCGGCGGCGTCACCTCGAGCAAAGCCGCATAAGGATGCGGCGAGGCCAACGCGCGCAAGATGCGAGCGTCACGCCCCATCGACCAACCGCGCACGCATGGCAGCGGCAACCGGAACGCCGGCATCCGAGAAACCGCACGGTGCCGCGAGTAGCCGAACAGCAACTCGTCGGCGCCCTCGCCCGAGAGCATCACGCGCACTCCGTCCGCCGCGGCGGCCTTCGCGACTGCGTGCGCAGCGAGCAGCGACGGATCGCCGAGCGGCAAGCCCCACATCGCGGTGAGATCAAAGAGCGCGTCGAGGACTTCGGGGCCGCCATCCACCGGCACGAGCCGATGCCCACAATGCGAGGCGACCGACGCTGCGATGGCGCGTTCGTCGGCTGGTTGCCCTTGCGCGACGAACTGGTAGCTCCGCACCGAGCGGCCCTGCGCAGCCAGTTCGGCCGCGAGGCAGCTGCTGTCGATGCCACCTGAAAGGTAGAGCCCGATACTTGGCTCGCAGTCCGCGCATCGTGCGACCGCGCGCTCGAGCGAAGTTCGAAAGGGCAAAGCCTCGGCGCCGTCCTGCTCAAGAGATCGCGACTGTGCTTTCGTGCCGAATCCCTGCGGCTCGTCGGCGGCCCGAAAGCGGCCAGCCTCATGCGCGACGGATCCCGTCGAGCCGTAGCGGAAGAACCGGCGAACGGCGTCCGACCCCAATGCGAACGGCGCCCCCAAAGCGCGCAATGCCGGAATCGTCGAAGCAACCGCCACTGGTCGCCCCGCGTCGCGCAACACGAACATGGGCTTCTCGCCGAACACATCGCGCACCGCCGCCCACTCGTCGCGGGCCGCGTCGGCAACGACGAGCGCATGATGCCCCGTCATGCCGAGGAGCGCTTCGACGCCGCCCGTGGCGAACAGCAGCGGCGGCAGCCAGGCATCGTTCGGCAGAGCGCGCCGAGCGGCCCTCGGCCGCGTCTTCGACCAGAGGGCGCGCGCATTGGTCACGGCTCCGTTGAGCACGCCGGCGAACCGAGCACCGCGCAAGACGGCCGGTTGCGTGCTGCTCATGCCTGAGATTGCAAGACGCGCACAGCCGAGCGCGAAGTCGCCGATGCGCACGATCCGCGCATCGTCGCGGCCGCGCCAGCGCAGCAGGTCGAGGGCATTCTGCAGCCGCGCATCGGCATCGCCCGCCTGTTCAGCGAGCCACGAGATCCGCACGCCGAAGATGCCGCACACGGCGAGCGTTTATGCCCCTTCTCGTCGCACCGCGAAAGAGGCGCCTCGATCCGACGCGGCCTTTGTCACCTGGCGATTCCGCTGCACGCCTCAACCTCACGGCAGGGAGGCCGAATTGCGCGCGACCGCCCCGATCAGAAGAACAGTGTCGCCAGCAACAGCAAGTGCCAGCAGAGCAGCAGCGAGTAACCGATCAGCACGATCCACAGTCCGATGCGCGCCGCGCGGAAGTTCTTCGTCAGCGTCAGGAAGCCAGCGCAGACGCCGATTCCCAAGGTCTTGAACAGAATGAACACATGAGGTCCGTAGGCAAGGACCCGGTCGACGAGCGGATTCAACTCCTGGCCGCCGTGCGCGAGGAACAGCAGCGTGAAGTATGCGTCGGCGAGATTGAGCAGGACGACGCCGAGAACTGCGAGCAGCAGGCCGGAGCCGTAGCGGTCGACGAAGACTTCCTGCTCGTCGTCGAGCCGACGCACGTGCTGTCGGCGACCGCCGAAGAACGTGTAACGCGAAAACATCGCGGTTGGTCGGCGACGCCGGTCGATCGTGCGCCGTTCGGGCGCAGCGCAGGCGAGGGCGGGGGCGGTGTGGGTAACCAACATGGGAGATTCCTACGGAAGATAACCCATCCGCCGCAATCCAAACGCCCTCCACCGAAGTTGCTTGACTGAACCGCCGATGCCATCGGCCGATGCGCGATGGATTTTCTTCGCCGCAACTGCGCGCCGTTGCGGCGCAAGTCGCCGCTCGCCATCCTGCGTGCGTGGCCTTTCCTTCGGTGCAGCTCCAGGTCCGCGTCCGCGGTCGCCATCCGTGGTTCTATCGCAAGATGGTGCGCAAGCCCGAGACGCCGATCCCGGCCGGGAGCGTCGTGCACGTGCGCGACAAGGAGCGGCGGCTCGTCGGCAGCGGCTTCTACAATCCGCGCTCCGACCTCGCGCTGCGCGTGTTCACGGGCGAGGCGATCACGGACGCAGTTGCGCACTTCTCGCACGCGCTCGATGAAGCTCTGAGTCTGCGCGAACGCACGCTGCGGTTGCAGGACGTGACCAACGCCTACCGAATCGTGCACAGCGAAGGCGACGGGTTCCCAGGGCTGATCCTCGACCGGCTCGGCGACGCGTTCGTGGCGCAGGTCCATGTGCTCGGCACCTTCCGCCAGATGGAGACACTCGGCGAACGGCTGCGCCTTCTGCATCCGCGGTGCAAGCTCGTGATGTTGCAGGACCCCGAGTCGGCGCAGCGCGAGGGCATGGAGCGCATCGGTCCGCCGACGCCAGTAGCCGTCGAGATCAAGGAGCACGGCATCCGCTACGCAGTGCAAGCCGGCGGCGGCCACAAGACGGGCTTCTTCGCCGACCAACGCGACAACCGAATGCTGGTCCGCGAGTTGGCGCGTGGCAGAAACGTGCTGGACCTGTGCTGCAACTCCGGCGGGTTTGCGATGAACGCCGTGGCCGGTGGGGCCAAGTCCGTGCGGGCCGCCGACCTCGACGAAGAGATGGTCGCGCAGACCAGCGACAATGCCGCCCGCAACGGCCTCAAGCTGAAGGTCGAACACGCGGACGCATTCGACCTGCTGCGCGATCTGCAGCCAGACCTTCACGACCTCGTCGTGCTCGACCCGCCGAAGTGGGTCAAGTCAAAGGACGAGATCGAACAAGGACTGCAGCGCTACCGCGACCTCAACCGCCTCGCGCTGCAGAAGGTGAAGCGCGGTGGCCTCGTGGTGACGTGTTCTTGCTCAGGCTCCGTCGATGAAAACGCGTTCGTGCGAATGCTGGACGAAGCCGCTGCCCAGGCAGGACGCGGCGCGCGCGTGCTGATGTTGCGCGGTGCAGGCCCCGACCACCCAGTCGCGCTCGACTGCCCGCAGACGCGCTACCTCAAAGTCGCCGTGCTTCAGGTTCGCGAATGATCGAGATCGACGCGCTGCTCGCGGCGCGCCTGTGCACGCCGATGCAAGCGTGGCAGGAAACGACCTTGCGTCGTGCCGCAGTGCTCGCGCCCATCGTCGAGCACGAAGGCGAGGACGCGCTGCTGTTCCTCGTGCGAGCATCCTCGCTGCGCAAGCACGCAGGTCAGATCGCGTTTCCGGGCGGCGCAGCCGACGATCGAGATCTCGACCCGGCCATGTGTGCGCTGCGAGAAACCCATGAAGAGATCGGCGTCGAGCAAGGCCACGTGACGTTGCTCGGCAGCCTGCGGTCATTGACGAGTTCTTCGAACTACCGTGTGCACTGCCTCGTCGGTCGCATTCGCGATCCGCACGAACTGCGCATCGATGCCGCTGAAGTCGCTCGTCTGCTGTATGTGCCGCTGCGCGAGCTGCTCCCGGCAGCCCGTTGGACGCACGAGCGCGGACCAGGCGCTGCAGCAGCGGGCCTTCCTGAAAGCCCCCACTTCCGCATCGGCAACGATGTGATCTGGGGCCTGACCGGCCGATTCACCTGGGAAATCCTCGAAGCCCTGCGCGGCGTGGCCTGAGCGCCTGGGGCTCGCGCATCAACCGCGCAACTGCGCGCCGATCTCACTGCACGTGTTGCGCACGGCTTCGAGGAACCGCTGCTCATCCTTGTCATCGAGCGTGCGATCGTCAGCGCCGAGCGTGACGGTGAAGTTGAGGCTCTTGTGGCCGGCAGCAACGCCGTCGCCACGGTAGACCTCGAAGAGCCGGACTTCCTTGACGAGCTTCTGGCCCTTCTGCTGCAAGAACGCGCACGCGGTTGCGGTCTGCACGCCCTCTGGCACGAGCAATGCCACATCGACCGGCAGCAACGGGAATGCAGGCAGCTGCCGGAACGACGGCTCGGTTCGATCCGACGCGAGCAGCGCGCGCACGTCGATCGTCGCAATCGCCGTGGTCGCTGGAACAGCGAGCCTTCGCGCGACCGCCGGGTGAAGGTGCGCGACATACCCGACCGGCGCGCCGCCGCGGTCGATCGAGACCGATGCGCTCGGGTGCGCCCAAGGTTGGTGCTGGCCGTGCCAAGTGCGCGTCAGCTCCGCCGGATAGCCCGTTCGCAGCAGCAACGACGCGATCGCCTCGCGCAGTTCCGCGAAGGGATGCACGCCATCGCGGCGCGACCAGCAGAATGCGAGTTCGCGCACTTCGTGCGGCAGCTTGTCGGCGTCGCGACGTTCTGGGTGGTAGCCCTTGCCGTGCTCGAACAGCAGGGCCTCGGGTTCGCGGCGAAGGTTCTGCACGAGGTTTGACAACAAGCTCGGCAGCACGTGACGGCGAATGCGCGTGATTTCGGGCGCGACCGGGTTGGTGACGCGCACGTATTCATGGTCCTGCGCCATGCACTGCTCGAGCACGGCATCAGGCGTGAACGTGTAGTCGTAGACTTCGTTCGCGCCGACCTCGGTCGCGGCGAGTTCGCACAGGCGCCGCACCAAGAACAACTCCGGCTCGCGCAGCGGCGGCACCACAACGCTCTGCAGCGGCTGCTCCGGGATGTTGTCGTAGCGGAACATGCGGCCGACCTCCTCGATGAGGTCGTCTTCGATCGCGATGTCCTTGGTCGCGCGAAAGCTCGGCACAGTCACCGCAAAGCCAAGTTCGGTCCTAACCACGGCAAAGCGCAGCGACGTGAGGATGCCCTCGATCTGCGGCGCAGGGAGCACGACGCCGAGCTTCTGGTCGATACGGGCCTTGCGCAGAGCGATCGACTTGGGCTCGTAGCGGAAGCCGGCGGGGTCCATCAGCGGACCAACGGGCTTCGCGGTCGGGCACCACTGCTGCAGCAAGCGAGTGAAGTGGTGCACCGCGAGTTCCGCGTTCGCCGGATCCTGCGCCTTCTCGAAACGCGCGCTCGCGTCGGTGCGAAGGCCAAGGCGCATGCTGCTGCGACGGATCGTCGCGGCGTGAAAATTGGCGGACTCGAGAAACAGCGAGGTCGTGAGGCTGCCCACCATCGTGCCCTGGCCGCCCATGATGCCGGCGAGCGCCTCGGGCTCGTCGCCTGCGCACACGAGCAGGTCCGTCGACTCGAGCACGCGCTTCTGCTCGTCGAGCGTCGTGATGTGCTCACCAGGCCTTGCCATGCGCACGTGGACTGCGCGGCCTTTCAGGTGCGCGGCGTCGAACGCGTGCATCGGCTGACCCAAGTCGAGCATCACGAAGTTCGTGAGATCCACCGGCAGGTTGATCGAACGCTGCCCCACCGCGGCGAGCAGCATGCGCAACTCCCACGGCGACGCACTGGCAACAACGCCGTCGATGCGCAGTCCGCAGTAGCGCGGACACGCCTTCTTGTCCTCGATGCGGATCTCGACCTTCTCGCCCGTGCCTGGGAACGCGACGGGCTCGCAGACCTGCCGCAGCGGGCGGCCGTAGATCGCCGCGAGTTCGCGTGCGAATCCGTAGTGGCCCCAGAGATCCGGGCGGTGGTTCACCGACTTGTTGTCGATCTCGAACACCGTGTCGAGCACAGGCATCACGTCGACGAAGCGCGCGCCGGCGGGCGCGGAGTCCGGCAGCACGAGGATGCCGCCATGGTCTTGCGACAGGCCCATCTCGCGCTCGCTGCAGATCATCCCGTGCGAATCGACGCCGCGGATTTTGGCGGGCTTGATCTTGAGCGCGCCCTTGCCGTCGACGTCCGGCAGCGAATGGCCCGGTTCGATCACGACGACCTTCTGGCCGGCGGCGACGTTGGGCGCGCCGCAGACGATCTGCGCGACCCGCCCCGCGCCGAGGTCGACGCGGCAGACGCTCAGCTTGTCGGCGTCGGGATGACGGTCCTTCTGCAGCACATGGCCTGTGACGAGCGACTCGAGACCCGCGCCAAAAGCGTGCACGCCGTCGATCTCGGCCGTGCTCATCGTCAGGTCCGAGAGGATGCGCTGCGGCGTGAGGTCCGAGAGGTCGACGTGCCGCGAGAGCCAACGGAATGAGATCTTCATCGCAGGCGCGCCTTCACTTCGGCACCGTCGGGAACTGGCGCAGGAAGCGCACATCACCGCCCATGAACAGACGGATGTCGTCGATGCCATAGCGCAGCATCACGACGCGTTGAAGCCCCATCCCGAACGCGAACCCGGTGTACTTCTCGGGATCGATGCCGCCC
>SXPK01000265.1 GCA_005776365.1 Planctomycetia bacterium
CCCGTGGTGCCGATCCGTCCCTTGCCGCGAGCCTGCTCATGCCAATGGTCCTGAACGCGATGCGCCTCGAGGATCACGTGCGCGCGCTCGCTGATGAGCAGATTGTCGCCCAGGGCCACGCGAAGTCCGCGCTGCTGCACGCCGGCGATCTCCTTGACGAGATGCAGAGGATCCACCACCACGCCGTTGCCGATCACATTCACGACGCGCTCGTGCACGATCCCCGACGGCACGAGGTGCAGCACCATCTTGCCGCTCGGCAAGATCAGCGTGTGGCCAGCGTTGTGGCCGCCGCCGTAGCGCACGACGTAGTCCGCCTCGGCGGCGAGGAAGTCGATCACCTTCCCCTTGCCTTCATCGCCCCAGAGGATGCCTACGACACAGGTTGTGGACATGAAGTTGCGCCGGAAAAGGCGGGGAGCATAGGCATCGAGTGGGCCCCGCTCCAGTTCCAGAGCGGCCCTTGGCCGCCGGCCCTTCCCCCGCCGCGGCACTAGCTAGAAGTGGTCCCATTCGTGGCGTTCGGCGGCGGGCGAGCAACGCTGGCCGACGGCGATGCACGAACTCGAGGGCGGGATCTCTGGGTTCTGCTGCGATCCAGATTCGTGGCCATCGGAACGCCTGGCCAAAAGCGGCCGCTGCCGCACGGAAGAACCAACTTGCGAGGAGGACGAAGATGGCGAGTGAAGACGGCCAAAATGTGCCGCGCGACCGGGCGCTTGCGGCACTCGATCATTTCTTGCAGCGATTGCTGCCCTACCACCTGCGACGCAGTTCTCGTTGGCGGCATGCCTGCCCAGAACTGCGCAGGCAGCTGGCCGTGGAACTGCAGCAGGAACTGACCTTGGACTGCCTGCTCTGCGCCGCAGAAATCGACGCGATGCCGATGCGCGAGCAGAATCGGCGCTGGTTCCAGCGGACCGACCGCTGGCTCTACTACGAGCGGATTGCCGGCCGCGCGCTCGAAGTCGTGCCAGCGGCAACGACGACCGGCGGGTTTGCCAGCGCTGCCGAGGCAGAGTCGGAGCAATTGGCCGAGCAAGTTGAAGCGCCGTTGCCAGAAGCGCACGGCACCACGTCGCGCAGCGTGACCGCCTTTGCCGCGCGCATCGGCGCGTCGCGAAAGAAGGCACGCGCAACTTGGGCGAAGACGGCGCGCAGCCTCGGCTTCGGGCCCGACTACTTCGCGTTCTGGCGGCAGCGGCTCGCCGAAGCGTTGACGGGGCTGGCCGCGGACCTGCTGCTCGACGCCAGAGTCATGGTGACCTTGCCGCGCAAGCGCCGAGCCCCCGATCCGAGCGGTCGCCGCCGACGCATTCGCTGCATCCTGAAGATGCTCGCAGTCGCGCCCATCGCTTCCGAACTCGCGCTCCCGATCGCACACGCCAAAGTGCGGCGCAAGATGCGCGCGGTGACTCCCGCGACATTGCTCGAGGCAGCCGAGAAACTCGACCCCTGGAATCCGGCCATCCCATTGTGGCGCTTCGAGGCGGCGGTCGTGGAACGCGACTTCCGCGCTGCTTCGCACGCACTGCGGCGGGCGCGCTTGCGAACCCTTGATCCGGTCGCAGTCGCGCTCTCTCGTGCCCGCCTGCTCGCGGTGCGAGGGCGCGCCGGCGCGGCGTTGCGATTGTTGCAGCGCGGTGCCGCGCGACGCCCAGACGATGCCCGGCTGCGCACAGCCTTGCACACTTCGCAGCAGGCGCTGGCCAACCTGGCGGTCTAGCCTGCGGCCAGGGCTTGGCCGACGGCTTCGCCGAGTTCGTCTTCGAGCCAGCGATCGGAACGCGCAGGCGTCCACTCCGGGATGCTTGCGAAGAGGCCGAAGTCCAAGAAGCGCACCTCGACGACACACGCGACGCCACCGTCCTGCAAGAACAGGGTCGCGCGTTGCTGGGAGGCCTTGTCAGCATTCGGACCAGCGACCCATTCGGTCTGCAGCCGGAACGCGGCTTCATCCGCGACGTGCAGGCGCGAGTAGCGCGCTTGCAACAGCGACACGCAACGCGCAAATGCGTCGGTCGGAAGTCCGCCTTTGGGCTTCACCAAGTACGGCTGGTAGGTCCCGGCACAGGCCCCCAGTGCGAGCACGAGTGCGAGCAACACGATGCCCGCGAAGGACGATCCGCGTCCGCACAACGATTGCTCACGCTCGACCATGGCCGCCGCCGCCCGGTGTCCGCACGACAACCAAATCACCTGCCGCGAGCGCCCAAGTGCCTTTGGACGGCAGCGCCCGCGTCGGTCGGCCCTTGCCCGCGCCGACGACGATCGACAGCGCGCCCCGCGCGCCAGACCCGCCGCCTGCCGCGCCGGGCGGACCACTCTGGTGCCGTTCGCCGAGGAAGGTCACGGACGCCGGCACGAGCGCCTCGACCTGCTTCTCGATGCCGTCGCCGCCGCGCCGCTTGCCTTTGCCGCCGCTGCCGCGCCTGACGGTGAGCGCGCGGACCAAAACCGGATAGCGCAGTTCGCTCTCCTCGACCGGCGTGTTGCGCGTGTTGGTCATGTGCGTCTGGGTGGCCGATCGCGCGTCGCGCGTCGGTCCCGCGCCAGCGCCGCCGGGCAGCGTCTCGTAGAACGCGAAGCCAACGCCAGCGGCGCTGGTCCCGCCCATCGACAGGTTGCTCATCGTTCCAGCTGAGCACGCAGGGATGCGGCCCGGCATTGCCTTCTCGATCGCAGCAAGGCACACGTCGACGAGTCGCTGGCTCGTCTCGACATTGCCGCCAGCGACGGGCGCAGGTTTGATCGGATCGACGACCGTGCCCAACTTGGTCCGTGCCGTGAACAAGCGGAACAGCCCTTCGTTGGTCGGCAGGCGCGACGGGCACAGGCAGCGCAGCGCGTAGACACAAGCAGCGAGCACGACGCTGCGATTGCAGTTCACGCCGCCCACCGCCATCGGGCCGCTTCTCGTGAAGTCGAAGTCGAGTCGGCCCTTCGAGTACGTCAATCGCAAGTCGATAGCGAAAGGACCATTGCCCATCCCGTCGTCTTCGAGCGCGTCGCAGGCATGGAAACTACCAGTGGCGAGTTGGCGCAGGGCCGCGCGACCCTCGCGTTCTGCGTAGTCCATCAAGTGCTCGGCGTAGCGCATCAGTTCGCCTCGCCCCCAGTCGGCTTGCAAGGCGAGCAAGCGCGCGGACAGTCGGCGAAGGCTCGATTCTTGGGCCGCAAAATCGAGCTGTCGCTCCTTGCTGCCGCGCACGTTGGACAACAACATCCGCAGCACGTCGCGCTGCGGCTCACCGCGCCGACGCAGCAGCACCGGCGGAATCACGAGCCCTTCGCCGTAGAGATCGCGAGCAACACCCATCGAACCCGGAGTCGCGCCGCCGATGTCGGCGTGGTGCGCGCGCCCCGACAAGAACCAATCGGGCTCGCGGCGACCGGGTGCGAACACCGGCACGACCATCGTCACGTCGGGCAAGTGCGTCCCGCCTTCGTAGGGATCATTGAGGACGGCCACGTCGCCTGGCTCGAATGCGATCGCGCTTCGTGCGGCCGCGATCGCGTCGCCGGCGCTGCCAAGATGCACCGGAATGTGCGCCGCCTGCGCAACGAGCCGCCCCTTCCGGTCGAAGGCCGCGACTGAGAAATCGCGACGCTCGCGGATGTTCGGACTCACCGCGCTCTGTTGCAGCAGCAACCCCGCTTCCTCGCACATCGCTGCGAGCAAGTGGTGGCAGATCTCGAGCCGCACCGGGTCGGGCCGTTTCATGGGGCCGCAGAGTCTAGCTCGGCTCGCCCCTCGACCCTCCTTCGCGAGCAGACAGCAGGCATTGAAAACGCGCACGGCCGCGCCGCCCGATCAGGCTGCGCGGCCGCACTGCGCTGGTTGCGAAGAACGCGGTCTCGGCTCAGTTCCCGCCGCCGCCGCCACCAC
>SXPK01000266.1 GCA_005776365.1 Planctomycetia bacterium
CCGAGCTTCTTGTAGTACTCCTCCAGCAGCTTGCGGTACTGCGGGGGAAGGTGGTTCTGGACCGCAGACTCGATCTCCTTGCGATCCTTGTCCTTCATGTCACCCCAGCGGTCGTTGAGGCTGACGCGCTTCTCCAGATTGCCGATGCGGCCTTCGCCTTCTGTCAACGCACTCTGATTGGCCGGCCCGTTTGACGGGCCGTTGCCATTCGGCGGTCCTGACGACTGGCGCTCCTGCTCCTCGTACATCTCGATGAGTTCCTGCAGGTCCTCGGTCATCTCCTTTTGCTCGACTTGGATCGGGTCGTTGGTCTTCTGCTTCTTCAAGTCACGCGCGACCTTCTTCATGCGATCCGCGAGGTTGTGCAGACGGCTGTCGCGCTGGCGCTCCATCTCGGCGATGCGTTGCTGCGCCGTCGCGCGAAAGCGTTCGCTGGCGTCTGGAAACCATTCGAGGAACGCGCGCAACCTCGGCACGGCGAGATCTGGCAGCGGGATGTCCGCAAGCGCCTGCGCATAGAAGAAGGCCGCCTCGCCGTCGAGCGGCGAGCAATTGACGTTCTTCTGGAAGTACTCGTTAAGGATCTCGACCGCGCGTTCTGGGTCGTCGCCGTCGAGGAATACGCGAGCGAGGTGGTAGCGCACATGCGCGCCTAGTGCCGCGTTCGTCTCCGCGCCTGCGAGTTTCGCGAGTTCGAGCGCGGCCTTCGGATCGCCGTCCTCGCTGAGCCGCACTGCCGCGTCGAACGATGGCCGCAGCGCGCGCATCAGCTTGTCGCCAGCGCGCGCGGCGCCGATCTCGGCGACATCCTGCGAGAACGTCCGCAGTTGCGCGTCTGTCGCACCAAGCTGCCGCGCGCGTTCTTCGTAGGCGGCGCGATCAAAGGTCTGGAACGGGCTCGTGGCGACAGGCGCCTGATCTTGCTCTTCCTGCGCGGACAGCGGAGCGCCGAGTGCGAAAAAGCCGGCCGCAAGCAACGCCACAAGTCGGTGGATTACGAGTGCCATGGTCACTTCTCCTCCTCCGCGTCGTTCTCCTTGCCGAGTTTTGCTGCGAGTTTGCGCGTGAGATCTCGCACTCGGGCCTGACGGCCAGACAACTGCTCGGAGTCACCAACAGCCTGACCGGAAGCTCGTTGGTCTTGGGGGTAGGACTTCTCGTAGTCCTTCGTTCCTTTGTTCACGCGTTCTTGCAGGAACTTGATCATCTTGAGCTCCGCCGAGATCCCGACGAGCGGCGGCTCGCCGCTGGATGAGCTCTCACTGCTCTGGCCGCCTTCGCGGCTCTCGATCGTCTTGCGCAACGCGTTGACGAGCAGCGTCAGCGTGTCCTCGACCTCCGCCTGACGCTGCTGCAGCGGCGCGCTCGTGTCATTGGCACGGCAGTCCCTGGCGACGCGGGAGAGTTGGTCCTTCAGTTCGGCGACGATCTCGGGGAACACCGCGGTCGTGCCCTCTTCTTCGATCAATTTGAGCGCATCGCTGGCCTCGACTTCCAGGTCCTGCTCGCCGGCGGCGACTGCTTGAATGCGCCCCTCGAGCGAGGCTGGCAAGCGGCCGTTCGCGGTCAGTGTGTTCTGGCGCGTCTTGTCCAACGTCTTGGTCTGCGCCGACAGTTCGCGTTGCTTGGCGAGCATCGCAGTGAATCGCTCTTCTAGCGCGCGCAGCACTTCATCTTGCAGTTGCTGGCGAAGTTGGTTGATGGCTTCGTCGAGCTCGTCGCGCGCGTTCTCGAGGTCTTCCTTCGCGTCCTGCTGCTTCTGCTTGGCAGGCTTGTAGTCCTTGAGCTGTCCCGCAGCTGCCCGTTGCTTTGGCACCGCCTGCTGCACCGACTTGCGGCCGGGAGTCGCTTCGCCGTCGGCCTGTTCGCCCTCCTGCTCGGCTTTCTCCATCTTCTCCGCGAGCGTGTCCGTGGCGCTCTTCGTGTCCTCCTGCTTCTTGGCCTGCTGGTCGAAGGGCAACTTCTCGAGTTCGCGCTTGGCCTCGTCGGCCATTCGCTCCAACTCCTTCTGCGCTCGCTCCAACGCTGAGATCGCCTGATCCTGGTCCTTCAGCGAAGGCTCAGGCTTGTTCTGCCCAAGTTGCGAAGACGCTTGCTGCATCGCGCCTGCAGCAGCGCGAGCTGCGGCAAGAGCCTGTGGTGATTCGTTCGACGGCGAAGGCTTCGGTTGGCCTGGCTCCGGCTTTGCGCCGTCCGCGGGCTTGGCCAACTCAGCGGCCTTCTTGTCGATCGGAGCGAGTTGCTTGCCCAGTTCTTCAGCACGCGCCTTCAAGTCCGCTTCCTTCTCGGCCAGCGGCTTGGTTGCTTCCACTGCGGCTTCCACGCCCAGCTCGTTGGTCGCCTTGCGCAGTTCCTGTTGGTCCTGCAACAGAGCTTGAGTCGCGGCCTTGGCCTGCTGGATCGCTGCGAGTTGCGCTTGCAGTTCTTCGGTACGAGCCGATGCCTGCTTCTCAGCGGTTTGTTCTTGGACGAGCTTGTCGACGTCGCCGCGGAATCCCTTCAGCTGTTCGAGACGCGCCAGCAGTTGCTGCAGATCGAGATTGCGGTTTTGCAGCACTTCGAGCAACTGAACGAGGTCGGCGCGAACGGCCTGCATGCGCTGCAGCGCTGCGTCCCACTTCTTTTCGTCGAGCAATGCCCGGATCGCGGCCATCGCGTCCTGGATCTTCTTCTCTTGCGCCAGCGTCATGCCTGCTCGCAGGGTCTTGATGTCGTCCTGGTTGCCGACCTTTGCGAGGTAAGCGTGCAGCCGCTGCATGCTCTCCGTCAGTTCGCGGAAGCGCGACTCCGCGTCGTGCTGCTGTTGCTGGGGGTCTTGAACTTGAGCAAGCAGAGCGCTCGCTGGACACGCGACGAGCGCCAACGCCAACATCGAAGCCAGGGTTCGTCTCATCGTAGGTTGCTCACTTGTCCTTGCTTGGCTTCTGGAACAGGCTTTCGCCCGCTGCCTTCAGCCTGGTCTCGACGTCGCGAATCGCAGAGTCCTCGAGTTTTATCACACCGCGCAATTGCTCGATCAGGGCCGCCAAGGTCTCCACCTGCTCCATGATCCGCAAAATCGCCTCGAGCCGTCGGAGGATCTCGTCACAAGCCTCTGCCGCGGAGGCCCGCAGTTCCTCTTCGCCGGTATCGGCGTAGGTTGCGACATCTCGTGCGGTCGCCGGGAATGCGTTCTTGCCGAGGTCCAGCAGCGGCACCGCGGTCAGTGCTTCGTATTCGCGGACCTTCGAAGGCTCCCAGATGCGGTTGTTCTCGTACTCCAGAAGGATCCGCTGGTAGAGATCCGACGCGAGCACGACGCGGCGACCGAGGGTCTGTTGGCGGGCGGCGATCTGCCTGAACTGCAATCGTGCTTCCTTGGCCCGTGGGTCATCAGACTTCGGGCTCAAGGTCTCGCGCAGCATGAGCAACGCCTGCATCTCGTCGTCGCGGATCTTCTGCACTTCCATGCGCTGCTCCACCTGTCGGCGACGCAACTCATCGACGACCTTGTCGCGCGTGACGACGCGGAATGTCAGCGGCTCGCCTTCAGTGACATGCGGCGCGCCGGGTCCGTAGTTGTCGGTCGCAACGAAACGCAGCGACAACAACATGCCAGGGCGCACTTCATTGCTCGGGTCGTCTTCTGCGTCAGGCCGCTTGTTGCGTGGCAGGAAGTCGACCGTCGCTGTCGTCTCATGTCGCACTGCGCCCTTTTGCAGCGACTCGCGCCAGACAACCTCGATCGGCGAGAAGGTCGCGGCAGGCGTGGCATGCGGCGTTTGCGACTCGCCTGGCTGCCCTTCTTCGCCCGGCGACTTCGGCTGCGGCGCGTCGACCATCGCACGGAACTCGGCGACGACCTTGGCGACGCCGAAATCATCCTTGGCTCTCAGGTCGCCCGGCATGCGCACCTGCGCAGTCACGACGGGACCGACGCCGCGCAACTTGAACTCCACGCTCGGCGGCTTGTCTTCGACGATTCGCACCGACAGCTTCTGCGGCGCGCCGACGCCGAGTTGGTCTTGGTCGATGACGTCGATCGTGAGCAACGCGGACTCTTCTGGCGCAATCGACCCAGAGAAGAGTGCGCCGCCTTCAGCCACCACGAGGTCGGACCTCGTGTCACCGAGGATCACGAACGCGCGCTCCGCCGGCTTCGAGCTGCGCCCACGAATGAGAAGCTCACTGCCGCGGACGATGCGGATCTCGCCTTCCGTCGGCGGCACGACCTCCGGTTCCTTCTCCATGTAGGCGGGGAAGATGATCTGCACCGAGACTTCGCTGAGGTTTGGCCGTTCGACGATCTGCACGCGCAACGGCGCGGACACGCCATCGCCGCCCTCGGCGACCAACGTGACGTCCTCGATCAACGCTTCCAACGTCAACGAATGCTCCGCTTCGCCCGTGCGACTCATGGGCTCGAGTCCGGTCTCGCCGCTGCCGAAGTCGCTACGGAGGAACACCTGCTCCGGCAGTTCACCACTCGTGCGCACCGTGATCGTCAACGCGTCACCCTGCGGCAAGCGCAGCACGCCGCCTTCACCGCCGACGAATGCGATCTGCGTGTAGCGAGGCCACTCCTCCGACGAGAGCAACAGATTGCGCCGCGCCCACAACGACAGCGGCGACCACGCGACCAGCGCCCATAACGCAAACACTGCCGTCACCGCGACGAGGCACGACGTGAAGCGGCTCATGCGCTTGCCGTCGAGCGCCTTGGCGAATGGCACCGACGAGAGCCGCTGGTGCATGTCGGCCACCACGGCGCGCATCAGGCCTTCGGACTGCCCGGCCATCGAGCGCTCGTCGAGCGAGCGGTCGAATTGCAGCGAGCTGATGAGCGACTCGCGCAACTCCGGCAACTGACGCTCGACGGCCAATGCCAGTTCGTCGTCAGGCAAGCTGGCGCGCAGGGGCTGCAAGCAATGAGTCCACAACCGCCGAACGGTCATCACGACGAACAGCGCCAGCATCACGCCGCGTGCCGGTGCTTCGAGCCGCAGCCAGCGATCGAGAACAAACGTCAATGCTGCGTAGCCGAGCAACAAGACCGCACAGGTCGCCGCGGCCTCGGTCCATGCTGCGAACCGGATCTTTGCGCGCATCGCGAAGAACTGCGGCGCTGCAGCGCGCGCGAGCGAGCGCCGCGTCTCGGAGTGCGCGCTCTCGCGTTCGTCGACTGGCGGCTGCATGGAGGTCATAGCAGGTTGAACCTCTTCCGCAGGATCCACTCGGTAGCGAGCGCAGTCAGCATCAGGGCAACCGCCCACCAGCCGTCCCAGATCGGATGCGGAGTACGAAACGTGTCCGTCGCGCTGCGTGAAGGGATCTCGTAGAGCGCGGCGATCAGTTCTTGCGGCGTATCGAGCAGACGGCCGCCGTTGCACGCCGCGATGGCCGCGAGTTCGGCGCGATCGACGGGCCCGTCGGTCTCGATCTGTGCTGGCACGACCTGGAACGGCATCTCGACGTTCTTGCCGCCGGGCGTCGCAGCGCGCAGTCGGTAAACGCCGAGTTGCGCCAGTCGAAGTTCGAGCTGGAAGGAGCCGGGCTGCTCCTCGATCGGCAGCAAACGGATCGGCTCTTGGATCTGACCGTCGCGCTCGAGTGCGACCTCGAGCGTCGACGACGAAATCGGCTGCATTTGTTCGTCTTTGGCCGATGCCGTGACGAGCAACGCCTCGCCAAGCTCGATCTTCTCGTCGCTGATGCGCAGTTGCATGCGGCTGTTGCCAGCGTGCACCCGCCCCTCGAACAGGTATCGGATGCCCTTGACCCAGAAGCGGTCGTAGGCGTCCTCGTAGATCGAGCGCCAACGATAGGTCTCATCGATGCCGCTCCAGATCACGCGACCCGCGCCAACGAACTGCGTCGCGACGATTGGCATGCCAGCGCCGTCACGCTTGTGCCGCGCGTCGGCATTGGGATGCGCCACCAGCGCCGTGGCGGCTGGCTTGAGCCGTAGCACGGGGAACGCGACGTGGAAGCCTGGCAGCCTCGGCCAGAGCAACTTGCTCTCATCGCGGCTCTCGACGATGCGGGCGACCTTGCTCGCGACGCCTTCCTCGCCTTCAGGCAGCAGCGCGTATGGAAATGCGCGCGGGTGCGCAAGTCCGAGCCCGAGGTTGGCCCCGCTCTCGGCAAAGCCGATGTCCGGAACGACCGGCAGAAGGTCGGTCAACGGCTTCGTGACCGCATTGTCCGTCAGCGCGTCGATCGAGAACTTCTCGCCCGCGACCCACCAGAGTCCGCAGCCGTTCTCGAGCACGTGCTTGCGCAGCGTCTCGCAACAGGCGGGCGTCAACTTGCTCGCGTCAGGGTCGATCGCGACGACGACGTCAAACGGGTCCCACTGCTTCTGGTCGACAGGCAACACGTCGATGCGCGCGCCTTCGTCGCCGTCCTGCGGAAACGTCGGGTCGGCGCTCTGCAGCCAGCAACTCACGTCGATGGTGGCGTCGCGAAGCAGCAAGTTGCGCAGAATCTGAAACTCATGGCTCGCGCCACCGGCGAGCAGCAGCACCCGCGTGCGCTCGCCAAGCGCCTCGACCGGCAGGCTCTTCTGGTGTCGCTCCGGCGAAGGCGGTTCGCCTCCCGGCGGCGTCACTTCGGCGCGATAGACGAATCGTCCAGTCTCTTGCGAAGTGAGGCCCTTCCACTCGACGAGCGCCTCGCTGCGGTCGCCGCCAACCTCAGCTTGCGTCGTGGCAACGATCGTCTCGGTGCCCTGCGCGTCCGACCGCAGCAGGCGTACCGTCACCGACATCGGGTCGTAGCCCTGCGCGACCACGGTGGCGCGCATCTCGAACGGGTCCTTCTGGAAGACCTTCTCCGGCGCCTCGAACCGTCCGATGCCAACCGTCTGTGTCGCGGATGGATCGCCGATGCCGAGCACAAAGGTGTGCGGAACCTTGCGCTGGTTCAGCATGCGCGCGATCTCCGCCCCTTGCGGCCCCGCGTTGCGGCGACCATCTCCCAGCACGACCACCGCAGCGATCTCGTTGTTGCGGCTCTTGTCGAGCGCGGAGCGCAATGCGCCGCCGAGATCCGAATAGCGGCCGTCTGCAACCAAAGCGTCGACCGCGATGCGCGACGGCCCGGTCGCGGCGCGTTGTTCGTCTGCTTTCGTGTCGGAGGCAACAGCCGGCGGCACCGCGTCGATCAGGAGCGGCAGCGGCACGATGCCGGACGAATAGCCGTAGAGCTTCGCGTCGTTTCGCAGCGCGAGCTTCTTCGCAACCGCGCCGCCGTCATAGGCCAACAGCGACTTGAGCAAGTCGAGGCGGGTCGCGGTGCCGGGCTGCGGTCCCGTCGGCGCCAGCCTGCGCCAGGAGTCGGCGGCCTTCTGCACTTCTTCGCGACGGAACGGATCCACCGCCTGCATCGACTGGCTCGTATCGACGAGCAGGATCGTCGTGCCAGGTCGCGTGTCGCGCTGCACGGCGACGAGATTTGGCTCCAGCAGCACCAACGCCGCACACAGCACTGCGAGGGCACGCAACGCCGCGAGCGTCACCCGTTGACCACGAGTCAGCTTCTTGCCATCGCGTCGGTAGACGAAACCGACGAACACAAGGATCGCGACCAGGAGCGCGAGCACGATCAGGCCGAGCCCGCCGCCGGGGAAGCTGGCAAACTCGAACTGCATCTCCACGTCTTCCGTCGAGATGCCCTGGAGGCTCGCGATCCATCGCAACAACTCTTGCATGATCGTGTCCGGCCTAACGACGGCCAAACCTCCACGCGAAGAGAGTCTCGAGCAGCAACGCGAGCAGCATTGCCGCACCGAGCAAGCGCCACATCTCGCCTTCGCCTTCGCCGCGCAGCAGCCCGCCACTCTCGTCGAGGAACGTCACGGCAGTGTGCAGTTCGGATGGATAAGCCCGCGTGAAATCCTGGGGCAACACGCGGACCAGGCGACTCTCGGCGATGTCGGGATTGCGCGCGAAGGCACGCGATTCCTCGGCACCAGAGTGCAGCATGAGTTTGGCTTCGTAGCCGCCGAGCGAGTGCAAGTCGGACATCGGCACGACGAGTTCCAGTTGCGGCGGTGACGTCCCCACCACGACCGGCGTCGCGGGGCCCTCAGGCACGCGCGCAGTCATCGTCCGTTCTTCTCCGTCCTCGGCGAACGCGAGAATGCGCACGTCGTCCTGGTAGCTGCCCGGGTCGAGCTTCAATCGGAACGCCCCGGCGGGGTCGAGATTTTGGCTTGCGAGATCACGCGACTTGCTCGCAAAGCGGTGCGTCTGATGCGCCATCACGACGTTCGCGTCGGTGTCCGGCCAGTTCGACCACTGCTTGTCCGCCGAGAATGCAAAGAGGACGACTTGGCCACCGCCGTTGCCGAAAGTTCGCGTGACGATTGCCGGTGGACCCTCCGCGTCGCGCACGCGCGCGACAATCGCGGCACCGCTGTTCGGGGCTTCTTGGATCGTCAGGTAGCGCTTCACCAACACGGCTCCGTCGACGAGCAGTTGCAGCACGTCGCCAAGCTTGCCGCAGATCGAATGGCTCTTGTCGATCAAGGCAACGTGCTCGCGACGGTCCGGATCGCCGGCGATCTCTCCGAGCGGCAGCGGCAACAATCCCTTGCCGCCCTTCCACATCGTCTCGGTGTAGCGCGCAGGATCGACCTGTCCGCCGACGAAGATCGCGAGGCCTCCACCTGCGGCGACAAAGGTCTCGAGCTTGTCGACGATGACGGGCGATGGGGCTGGCGTATTGCAAAGCCACACCATGTCGAAGGGCGCAAGGTCGACCTCGCCAAGCGAGGTCTCCGCGACGACCTCGACGGCAACGCCCGATGGTTGGTCGCCACCCGGGTCGAGCGCGGCCTGCAAGAACATCGTCTCGCCGACTTCGTCGTCGCCGCCGTCGCCTGGCTCACCATCCACGAGCAGCACGCGCGAAGCGTCCGCCACTGGCAACGCGAGCGTGCGCCGATCGTCGACGAGGTAGTGATCGACAGCCGCAAACGACGCCACGACGCGATGGTCGCCGCTGCCAAAGAACGTGTGAACCACTGGGATCGTCGCGAGTTCACCGGGCGCCAGCGGAGGCAGCGGCCGCGTGACGCGACTCTTGCCGTCCATCTCGATCGCCAGCTCTCCCGCCTGCGTCATGTCGAGGCCGAGGTTCTGCACGTCGATCGCGAGTTCGACCGGCACAGAAGCGATGGCCATGCGATCGACGCAGCGCACCGCAGTGACCGCCAGGTTGTCCGCGTCCCGCGAACCGACGCCCATCGCATGCACCCGTTCGCGGTCCACGTCGATCTGGGCAAGGAACTGCACGACCGAAGTTCTCGGCTTGCCGTCTTCGGCCAGCCAATCGCACGAACGCAGGTCGCCGACGACGTAGTAGTCGACTCGACTCGATTCTTTGACTGCTGCGGCTCGCGCGCGCACTGCCGACATCGCAGCGCCAAAGTCGATGGCCGCATCGCCACAGCGTTGCTCGGCCAGGACCTGGCCAATGCGACGCTCGACGCCTTCACCGATGCGCTGCACCCACAAGTCGGGCTCGTGGACACGGCTCATGCGAACGACCGACACGAGATCGCCACCGCGGGAGGAACGCAGCTTCTTGGCGAGTTCCCGGGCCTGGTCCTGCGCCTTGTCGAACAGCGACAGGCTGCCGCTGCGCTGGCGCATCGATGCCGAATCGTCGAGCACGACGACGTGGTGCGTGACGCCGGAGACGAGTCCGCCACCAAGTTGCGGTCGCGAGACGAGCAACACGAGCAGCAGCACCGCGAGTGTGCGCAGCAAGAGCACGAGCCACTGCTCCATCCGCAGCCGCTTGCGGTTGCGTTCCAATGCCTTCAGCAACTGCTCCATCGCCGCCCAACGCACTTCGTGGAAACGACGACGGTTGAGCAGATGGATGATGATGGGCACGGCCGCGAGCGGCACTGCCCATAGCAACATCGGGTTGAGGAACGACAACGCGAGCATCAGCGATCTTGGCTCAACGTTGGTAGATCGGGACCAGGGCGTAGGGCAATTGCAGGATCGTCAGCGCGATCGCGGTGCCATAGATCTGGCCGACGCCGTCGCCTTCCCACGAGCCGTCTTTCTTCTGGTTGCGAACGAGCCACGGTCCGATCTTGCCGAGGTAGTCGTCCCAGTCCTTGCCGCCACGCTGGTAAAGCGCCTGGGAGAAGTAGAGCTGCGTGTAGAAGTGGTGGCCCGTGTTGTCCGTGGTCGGGTTCACGTTCTTCATCACATACTTGAGCGCCTTGTCGACGAACGGCTGGTCATCGTAGACGCCTGCGTTGTAGAGCACCGCGACGCCCGCAGCGCTGATCGCTGGGCGGCTCGCCCCGCGTGAACCGAGGCTGTAGCTGATGCCGCCGTCGGGGTTCTGGCACTTCTTGATGTAGTCGACGGCTCGGTCGATCGTCTTCTTGTCGACGACGATGCCGCCCATGCGGCACGCACGCAGCGCCTGGACCTGCGTGACCGTGACGCTGCCTTCGTCGCCGCCCGAATCGGGGGTGTAGATCCAGCCACCGGCGCCGGACTGCGCCCGCTCGATCAGCTTGACGCCGCGCGTGAGCACGCCGTGCAGCTTCTGCTGGCGCTGCGCGTCCTCCTCCATGCCGTAGACAGAGGCCAGGTAGAGCAACGAGAAGCCGTGCCCGTACATGTTGCGGTTCTCGGTCGCCATCTCAGTGATGACGCCCGTCTGTGGATCCGCGCGCTTGATCAGGTAGTCCATCGACTGGCGAATCTCTCGCCAATGAGGCCCACGGGTCGGCGTCGAACCGCTCGCGACGAGAGCCATCCCAGCGAGCCCGGTCATTGCTGTTGGATAGGTGCCATGACCGCCAGCGCTGCGCCACGATCCATCTGCTGACTGGCTTCGCTTCAAGAACTGGAGTCCGCTGCGGACCGCCGCCTGGATCTGCGGCGTGATGCCTCGCGGCAACGCCTCGGCCTGCTCTTGTGCGAACGCAAGCGAGACGCAGCAGAGCCAGAACGAACCGAGCGCCGCGCAACGGGCGATCACGGTCGGGAAGTCGGTGCTAGGCCGGCTCGTCATTTGCCTTCCATACTCTTGTAGAGGGCTTCTTGTTCGCGATCGATTTCGGCGCCGAGGGACAGTGCGCGACAGGCGTCCAAGCGCGCAAGTCGCCACGCAATCGTCACGGACCCGGCGGAGACGTGCGCCGAAAGCCGATCGAGCGGCTTCAGCGACTGGTGCTGCGGGGAGATCGCAAGGTCGCGTGCAATCGCAATCGCCTGCTTCACTCGACGCTCGGCAATCGCCGCGTCGGGTGGCGGAACGCCGACCTTGTCGAGAGCATCGACGAGCGCGTCGAGCGCAGCTGTGGCGTCGCCGACGAGAAGGAGCGAACGCGCGCGTTCCTCGACGTCCGGTGCTGCTTGCGCGAGTCGATGCAGTTCATCGGCCGTCGAATACACCTCGACGCCGCGGCTGTAGCAGACCGCGAGCCAGCTGCCTGCGGTGTAGAGGTTGTTTGGCCCGCGCATCGGGGTCTCGCCCACAGTCGCCACCGGCAACTCGAACGATCGCCAAGGGCTCTTGCCACCCGTATCGAAGGCATGCACGACGCGATCACCAGGCAACAGCACGTGCCCAGCCGTGACGCATCCGCGACCGGGCCAACGCGTGAGCTTCTCGCTCGAGCGCGGGATCTCGCTCGACCAACGCACGATGCCGGTGCCGAGTTCGACGCAGACGAGGTGATCCTTCAGGTCGGTGCTCGACTCGAAGAAGAGCAGTCCGTCAGACTGGCCGATGATGTAGCGGAGCTTTCCATATGGCGCGTAGCGCGTGGTGCCGTCGAGCATCCACACCGGCTCGCCTGTGGAGCCATCGACGCACATCATCATGTCGCTGTCGCACGCCGCGAACGCGATCACGCCGCCGTGGGCAAACACGTCGCTCGGCAACGCGCCGGACAGATCGAGTTCGCTGAACGCGTTGCCGCGCCAGAACGCATTGGCGTTGCCTTCTGACTTCCGCTTGGCGGGCTTGTGTCGCAGTGGGTCATTGCGTTCGTACTTGCGGATCCACCGCAGATCGCCGGCGAAGGCATCGACCGCCGCGAGCGATCCTGCGTTGGTGAGCACGTATGCCATGCCGTCCACCACGACTGCGCGCGCGCCGGGCGCCTTGTAGAAGCGCGAACCGCCGGAGTGGATCTGCGTGCGCCACAGCGGCTTGCCCGTACGGCGATCGAGACACTGCAACGCGTAGACGCCCTTGCTCAGCACGGGCACGAGAAGCTCCTCGGAGAAGCGAGTCGGCGCCGCGAGGAACGTGACTTCGTCGAGTTCACCGCCGGAATCCGCGAGTTGCTCTGTGGACCAAAGCCTCGCGCAGGAGCGCTTGTCGTAGGCGACGATCGTGTTGCGCTTCAGTGGCTCGGCGCTCTGCGTCACCCGATTGTGTCCGAGCACGACATAGCAACGCTCCTCGTCCTCGGTCGGCGTCATCAACGCGCGGTCGTAGACGGGGACGCGCGGGCGCGGGCGATTCTCGAGCGCCTTTGCCGGAACGTCCTCGCCGTCGCCCTCGCGTAGCAGGATCCCGGTCGATGCCTCGGCGACACGCAGGCGGAAGTTCTCGAGGAAAACGGCGCGCGACGCACCGTCCCCAAAGAAGGCCATCTGGGTTCCGACGCCGTACTTGTTGGCAGGAGGCGCAGAAGTCGAGACAGCGCCATCTGAGCCGCCGAACAGGATGATCTCGTTGCCGCCGCGCTTGCCGTGCACAGCCTCATAAGGATCGTTGCCGGCAAACCGGTAGCTCCACAACGGGTGCAGCTTCTCGGTCGAGGGCTCGAGCCAGGACGACTCGATCGCATCGACTCGAATCGGCGATGCCACGATCGGCGATGCAAACCAACTCGACGTCGGCAAGTCGCGCACCGGCGTCAACTCGCCCATCACCCGCAACGACTCGTCTGGATGATCTTGCGCGAGAGCAACGATAGCTTCGTGCGCACCGTTGACGTCGCCCGACATGCGCAGACAAAGCGCGATCTTGAAACGGCACCAAAGCACCGACACTCCGATGCGCTGGAGGTTTGCCCTCGGATAAAGGCCGATGAGATCGCGCAGCGCCTGCACCGCTGCGCGGTAGCGACCGCACTGCATGTGCAGGTCGGCCAACGCATGCAGCGCTCGGCCCGAGGCCAGCGTCGGAAAGTAACGCGCCGTCACCTGCTCGAAAGAACGGGTGTCGTCGCCCTTCGCGACATCGAGCAGCGACTGCGCCAACGACTCATAACGCGCTTGGTAGAGCTCAACGCCTACCGGCGGCATCGTCGCGAGATACTCCTGACACAGCCGCGCCGCAGGGCGATAGATGCGCCCGTCGGTGGAAAACACCACCTGTCGAGGATCGGTCGGCGAGTTCGCCGCCGCCTGATCTACAGCGAGGCCTGGCTTGGCAGGCTGGGCCTTGCCCGGCTGCGGCATCTCCGCTGGAGCCTCCTCAGTCTGGACTCCGCCCTCGCCCACCGTCGGTCCAGTAGGCCCGACCGCTTCGGCAGGCTCGGCCTCGATGGTCTTCCCATCGATCACCGTTTGCAGCACCGTGATCCCGTCTTCGTATCGGCCCTCATCGAGCAGCCGGCGCGCACGACGCACGAAGCGATCGAGGTTGGGGCTCTCGAACATCTCGACGGACGGCCCAGCGTCCTGACCCTCCTTCTCCTGTGTGTTGATCGCACCGAGACCGCCCCCGACCTGCACGCGCAACTGACCTCGGACTTGCGCTGCAAGCGGCGCGCAAACCGAGGCTGTGGCGAGAGCCAGCAGCAGATGCGGTGCGACGGTGATGGGACGGAGCACGACTTGGAGGGGTCTGCGGCAGTCGGGACAAATCGGGAGCGCGCACAGAACGGTTCTGCCGAGTCCCCAGACCCAACGGCGCGCGCGTCGGGAGGGATCAGGGCTCAATCTACGTAAACCGCACGGATGCGGCGAGGTCCGCAGGACCATTCTCCCCGACCGAACCTGCGCTGCTTGCAACGAGTTGCTGACAGGAAGACCAGGGAGGGCGAGGATCCCTCCGTAGTTCTGCAACATGATGCGCAGTTCCATGAAGCGTCCGGTCGTTTTCGTCCTGTCCCTGCTGCTCGCAACGACGTTGCATGGAACCGTCCGCTCCCAGGAGTGGAGTGACGAACAGTTGATGGCCGAAGCGAAGGGCTTCGACTCGGATGACTTTCTCCAGCGCGAGAAGCAGATCGCGTCCTTGCTGCCGCGGCAGCAGCTCGCCCGTGCGGCGATCGCAGCTCGCATCCACGGCGACCATCGCGAATACATGCTCAAGGTCGAGCGCCTGCTCGGTGAGTTGACCGACGCGCGTTGGACGCAGCGCGAGCAAGCCGAACGCTCATTGATCGAGATCGGCGCCCGCGCTCAAGCAACGATCGCTCAACGGGCCGAGAAGGGTGGGATCCTGGAGGAACGGATGCGTTGCCGTCGGGTCCTCGACGCGATCCGCGCACGCGGCACCGCGGACGAAGAACGCCAGCTGCGCTACTTGCGCGGTTTCGTCGAGTTCGCCGAGCGCATGGAAACCGATCCCAAGATCGTGCGCGCGCTGCGTTCGGTGCTGGGCCACACCGATCAATCGGTCGTCGATGGCGCGCTCCGAGCGCTCGGAACGCACGGCGGCAACGAAGAGGCGGACGCAATCGCCGAGTTGATCAGCTGGAAAGGCGGCATCCACCGCGCTCGCTGCATCGAATCGTTATCGCGCATGCCCTCCTCGCGCGCGATTCAACGACTCACTTCGCTGCTGCGCGAAGGCTCGCTGTCGCGCGCAGAACAGTGCCTGGCGCTTGCTGCCTGCCGCATCCGCGCCGATGCAACGCCGCTGCTGACGGAACTGCGCAGCAGCACTCACGCCGCTGTCGTATTGGGCGCGCAGGTGCAGTTGCCTGACGCGGTCAGCGACGGACCCGACGTGACGATCGCGATGTCTGGTGGGCAAGATCCGCTGCAAGGTTCGTTCGCAGGCTTCGAGGGCGAGGCCACTCTCATCCGCGGCGCGTTCGAAGGGATGCCGGTTGCGCGCATCGAGTTCGCGGACGCAAACGTGCTGGAGTTCCCCGCCTCGCCGGTCCGAGTCTCCGACAAGGCGCGCTTCTTCTTGACGCAAGGCAGCCTCGTCACCGGCGAACTGCTCGGCTGCGATGCGACGGTGGCGCGAATCAAGAGCGCGACCTTCGGTGAGCTGAACGTGCCGCTGTCCGCGCTCCAGGGCATCGCCTTCGATCCTCAACTCGACCGACTGGTCGGCTCCTCCGCCGAATGCGACCGCGTGCGCTTGAAGACCGGCGACTACGTGGACGGTTCGATCGAACGGGTCGACCCCAACGGCATCGTCCTCACGACGGCGACAGGCCCGCGAACGATCGCGCTCACGGAAGCTGCGGGAGTGCTGACCAAGAAACCACGAACTGCGGAAGTGGACTCGGCGACCTACGCGCGCATCGACCTGCAGGATGGCGATCGCTTGTTGGGCCTCATGGTCGGCTCCACTCCGTGCGACCTTGCATTCGTCGCGCCAGGGCTCGGCGCAATCGCGCTGCCGATGCGCTCGGTTTCGCGCATCGAGCTGGGCGTCGGCGGCGGCGCAATGTGGGGCTTCACGATCATCGCCGACTACAGCGACAACAAGTTGCTCGAGGTCGATGACCAAGGGCGCGTGACCTTCGAACTCGAAGACATCTTCGGCGCTGCGGACGTCGAGTGCCTCGACAACAACAACCTGCTGGTCACGGAGTTCTCCGTGAGCCGCATCAGCGAGGTGAATCGCAAGGGCGAAACGGTCTGGGTTTACGACGACAAGAAGTTGAAGAACCCCTTTGACGCCGATCGATTGCCCAACGGCAACACGTTGATCGCTGACGCCTACGGCTCACGCGTCATCGAGGTGACGCCCGACAAGCAGATCGTCTGGACCTACGACAAGGAGGTTCGACCCTTCGACTGCGACCGCTTGCTGAGCGGGAACACGTTGATCTGCGACGTGCTGAAAGACCGAGTGATCGAGGTCACTCCTCAAGGCGAGATCGTCTGGGAAGCGAAGGGAATGAACAGCGCGCACGACGCGGATCGACTGCCCAACGGCAACACGCTGGTCACGCTGCGTTCAAAAGGCTCAGTGTTGGAAATCGACCGTGACTACAAGGTCATCTGGGAGCTGACGGGCCTGGTCTCGCCAAGCGATGCGGACCGACTGCCCAATGGCAACACGGTCGTCGCCGAGAAGGATTTCGTTCGCGAGTTCGACCGCCGCAAGAACGTCGTGTGGAAGAAGGAAGTGAACTGGGCGATCGAGGCAAACCGCTACTGACGCAGCCAGGCCACTCTGCTCATTGGCCGAAGACCGGCGCAAGTTCTGGCGTCATGCCTAGGTGTCGGATGTGCGCTGCGATCTCATTCATGCGCTCGATGTCTGCATCGACAGCTGCCTCGCAGTAGAGCAGCACGCTGCGGCGCAGCGGCGAGCGCGCCTCGTCTTCGGTCGCGAGCGCAATCCACGGGCGAGCCGCAGCCGGTCCTTCGCGCAGCAGCGTCTCCACGCCACGGCGCCACCCTCCTTCGGCAAGCTCATCACGGATCGTGTCCCACTCGCCACCGTCCCCGGCGATCGTGGATGCAGCATCGAGCTCCTGACGAAACCGATCCCACCACTCCCATTGCGCCTCGGGCACATTGGTGCCGATCGCAGCGACGTTGCCGCGCGCGGTCGCGAAGTCGCCGCGATGGAAGGCAAGCACGGCGGACTCGCGCGGCCACGCCCACAACCAGCTCAACGCGGCTGCGACGAACGCGACAAACCACGCGAACACGATCGTGCGCCGTAGTCGAAGTCCGCGCAGTGCAAAGCGAGCTCGAAAGGCTTGGTCGGTTGCGAACCGACGCAGCAGCGCGACGCGTGACGACTCGCTTGGGTGCAGCATCGTCGCACGATCCGGTTCGCCACTGACCACCTGGCCGACGCGCTGCAAGGCCTGGATACACGATTCGGCTCCACCGAGCGCGATGGCCGAGAGCACATCGGCTTCGTGCTCAAAGCGATGGGAGACCCTGCGCAGCGTCCACAAGGCAGCAACGGCGAGCGCGGCGCCGGCGGCTAGGACAGCTGGGCTTCCAAGGCTCTCGACATCCATCTGCTGCCCTGCGTTTGCCAAGAACAGCGGCGTCGCGACGAACAACGCCAGCAGCAGCGCCGGGTGACCGGCTTGCGCATGCCCCACTTCGTGCGCAACAACGCCGCGCAATGCATGAACGTCGAGCACAGCCAGGAGCCCGTCGGTGATCACGAGGTAGCGAGGCCAAGGCAACGGTCCGACCAGCAGCGCATTGACTGTTCGCATGCCGCTATCGAGCAGCAGCAGCGCGCTGCCGCGGAAGCCGAGCGCCGCCGCGGTGTCGCGCAGTTGCGATCCGGTGGGCTCTGGAATCGCGCGCGACAGTCCCAGCGCGAACCGGAATGCGAAAGGCAGCAGCGCGGCGATCAAGAACACGAAGCAGAGCGTGCCGAGCGTCAGTCCAATGCTGGTGCCGACAACGAAGGCAAACGCTCCGCGAATGCTGTGCAGCGCGTCGCCGACCACGGCCAACGCGACCCACGGCATCGTGAAAATCGCGACGAACGCAAAGCGGGATCGCAGCACCGGCCACAGGCCGAACGCGCCGTCTGGGTCCCTCTCCTCGCGCGACTGCACGACGATGCGCGCCGACTCTGCAACGAGAAGCGGCGCGAGCAGCAAACCCAACTCAGAGGAGAAGCTGGTCCCGGACCACCGATCGCAAAGGTCGAGCCATCCGCAGGGCCCGAGCAGCGCGCCGTAGCAAGCCGGCAGCAACAGCGGCGACAGCCGCGACAACGCGCGCCGCATCCGTTTCTGGCGCGATGCCTGCGCAAGTCGCGCGACGATTGCAGGCGCCAACATCAGGACGCATCCGACCGCCGCAGCGTTTGCGTTGCCGGAACCTGGCAACACGAAGAACAGATCGCGCGAAAGCAGCATCACGCAGAGCGCGATGGCGTAGGCGATGGGTACGACCACGGCTCAGCGGTCTCCCTTGCGTTCGCCTTCGGATGGTTGCGGTGGGAAAGCGCGCAGGAGGATCGGCGCAAACCTGGCGTCCATGCGCAGGGCGGCGAGGTCTGGATCGGTCTGCCAGAGATGCTGTGGCAGCTTGCGGACCGGATCGACGCGATCGGAGGCATGCAGGTCAGCGCACCGCGCCAGCGCGGAGAAGCCGGCGTCGAGCTTGCCGCACAGTGCGTTGTAGCAAGCGCCCCAATACCAGTCCGTCGGCAACAACTCGAGCTTTGCACTGTCGGCCAGCGCGGTCAGCACGGCATGGGTCGACGCGGCCCGCTTGTGCTCCTGCACGCGATACCACAGATCTGCCAGTTCGCGGAAGGCAAGCAAGCGATCTTCCGCATCGCCTTCGCCTGACTGGTCGCGAAGTTCTCGAGCGCGCGCCTCGACGTACTCCTTGCGGCCCCACTGCCACAACAGAGTCCCCAGCGCATTGCGGAGGTCGGACGGCTCGATGTCGACGTTTTCGACGATGTCGACAACGCCAAGCAACAACGAAGGATCCGGTTGCGTCTTCTGCAAGTCGGCGAGCGCGGGCACGAGATGGATGCGCCACGTGTCGACGTACCAGTCCGGCGTCCGCAACAGAAGATCGAACAACGTCTGCGCAGCGAAGGGTTGCAGTGGTTCGAGACCGAGATACTGGCCGCGGTAGACGACACCGCTGTTGCGTTGTGTCATCACGAAGCCGACCACCGCATCGACCAGCAGCGCGCGGAATCCACGGGCACGCTTGTCCTTCGAGTCCGTGTTCTTCTGAAGTTCGGAACACAGCCACGAGAACGCGCCGACCTGCTCTTGCAGGATGCGCTGCACGACCTCGCCTCGCGCGTCGACATCGGTCTGATCCGTGGCCAACCATTTCTCCGCCAGTTCGGCGCATGACATCTGCGCTGGCGGCGGCACGGGCTTTGGCTCTTGCGGCTCGGGCTCCGGCAGCTGCGCTGCCGCCGACGTGGCAAGCCACACTGCCAGCAACCACGCTGCTCGTGCCCGCACGATCAATCTCCTTTGCCAACTGGGAACATGGGGCCAGATCCAGCACCCGCAAACGCGGCGGCAAACATCGCCCTCACGACGATCTCGAGCGGCAGCCATTTCGACGCATCGGCGTCGGGCATCGCGCGTCGGTTGGCCTCGGTGTCGATCGTAGAAGGCACGATCGCGCATGCACGCACGCCAGTGCCGTCGAGCTCCGTCGCGAGCGCACGCACCCACTCGTGCAGCGCCGCCTTACTCGCGAGGTAGTTGGCGACATGCGTGCCGCCGCTGCCGACTGCGGCGCTGCCGACGCAGACAATGGCGCCACGCTTCTGACGTTTCATCACGCCGACCGTGCCCCGCGCGAGAGTGGCGACCGAGAGCACGTTTGCGGTCATTAGCTCCTGTAGTTCACCCGCCGGATCACGACCGATCGCGTTCGCGGCGAACGCGCCGTTGCAGCACAACAGCGTGTCGATTCCACCGAGCGCATCGTTGACGCCTTTGGCGAAACCAGCTGCGGCCTCGCCGTCCGTGTCGGGCACGCAACCCACCAGCAGCGGCACACCGGGATGAGCGCTCTTGACCACGTCAACCTGCCAAGACTTGCGCACTACGGCAGCGACGCGCGCCCCCGCTGCGAGGGCGGCATTCACCACGGCGCCTCCGAGCGCGCCGGTGGAACCGCTGACCATGATGGTCTTGCCTGCGAGCGACGTCAGTTGCAGCGGCATCGAACTCGGTTTCGCAGCGTCAGAACTGGACCTTGACGGCTTTGCGTTCTTCCTGCGCCTCGACCTCGAAGAACTCTGCGAGCTTGAAGCCCGACATGTTGGCGATGATCGAGCCAGGGAACTGCTCGCAGGTGTTGTTGTAGCGCATCAC
>SXPK01000023.1 GCA_005776365.1 Planctomycetia bacterium
CACTCGTCCGACGTGTCGACCATCTTCTCGAGATCGGCGTTGGTGAGCTTCGTATCGGGGACGAAGTGCCCGATGCCGGCGAGTCCCATCTTGACGAGTTGCTGCATGCGCTTTCCTCGCGGAATCAGTGGGCCGACTCAGGGCTCCGCGCCGCGAAGGCGCGTGCAGCCTCGACGATGTGCTGGTTCACCTCGGCGACCAGCGCCTTCTGCGCAAATCGGATCGCGTTGCAGAAGGCGGGCGCCTGGGAACGACCGTGGCAGATGGTGACGACGCCGTCGACACCCAAGAGCAGAGCGCCGCCGTATTCGGAGTAGTCGATGCGCGGCATGATCGCGCCGAGCACCGCCCCGATCTTCTCCTTCTCGACGCCGATCTGCTTCATCGCCCCGACCATCGTCCGCAGCACGTATTCGGCGCAGCCCTCGCTGACCTTCAGCATCACGTTGCCAGTGAAGCCGTCGCTGATCACGACGTGGCAGTCGCCGGTGAACAGCTCGACGCCTTCCACGTTGCCGTGAAACTGGATCGGCATCTGCTTGAGGATCTGGCGTGCCTCTTTCACCAGCGGGGTGCCTTTCAACTCCTCGCTGCCGATGTTGAGCATGCCAACCTTCGGGCTGTCGACTCCGAACGTGCCTCGATAGTAGGCAGCGCCCATCAGCGCGTATTGCGCCAGATGCAGCGGCTTGGGTTGCGGGTTGGCGCCGACATCGAGGACGAGGAATGGGTTCCGCTCGCCGGTGATGATCGCGGCGATCGCGGGACGACGGATGCCTTCGAGGCAACCGAGCCCCATCGTCGCCGCCGCGACGCAAGTCCCCGTCGATCCGGCGCTGACGAACGCGCCTGCCAGCTTCTGCTGCACGAGACCCACGCCGACCGCGATGCTGTTGCGCGGCTTCTTGCGGATCGCTTCGGTCGGAGTGTCGGTGTCTTCGAGCACATCGGGCGCGTCGACGACCGAGATGTCCTCGGCAAGCCCGCCCTTCTGCATCGCATCCCGGACGATCGCCTCCGGGCCAACGAGGATCAGGTCCGATGGCTTGGCGTGACCGCGGGCAAACGCCAACTTGACGCCGGCGATCACTTCCTTGGGTCCATGGTCGCCGCCGACCGCATCGAGAACGATCTTGCTCATCGAGGGTATCCCATCCTCAGAAAGGCCAGGGGGTTCGGGCCGACCCACCAGGGCCGGACGCGCGCGGCATTGCTGCCGCTGCGGAGGAGTCGGTGGCTCCCCCGGTTCGGCGATCAGTTCGGGCTGGCAGCGACAACCACCTGCCGCGTGCGGTAGTAGCCGCAGCTAGCGCAGATCGTGTGCGGACGGATCATCGTGCTGCAGTGGGCGCAGCGAACCAATTGGACGCGATCCAGAGCCAAGTGGGCGCGACGGTGGCCCTTGCTCGCTCGGCTCAGTTTTCTCTTCGGGTTTGCCATGGGAACTCGTGCCGTTTCTAGGCGGCGCTTGGCCGGCGGAAGACCCGGCGGCCGGATTGAAGGGGCGGCAGATTACGGACGAGCCTTCGGAAGTCAAACACCCTGGCTGGCTACCCAGGAAGGGGCTGCACCTACGGCTCTGCGCATCGGCGCCTCGGACGTCAAGCCAGCACCCCCGCTGCGCGCAAGGCCTGCTCGGCGGCTTTCACTGCCTCGCCTGCCTTTGCCAAGTCCTTGCCTTTGCCCTGCGCCAGATCCGGCCGGCCACCGCCACCACCGCCCAACACCGCCGCAATCTGCCGGACGAGGTCTACCGCGGTCAGCTTTCCGTGCAGGCTTGGGCTGACCGCCGCGACGATGCCGACTTCATCCGCTTGCCTGGCCACCACCACTGCCGCGATTGGCGCCATGGACTCCAGCGCACGACGCAGAAGATCCTGACCGTCCTTCGTCGACAGGCCGGGGCGGTCATAAACCACGGCACGAACTCCACCGTGTTCCTTTGCCTGCGCCTTCAGCTTCGCAAGTTCTACGGAAAGGTCCGCGGCGAGGGCCTTCTCCAGGTCCTTCTTCGCGCGCTTCAGCTCCTCGGCGAGTTCCGTCACGCGTTCCGAGAGTTTCGGCGTCGGCACCTTCAGCAGGAACGAAAGGGCCGCCAGCTGCTCGCGCTCCTGCTGGCATTGGCGCAGCGCGGCGAGGCCCGTCACGGCTTCGAGGCGGCGCGTGCCGGCACTCACTGCTGCCTCGCTGGTGATGCGGAACATGCCGATGTTGCCGCTATTGCTCACGTGCGTGCCACCGCAGAGCTCCTTGCTGTAATCCGTGATCTGCAGAGTGCGGACGCGGTCGCCGTATTTCTCGCCGAATAGCGCCGTGAAGCCCATGCCCTTCGCCTCGTCGAGGCCACGGACTGCGGCGAGGATCGGCGACGCGAGCAGGATCTGCGCGTTGACCTCGTCTTCGACCTGCTGCAACTGCGAAGCGGTCGGTTTCTCTGGCTGCGTGTAATCGAACCGCAAGCGATCTGGCGCGACTTCACTGCCGGCCTGGGAGACGTGCTTGCCAAGGATCTTCCTTAGTGCCGCGTGCAGCAGGTGCGTCGCCGTGTGGTTGCGCTCCGTCGCCGTGCGCGCTTCCTCGTCAACCTGCAGCCGTGCGGGCTGACCCGCCTGAAGGTGGCCCTGCGTGACCGTCCCGTGATGCAGGTGGAATCCGTCCAGCGCAGTGACGTTGTCGATTCGCGCCACGCCGGTTGCGGTCTTCGCGGCGCCACGGTCTCCGACCTGGCCGCCGCCTTGCGCATAAAACGGAGTCACGTTGGCGACGAGCACCACCTTCTGGCCCAGTTCGGCGCGATCTCGGAGCGCGTCATCCTCGCCGACGATTGCGAGCAAGGTGCTGTCTTCAGCGCGGTGCTCGTAGCCGGTGAACTTGCTCGCAGCGTGCGCCTTGTCGCGCAACTTGACGGCGACGCTGGCTGTGAACACCGCGTCGGCGGTCGCCATGCTAGCACGAGCGCGTTGGCGCTGCTCCTCCATCGCGCGTTCGAACTCGGCTTCGTCCAGTTGATGCCCGGACTCGTCCATCACCTTCTGCGTGATGTCGACCGGAAATCCGTAGGTGTCGTGAAGCAGGAACGCGAACTGACCGCTGCCCTTCGTCGGCTTGCCGGGATGCGTCTTCTGCAAGAAGTCGTGCAGACGCGCAGTGCCATTGCGGTAGACGACGAGGAAGTTCTCTTCTTCGCCACGGATCACGGCACGACACTGCCCCGCGTTGTCGCGAACCTCGGGATACTGGTCGCCCATCAGTTGGCCGACGAGGTCGACCATCGCGAACAAGAACGGCTCGTGCAAACCGAGCTCGTAACCGTCGCGCGCGGCGCGCCGCAGGATCTTGCGCACGACATAGCCGCGGCCCTCGTTGCTCGGCAGGGCGCCGTCAGCAATGCAGAACGTGATCGCGCGGACATGGTCGGCGATGCGCCGCATGCGGATGTCGCGCTTGCCGTCGCTGCCGTAGGGCACACCCGTCAGCTTTCCGAGGTGTTCCAGGTATGGCCGGAACAACTCGGTTTCGAAGTTGTTCTTCGCGCCTTGCAGCACCGCGGCGATGCGTTCGAGCCCGAGTCCGACGTCGATGTTCTTCTGCGGCAGCGGCTTCAGCGACCCGTCAGACTGGCGATCGAACTGAGTGAAGACGCAATTGCCGACTTCGGTGAAGCGATCATCCGGTAGCGACTCGAGACCCTTCTTGTCGGGAAAGGGCAGGCCCGGCTTGCTGTCGAAGTAGATCTCGCTGCACGGGCCACAAGGACCATTCGGACCCTTGCTAGGCGCTTCAGCCGGCCAGAAGTTCTCCTTCTCGCCAAAACGGAAAACACTGTCGGGTGACAGCCCCACGACTTGGGTCCAGATCGCGAAGGCCTCGTCGTCGTCCTTGTAGACCGTGACGACCATCTGTTCCTTCGGGATGCCGCAGACGTCCTTGAAGAAGGACCAGATCCACTGGATGCAGTCCGTCGTGAAGTAGTCGCCGAAGGAGAGGTTCCCCAGCATCGCG
>SXPK01000267.1 GCA_005776365.1 Planctomycetia bacterium
ACGAGACCCTGCTCGATGAACTCTTGCACGGCGTCGACGTGGCCTACATCGACGGCACCTTCTACGACGGTCGCGAGTTGCCGGAGCGCAACCTCGCCGAGATCCGGCATCCACTGATGACCGACACGATGGATCGGCTCGCCGTGCGCGCGAAAGCCCATCCTGCCAGCGTGCGCTTCCTGCACTTGAACCACACCAATCCCGCGCTGCACGACCCTGTGCTGCGGCGCGCGATCGAGGCCCGTGGCTTTGCGATTGCGGAAGAGGGTGAACGCGTAGCGCTGTGAGCGAGAGTGCGCGCTCGCTTCAGGGCACGATCACCGCGCCGCACCAGTTGAAGATCCGGTCTTCGACGAATGGACCGATTGGCGCCGTGAGCCCCGAGAAGTAGAGCGGCAACCCGACCAAGAACGGCAGCGGCGGCACATCGACATATGGACTGGATGCGCCTTGCGCGTCCAGCGATCCGAGGAAGGACCCGAACACCGGCGTCGTTGGATCGAGGCTCGCGTCGATCAGGAAGGAATACTGCACGGGCAACAGCCCGCCGCCTGGCAGCGCGATGCCCGGCGCGCGCGCGTAGCTGCACAAGGTCAGGTAGAGCTCGCCTGGATCCTGCGGCGATGCAATCTGCAACTGCAGTCGTTGGCCGAGCGCGACGGTCGGGGCGCACGAGATCGGCAATGGATCGAGCAGCCAGAGCAGAGCGCGGCGCATCAAGTCCGCGCGCGCGGTCGTCGTCGTGATCGTCTCGAAGGGGAAGCCGAGACACAGCACGCGCGCAGCGCCATTGCTGCGCTGCACCCCGGCGACCAGTCCGTTGCCGTAGCGCAAGCACACGGAGCTTTGCGCCGTCGCTGGCGCGAGCACGTCGGCATAGTCGACGTCGTAGGCGCCAGCGGTGCCGGCGTCGAACTGCGCCGCAGCCATGCCAGAGAGTGCGCTGCCCGCCACGCCAGCTTGCAGCGTGTAGACGCCAGCGTCGTCAGCCACGTAGCTCGCCCCGAACGGGTTGTTGAGGAACGCGCGGTCGACGGCGCTGCCCTGCGCGTCGAGATCCCACGCGATATCGGCGCCGCTGACGAACAATCTGCCGCCGACGTTCAGGTAGCCAGTGACGAGAAACTGTTCTGTCGCATCGAAGGACTCGTCCGCCGTGCTCTCTTCACCTGCGGCCCAGACCACCGCGCGGTAGTTGGCGAGCAGGACCTGCCCGCTCTTGACCGCTTCGTTCGAACACGCGTCGAAGCCGACCGAGAAGGTCGCCCCATCTCGTATCGCGCGGCCAAAGCGGGCGAGAAAGTCCTTGGTGTTGGCGCGCACCGGCACGGTTCGGTTGAGGCGATCGAAGCCTTGCACCAGCAGCACGTCCGCTTGACCGATGTGATCGGTGCCAGCGCAGAGCACTTCGGTCGGAAAGCTCTGCCCCGACGCGTTCTTGCTGCGCACGCGAAACGACAGGATGGAGTCGAAGGACAATGGGCCCGTGGACCAGGTGGTTGCGCCGGTCACCGTCGCGAGCGGCACGAAGCCCTTGCCGTCCGGCGAGCCTTCGACGATGTAGCTCGTCGCGGAAGAGGCTGCGTTCCAGGACACGCGGAGCCCGCGTGCGCCGTCTTGGGTGACGCGCAAGGACGTAGGCGCTTCCGGAGGAAACGTGGCCGCGGGCTGGAAGTAGCGGAGCACGCCGCGCGCGATCGCGCGGCCAGCGAGGTAGCGGAAGCGCGGGTCGTGGATCGCGTTGAGGTCTGCCGAACCAGGAGTGTCGTGGAAGGCGAGCTCGAGCAGGATCCCCGGCATCGTCGTCAACAGCCGCACCTCGCCGAAGTTGGCCGAGAGCTGGCCGCGGTCCTGCCATGTCGAGAGATACTCGGCGCGCACGTCGTTGATGATCTGCGTGTGCACGAGCGAACGCAGGGTGGTGGAGCCTGCGCTTGGCGCGGTGTCGTGGATGTAGGTCGAGGTGCCAGCGCCGCCGCCGGCGTTGGTGTGCAACGCGACATAGGCGTCTGCCGTGCGCCATTCCGCGAAGCGCGGCCGACAGGTGACGTCGTCGTCGTTGTCTTCGCCGCCGGCGATGCTGTCCCACACAGTGCTTGGCGCGCCGTTCGATTGCGCCCAGTATCGCGACGCCTCGCGCCACCTCGCTTGCCCGCTGGCCCCGGCTCCGCGCGCGATCGTGCCGTTGCCGGCGCCGATCCGGACCGCGTCGGCGATGACGACGCTTCCAGCAACGCCGAGATTGTCGAGCGTCACTCGCGCGGGCACAGCGGTCGAGAACGAGTAGTCACCAAGCCAGACCCAGGTGCGGTCGTCGATGCGCTGGTCGACTTCGTGCAATGTCGAGCCGCCGCTGTGGTGCACCGCGTAACGCGCCGATGCACTGCGGTTGGTTCCGGCGCGGAAGTAGACGTAGACCGGGTAGATGCCGTCGCGTGCGACGTTGAGCGTCCAGGTTGCGGTTGCGGTCGCCGTTGTCGTCGCGTTGGTGAATCGATACCCGAGTCCCAGATAGCCAGATGAAGCAGAAGTCGTCCAACCGCCAGTCTCCGAGTAGGCGGGCGCGCCGCCGTCGTTGTCGCCGATGGACTCGGATGTGATCTCGCCGTGTTCGCGGCAGAGCACGATCTCGGCGCCCATGTTGGCGAGCATCGGGATCACGAAGTCGTTGCAGATCTCGGCGCAGTGGATGTCTTCCACCGTGCCATCGATGATGCCGCGCTGCGTCGTCCAACCGAGCGTGCTGTGCCAGTAGTAACCGTGACCTGGCGCGACGGCGATGCGCAGTCCCGAGAGCCCGCCAGTCTGGCCGACGACGCGTGCTTGCGGTGCGGATGCCGTAGTCGTCGAGGTCGCGTCGGAGCGAGGCGCGATGCGTTCTGCGAGGTCGCGTTCCGTGCCGTCGGAGCCGGCGACACGCAGATGCACGGCGTCGATGCCGATGCCGTTCTGGTTGGCAGTGTCGAATGCGGTCTTGGTCAGTTGTTCGATCGCCTGCTCGATGCGGCCGAATGCAGCGGCCAGCAGCAGTGGCTCATCGAAGACCAAGGTGAGGACGGAGCCATGGACGCGCAGGTCGACGAGCCGTGTTCCTGCTGGAACCGCGCTCTCGAATCCCATTCCGCGTTCGCTGGCGGTGGGTCCGGCGCAGAGGCGTTCCATGGCAGCGCGCAGACCGCGGTCGATCGGTTGCGCCTGCACGAGGTCCCCTCGACGCAGCCACAAGGCCCCTTGGGCGGGCGCGATCGCGACCAGCGCAAGGCAGGCAACGGGGGAGAGGAAGCGGCACGCTCGCATCAGTTCCATCGGCGCAGAAGATAGCAAGCGAGGCGGGGCGATGGGTTTGCCCAAGTGTCGCGTTGCGGTCCGGCGAGCGATGGGCTGTCAGTAGGCGAGGAACTTGCGAACCGAGGGCCACCAGCCGTCCGGCGCTGCAGCGAGTTCGTCGAGGCGGTTCCACGGGCCTTGGCCATCGATCCATTCCCGCGTGGCGCTGTTGCCGCACAGGATGTCGATCGGCATCAGGTCGTTCTCGTATTCGTAAGGCGGCTTCCGCCACTGCGACTCGCTTGGCCACAGTTCCTTCACTCCGCGCAGCAGCGCCAGCGTTGTTCGCAGCGGACGGAAGGTCGCAGCGTCGGTCGGATGCAGCCACAGCCCGCGACAGGCCTGTGCATGAAACTTGTGGAAGGTCGGCTCGAACTCGACGGGGCGCACGGTGACGCCAGCGAGTGAACGCGGCCACACCAACGGCAGCAACTGCCACGGGTCGAGCCACGGCGCGCCGAATTGCTCGAAGGGCGTAGTCGTGCCCCTGCCCTCGGAGAGGTTGGTGCCTTCCAGCAGCACCTGACCTGGATACACGAGCACGCCTTCGAATCGTGGCAAGTTTGGCGAGGGCGGCAGCCATGCGCGTCCGGTGTCGGGCCACAGCATGGTCCGCGTCCAGCCACGCATCGAATGGATGCGGACATCACAGCCGATGCCCAGCAGGTCGTTGCAGCAACGCGCCAACTCGCCGAGCGTGAGTCCGTGCCGCATCGGGATCGGCGCCATGCCGACGAAACTCGAAAATGCGCGGTCGAGCAGGGGGCCTTCCGCCACGGTGCCGCCGATCGGATTGGGACGATCGAGCACGAGGACGGGAATGCCCTTCTGCGCGCAAGCCTCGAGGCAATGCACGACGGTCCAGATCCAGGTGTAGACGCGCGTGCCGACGTCCTGCAGGTCGATGAGCAGCAGGTCGAGGCCTTCGAGCATCTGTTGCGTCGGTCGTCGCGTTTCCGAGTAGAGGCTCTCCACGCGGATGCCAAGGCGCGGGTGCGTCGTGTGCCCGGTCTCGATCATGTTGTCCTGCTGCGCCGACCAGAGGCCGTGCTGCGGCGAGAACAGCGTTCTTAGCTTGCCAGGGACGCGCGCGTGGATCAGGTCGGCGGCGTGCTTGAACTGCCAGTCGACGGAGGCCTGGTTGCACAGCAAGCCAAAGGCGCGGCTCTCGCGCACGATGGCCGGCGGGTCTTCGAGCAGCGCTTCGAGTCCCAGCGTGACTTTCATGGGTAGAGCAGGAACGGCCTGCGTCGCATCGAGAACAGGTCGAGGTCCTTCTGCCAGCTCTTCTGGATCTCGGCGGCACTGGCGCCCTGGTGGAACAGATCCATCGAGGCTTGGTGCTTCCACAGCCAGTTGAGTTTCTCGGTCTTCCAAGGATCGGCAAAGCCATCGCGCAGCGCGCACGCCAGCGCGACGCCGAGCGAGACTGGCTCGAATGCCTCCCAATCCGTGATCGCGATCTGCACGCCGGAGCAAAGCTCGTTGGCGAACTTGCTCGCGTTCGGCGTGAATCGAATCGGCACGATGGCGACGCCTGGCAATCCGAGTTGGCGCAACGCGGCGGCGAGCGCGACTCCGTCGCACCACGGCGCGCCGACGCGTTCGAAGGGCGTGTCGGTGCCGCGGCCGACGGAGAGGTTGGTGCCTTCGAGCAGGCCGACGCCTGGATACAGCATGGCCTGCGTCAGGCTTCGCATGTTGGGGGACGGGTCGGTCCAGAGCAGGCCGGTGCGGTCGAACCGGTCCTTGCGCGACCAGCCTTCGCAGGCGACGACGCTCGCCTCGACACGGATCCCGCGCTCGCCCTGAAACATTCGCGTCAGTTCTCCGGCGGTCATGCCGTGGCGCAGCGGCATGCGATGCCAACCGACGAACGACTCGGCGCCGGCGTCGAGGATCGGGCCAGCCATCGTCGCGCCGTCGATCGGGTTGGGACGGTCGAGCACGACGAAGCGCAGGCCGTGCTCGGCGCACGCTTCCATGCAATTCCCCATCGTCGACACGTAGGTGTAGAAGCGGCAACCGATGTCCTGGATGTCGAACACGATCGTGTCGATGCCAGAGAGCATCTCCTTCGTCGGCTTGCGTGTTTCGCCGTAGAGCGACCAGATCGGCAGGCGTGTCGCTTCGTCGGTTCCATGGCCGATGCCGTCTTTGTCGAGCTTGCCCGACAGGCCGTGCTCGGGGGAGAAGATCGCGACGAGCTTCACCGCCTCCAGCGCTGCGATCACGTCGATCGTGCGGCGGCCGTCCACCGCGAGTCCCGTGTGGTTGGTCAAGAGACCGACCTTGCGACCGTGCAGTTGCTTGCCTTGGTCGCGAGCAAGGACGTCGACACCGCACAAAACGGCAGAGCCTTGCGCGGCGGCGGCAAAGGCAAGACAGCAAACGGCGAGTGAAAGGAAGGCGAGTTTCATGCGCGGCACTTCCAAACGAAGCTGGCGAGCAGGCCGGTGGCGAAGGTCGTCACGCTGCCGACGAGTCCATACCATGGCCACGCGAGCGAAGAGGGTGCAAGCAATGAGAACGGCAGCCCGAACTTCAGCGCGCAGTCGACTGCGAGCCCGCACGCGAGCCCGAACAAGGCATGCGATTGCGCGACGCGGGTCGTGGCGATTCCGAGCGCATAGACGCCCAGCAAGATGCCGGTCGTGAAGGACGCGATGCCGAGCACCTGGCTGACGATCGCGCCGCCGCCGAGTCCACTGCAGCCGACCGCGCACTGCAGCAATCCGAACAGGAGTGTCGCCAGCTTGGCGTAACGCAGGCCCCGCGGATCCTCCGCCGTGCGACCCTGCAAGGGCAGCACGATGTCATTGACGAGCGCGGAGGCGGACGAGTTCAGCGAGCTGCTCAGCGTCGACATCGCGGCCGAGAACACGGCGCCGAGCACGAGGCCGAGGATGCCGGTCGGCGTGTGATGGACGATGAAATCGAGGAACACTTGATCGCTCTTCTCGAACTTCGTCGCCGGCGGGTTCTGCGCGTAGAACGCGGCGAGACCCATGCCGAGCGCGAGGAAGAAGGCGAACTGCAGCAGCACAACGACGCCCGAGGTCCATAGCGCGCGCGCTGCTTCACGCTGCGTCCGCGCCGCGAGGTAGCGCTGCACGATCAACTGGTCGACGCCGTGGCTGCCGAACGAAAGCACCGCGCCGCCGAGCAAACCTGCCCAGAACGTGTATTCGCTGTCGAGCGAAGTCGAGAAGTCGAACAAGCGCGCACGCTCGGGCTGTTGCGCGGTGGCGAGCAGCGTGTCCAGTCCCTGCGGCAGGCCGTCGAGCAGCACGACTAGCGCGACAGCGGCGCCGGCCATGTAGACCACGAACTGCAGTACGTCGGTCCATACCACGGCCTTCATGCCGCCGAAGTAGGTGTAGACCAGCGTCACTGCGCCCATGCCCAACACGGCTTCCGTCAGGCTGACTGGCAGCATCGCTTGGACGACCAGCGCCGTCAGGTAGAGGCGCAGCCCATCGGCGAGAGTCCGCGTCACCAGGAACAGGCAGCTTGCGAGCTTGCGCGTCGCGCCGCCGAAGCGCTGCGATAGCACCTGGTAGGCGGTCATCACTTCGCCGCGGAAGTAGAGCGGCAGGAGGAACCGAACCACCGCGATGCGCCCGATGAGGTAGCCCAGCGGCAGTTGCAAGAAGCGGAAGTCACCGGTCGTCCCGGGCAGGCCGCCGCCGTAGGCGATTCCTGGCGTCGACAAGAAGGTGACCGTGCTGGTCTCGGTCGCGACGATCGAGAGCAACAGCGCCCACCAAGGCAGGTCGCGAGCGCCGAGCAGGTAGTCCTTGGCGCCCTTCGAGCCGCGGCCGACCCACACACCGACGGCGATCATCAACGCCATGTAGAAGGCAAGGATCGCGAGGTCGAGGGCGCCGATGGTCACGGGCGTTCTATACTCGCGGCCTCGCCGATGACCAAGATCGACCTCGACCAGCTGTCCACTGAGCAGCAGAACCCGCGCACGCTCGCATTCGATGCGATGCCGACGCTGGAACTCGTCACCGTGATGAACGACGAGGACCGCGGCGTCGCGGCGGCGGTGCAGAAGGCGCTGCCGCAGGTCGCCGCCGCCATCGATGCGATCGCGGCACGGATGCAGCGAGGAGGCAGGCTGCTCTACGTTGGCGCGGGAACTTCGGGGCGCCTTGGCGTGCTCGACGCGGTGGAGTGTGAGCCCACGTTCTCGGCGGCGCCTGGACAGGTGGCAGGAGTCATCGCCGGCGGGCTCGGCGCCATGTTGCGCGCGGTGGAAGGCGCGGAGGACGACTCCGGACTTGGCGCGAAGGACATGCGCGACCTTTCTGTCAGCGAGCAGGATTGCGTCGTCGGCATCGCTGCCTCGGGTCGCACGCCCTACGTGCTGGGCGCCTTGCACGAGGCCAAGGCGCGTGGCGCGCTGTGCGTCGCCGTCGTCTGCTCGAGCGGCAGCGCCATTGCGCGCGCAGCCGAAATCGCGATCGAGGCGGTCACCGGACCAGAGGTCCTGACGGGAAGCACCAGGCTCAAGGCCGGAACGGCCACCAAGCTCGTTCTCAACATGCTGTCGACTGGCGCTTTCGTGCGACGCACCAAGGTCTACGGCAACTTGATGGTCGACGTGCAGGCGACCAACCTCAAACTCGTCGAGCGCATGGTCCGGATCGTCGCTACTGCGGCGGCGGTTTCAGCGTCGGTGGCGAAGACTGCCTTGGCCGAATGCGGCAACGAGGCAAAGACCGCGATCGTCGCGTTGCGCGCAGCCGTCTTGCCCGATGTCGCTCGGCAGCGCCTGCTGCGATGCGACGGCAGCGTGCGGCGCGCGTTGGAGCAAAACGCGTGAACGACGTGGTCGCGCCGACGCCGCTGCCGAAGACGCGCGGCGGCGCTGAGCGATGGGTCGGGCTCGATGCGCTGCGCGGGCTCGCGATCC